>JAXHVL010000189.1:0-105113 GCA_034189225.1 Thermodesulfobacteriota bacterium
GTGTTCTTCGTGAGCTTCGTGGTTCATTTGAGCTGATATTTATTACCACGAAGAGCACGAAGGGCACGAAGATATATGCATCGAATAGATGCCCGGAAAAAACCGGCATCTATTCGATGCATAGCACATTAAAAGGGAGTGATAAATCTGCCCGCCTAAAGGCGGGGGCTTTAACCTTGAGTGAGACCAGTAAAAAGTTCAAGACAAGTTATAGGGGCAACCAAAGCCGGCCCCTCTGGGGTCGGATATTTACATATAAAATGCGAAAAACATGCCAATCCGTCGAAAGCCGGGTGATGCAGTCGCATGAACTCTGCAAGAGGAGAGGATGGCGCCGATTTTTCTTTTCAATACGGCCGGAAATTGATAGGAAGGGAGAGGTGATTTAATTTTATGCGGAGGTGACATGTGATGACGGTGACAGAAGAAAAGCGGATGCGACCCATCTGGCTTGAAGACGACGGCCGGACCGTTCAGATTATAGATCAGCGAATGCTTCCCCATGAGTTGGTGATTGTGGATTTAAAGTCCGTGGACCATGCCATTACGGCCATTGCCGACATGATGGTAAGGGGCGCCCCCCTGATTGGTGCCACCGGCGCTTTCGGCGCCTTTCTGGCGGCGCTGAATGCCCGGGATGAAAGCAGTTTTGAGCAGGATTTTAAAAGTGCCTGCGAACGGTTGAAACAGGCAAGACCCACCGCCGTTAATCTGGCGTGGGGGGTTGACAGGGTATGTACCAAAACATTGGCGCAAACGGATAACGCGGCCAGGCGGGCCGCGGCAAAAGCCGAAGCCCTGGCCATTGCCGAAGAGGAGGCGGAAAATTGCCGGCGTATCGGCGAGCATGGTGTCGCTTTGATTTCGGCCATCAGCCGGAAAAAGGGCGGAAAGCCGGTCAATGTGCTCACTCACTGCAATGCCGGCTGGCTGGCCTGCATCGAATATGGAACAGCCACCGCCCCCATCTACAAGGCGTTTGAGGATGGCATCGATGTTCATGTATGGGTGGATGAAACCCGGCCGCTCAACCAGGGGGCCCGGCTTACAGCATGGGAACTGGGACGACAGGGGGTAAAGCACACGGTGATCACGGATAACGCCGGCGGGCATCTGATGCAGCACGGGAAGGTGGATATCGTTATTGTCGGAACGGACCGGTCCACCTATACGGGCGATGTAGCCAACAAAATCGGGACCTATTTAAAAGCGCTGGCCGCAAAGGATAACAACATCCCCTTTTATGTGGCCCTGCCTTCCAGTACCTTTGATTGGGAGCTGGAAGACGGCGTCAATCAGATCCCCATCGAAGAGCGGAACCCGGAAGAGGTCCGCTATATCCAGGGCCGGGTGGACGCTCGGACCGCGCACGCGCTGATTGTTCCGGAATCAAGCCCGGCGGCCAACTACGCCTTTGACGTGACGCCGGCGCGGTTGGTGACCGGTTTTATCACCGAACGGGGGGTCTGCAAGGCGGGAAAGGACGATGTCCTGCGGCTGTTTCCAGAAAAGAAAAAGTAATACCGGCCGGTATCCGTATCGGTTATGCCGATACAAAACGCTTGTTTTTTTCATGCCGTTTGGGTTAAGTTCGGAATAATGACGAACAAACCACGGAGGTGAATGTGAAACTATCGGTCATCGGTTTTATTTTCTGGATCGTGGCAGGGGTGATCTGGGGATTTAAAATGATTTCCAATGTGATGGCAAATCAACTGGAAATTTTTACCATCGAGCAGATTGCCGGCACGGATTGGATCAGCGCCATTCCATGGGAGCAGGCACGGCCATGGGCGCTTGTACTGGCCCAGACCTATCTCTGGTTTATCCTGCTGGCTATTGGTCTTGTGTTTATCGTTGCCGGTATGTTCACAAAGCAATAATGACGGCTTCGTAAAAAGTCCAATATCTGCGTTGCGATGCATCTTTCGTCATGTCACGTACCGCCAAGTACGCTCCATTCCTCGAGATGCATCGGCGCCTTGATCTTGAACTTTTTACTTTGCCGTCTGCAAGCGACTTTTTACGAGTACATCAATAACGTCTTGGCGTAAAAGATATCCATGACCCACACTGATTCTAAGATAAGACGGTTTTACGCTTCGGTTCTGAACCATCCATGGCGATTGCTGGTGGTGTTTTTTATCGTGATCGGCATGCTGGGGTATTTTGCCAAAGATTTCCAGATCGACGCTTCCGCCGATACCCTGGCAAACGAAAGCGACGAGGATATTCAGTATGCCCGGAAGATAGACGACCGCTATAACATTCAAAGTTTCCTTGTTATCGCCTATACGCCCCAGGCGGATCTGTTGTCGGACAAGGTGCTGGATGATATCGCTGCTTTGCGGGATGAGTTGACCGCCCTGGAAGGGGTGGCCTCCGTGATGACCCTACTGGATGTCCCCCTGCTGGAAAGTCCTCCGGTGCCGGTAAAAGAGCTGGCCGGCTCTCTGCCCACCCTGCGTTCGTCCGGCGTCAACATGGAGCTTGCCCGGCAGGAATTGAAAACCAGTCCTTTGTATCGGAATCTGCTGGTGAGCCCGGACCTGAAGACAACCGGCATTCAGATCAACCTGACCCTTGATTCCCAGTACATGGAAATGGTCAAAAGGCGGGACGCACTGGCAAATAAAAGCGCGACCACCGGCCTGACCGCTGCCCAGTCTGCAGAACTGGAACGACTGGAAGAAAAAATCTATCACGCCCGCAATGTTCATCGCCGGGAAAACCAGCAGTTGATCGCCAGCATCCGTGCGATCATGGCCTCCCACGAAAAGGGGGCGGACCTGTTTCTGGGCGGGGTCAGCATGATCGCAAACGACCTGATCCGGTTCATCAAAAACGACCTGAAGATTTTCGGGGCGGGGGTGTTTTTCTTTCTGGTGTTGATGCTGGGTATTATTTTCCGGAAGCCCCGGTGGGTGGTGCTTCCCATGCTGTGCTGCGTCTTTTCCACCGTTGCCATGATGGGGCTGCTGGGCCTGTTCGGCTGGAAGGTCACCGTTATTTCGTCCAACTTTATCTCGCTTCAGCTGATCATTACCATGGCCATTGCCATTCATCTGGTGGTGCGCTACCGGGAGCTGCTTGCCGAAAATCCGGCGGCCGCCCATTACGATCTTGTTATCGAAACGGTGCGTTTGAAGCTGACACCCTGTCTTTACGCGGGCTTGACCACCGTTGCGGGGTTCGGTTCGTTGCTGCTGTGTGACATCAAGCCGGTAATTACCTTCGGCTGGATGATGGTGGGCGGCATTGCCGTCTCCCTGCTGGTTAGCTTTCTATTTTTTCCGGCTGCCCTTGTGCTTCTGAAAAAGACCCCGCCCCCGCCCGCGTCGGGTGGCGGCGGGGTCTTAACCAGTGGCATGGCCGCGCTGACCCGTCGTCATGGGGGCGCTATCGTGGCGGTCAGTGCCGCTGCATTGATCGTGAGCGTTGTGGGTATATCCCGGCTCACCGTGGAAAACGCCTTTGTGAATTACTTTAAAAAATCCACGGAAATTTACCAGGGCATGAAAGTGATTGATCAGCAACTGGGCGGCACCACCCCGCTGGATGTGATTCTTAATTTTGCCGGCGATGATGCGGAAAAACAGGCACAAGCCGGCGGAAAAGCCGCGGATAACGCAGCCGGCAAAGACGATTTTGACATGTTTGCCGAATTCGAGGCCGAGCAAAGCGGAGAGCAGTACTGGTTCACCCCTTATAAGATGAATCGCATCGAGTCGGTCCATGATTATCTGGACAGTATACCGGTGACCGGTAAGGTGCTGTCGCTGGGGACCATGCTTAAGGTGGCCCACCGGTTGAACAACGGCAAGCCCCTGGACAGTTTTGAGCTTCCGTTGATTTACAATGAATTGCCGGACAAGTACCGGGATCAACTTGTCAGCCCGTTTGTCTCTGTAGAACACGACCAGGCCCGGATGATGGTCCGGATCGTGGATACGTCGCCGTCGCTGAGGCGTAATCAGCTGATTCATACCATCAAGACGGAAATCATGGAACGGTTTGGGTTCGGTCCGGATGAGGTGCGGCTCACCGGCATGCTGGTGCTTTATAACAATATGCTCCAGAGCCTGTTTGATTCCCAGATCAAAACCCTGGGTGTGGTGTTGCTGGCCCTGATGATCATGTTTCTGGTGCTGTTTCGTTCCGTCAAGGTGTCGGTGATTGCCATTGCGCCCAATGTGCTGGCCATCGCGGTGGTTCTCGGGGTCATCGGCTGGCTTAAAATTCCGCTTGATATGATGACCATCACCATTGCGGCCATCAGCGTGGGAATCGCCGTGGACGACACGATTCACTATATACACCGGTTTAAACGGGAGTATCTGGCGGGAAACGATTATTATACCGCCATGGAGCGATCCCACGGCAGTATCGGCTATGCCATGTATTATACGTCCGTGACCATCATCATCGGGTTTTCCATCCTGGCGCTTTCCAACTTTATTCCCACCATCGTCTTCGGCCTGCTGACGGGCCTTGCCATGCTGATCGCCCTTATTGCGGCCCTGACCTTGTTGCCCCACCTGATTGTGCGGTTTAAGCCGTTCGGACCTGAACAGGACTAGATTTTATTGGGCGGCGGCGTTGCTTTTCCCCTCCCCGTGGGCTTCTTCGTCCATTCGGGACAGGCCTTCCATCAGCAGCCACATGAACTGGCCGATTTCGCTTCGGGAGGCGTCATCCGGCGGCAGGCCGGGGGTGAACTTGAACCGGCCGGTGGTTTCCCTGAGCACGGCCCAGAATGCCTCCCGGTTTTTCAGGTCGCCGAAAGTCGCCCGGATGGATTCGCCTTCCTTGAAGGTGATGGTGGCGGTCTCATGGGGAAACTTGAAGGTGAGCACCCCGGTTTTTCGGTTCATGTTAAAGGTCTGCAAGAGCTCAGAAGGCGGCATCTCCGAAAGATTGCCGCTCATGCCCGATTTCAGTTCTTCGGTACGGGCGGTATTGGTTCTGGAAAGGCGCTTGGACAGAAGGCTGGCAAAATACATCTGAAGGGAGGGAAATTTTCGCAGCAGCCGCCTGAAATTCCGGCTGTTTAAATAAATGACCTTAGTGGGCTCCACCGCCTTGATGGTGGCGCCGGCGGCATCCCCGCTGATCAGGCTCATTTCGCCCAGGATTTCTTCTTTTCCCAGAAAGGCGATGTTAACGTCGTTTTCTCCCACTACCTCCACCATGCCGGAGAGAATTATATAGAGATTTTTGCCGGATTCGCCTTTTTGAATAATGGTTTCGCCCTTGGCGAACTCCCTGTGCCGGATAAAGGCCACCAGGTGTTTTACCTCGTTTTTTTTCAGGGTCTTGAAAAAAGAGAAATTTCGCAGCAGTCTGGCAATGTTGTCCCTGGCGTTGTCATGAGGGTCTTCCAGCTCGAATACGTATTCGGTGCCTTTTTCATAGGACAGCTTGATGGCCCCGGTGCAGCCGCTGCACCAGAAACTGTTGTCCGTGTCGGTTCCGTGCGGCGCATCCTCCTGTTCTGCATTGAACCGGGCCTTTATGTCGTCAATCAGGATCGTGCAGGTGGGTTTGCCCGGCGGCATGTGCAGGACGTTTACCGACAGTTGGAATTCATCGTTTTCTTCGTAAAACGGGCAGTTACGGGTTTCCACAACAATAAAGTATGCCTCAAGCAAGCTCATGGTCGTTTCCCTCCGTGCCGGTGTCAGCAGCAGCCGTTATATTGGCGGTGATGCCGCCTCTTGCCGTAAATTCGCCCTTTACAACGATCCGTTCGGGGGTGATGACCCGGTTTATATCCTCCAATATCTTATTCACCACGTGTTCGTAAAAAATGCCCACGTTCCGGTATTGCAGCAGATAAAATTTCAGGGACTTCAGTTCAACAATATGCCGGTCCGGCCGGTAGGTGATGATGATGCTGCCGTAATCGGGCAGTCCGGTCATGGGACATACCGAGGTGAACTCCGGCTGCCGGATTTCGATGTCGATGCCCCGTTTCTCGTGGTACGCGTATGGCATGGCCGTCAGTATATCGGTGCGGACCGTATCCGGCGATTGGATGTCATAGGGAACAGGGGCCTCTGTGTTGTTATGCTGCATATTGTTCATGACGATAATTTTCCGGCCCCGCGGTCTGGTTCTGCGGTGGTGATAATCCATCCGCCCCGCGGCTTTGTTTTTTTTTACATAAAGGAATGTATTTCGTTAATACAACATCCGGGTAAATTTTTCAAAACAAAATGTCAGGCGACCGGGCTTTCCCTTTGCAAATCCAGTGGGAGGCTTGTATGATATTGACATATAAGCATCGGCCTTAGTCAATTGCAATCAGTTGTTTTGAGAATTCAAATCATGAAAAAAAAGAACAGCCAGGAACGTATTAACCGGAACACGCGGTGTCCCTGCGGCAGCGGACTGAAATACAAGAAGTGCTGCCTGAACAGGGACACGGGGGATAACCGGCTGGAAAAGCTTTATCTCGACCAGTACAATATACGGGTCAAGACCGCCGCGGACGTGGCGGGCATCAAGGCGGCCGGGCGGCTTGCCCTGGAACTGCTGGATATGGCCGAATCAATGATCGAGCCCGGTGTCACCACGGATGCCATCAATGCCGTCCTGCACGACCATACGGTGAAGCATAGCGCTGTCCCGGCCCCCCTGAACTATCGGGGTTTTCCCAAGAGCGTGTGCATTTCCATAAATGACGAGATCTGCCACGGTATCCCCGGAGATCGGGTGATTCAGGACGGTGACATCGTAAACGTGGATGTCACGCCGATTCTGAACGGTTATTATGCGGATGTCAACAAGACCTTTTTTGCCGGCACCCCGGGCGAGGATGCCCGCCGGATCGTCAAGGTCACCCGTGGCAGCCTCAGGGCCGCTATCGAAAAGGTCTCCCCCGGTACCACCCTGGGGGATATCGGCTGGACGATTCAGCAGTATGTGGAGCAGCGGGGATGTTCCGTGGTACGTGAATTCGTGGGCCACGGGGTGGGTTTCGATTTCCATGAACACCCCCAGGTGCCTCATTACGGCGATCGGGGCAAGGGTATCAAGCTGATTCCCGGCATGGTGTTTACCATTGAACCCATGATCAACCTGGGGGCAAAGGAGATGCGCATTTTGGAGAATGAATGGACGGCCGTTACCCGGGACGGCTCTCTTTCCGCCCAGTTTGAACAGACCCTGCTGGTGACCGATGACGGGTGTGAAAGCCTCACTCCCTTTGACCTTTAGCGTCAGGCATGCAGCCTGGGGCTGAAAAAAAATACCCGGGTATTTCTGCCCGCGCCGAAAAAAGCGTTCCTGCGAGGGTAGCCGAAGGCCAGGCTGCGGGGCGCCCTTTCTTTTGCATACTTTTCTTTGACGGCTTCGTAAAAAGTCCAATATCTGCGTTGCGATGCATCTCTCGTCATGTCACGTACGCCTAAGTACGCTCCATTCCTCGAGATGCATCGACGCCCCCAATCGTAAGCCGGGCTTGAACTTTTTACTTTGCCGTCGGCAAACGACTTTTTACGAGTGCATCTTCTTTGGGCGAGCAAAGAAAAGTATGGAAGGAAAATAGATCATTCAGCACAATTAGCGGTAAAAAATCAAACCTCGCACAAGTTACTTACTGCAAAAACGCCGCGGCGGGATTGGAAGCTTTTTACGAGACCATCATTTCTGTCACCCGGGCAAATCCCCGGGTTGTCTTTCTGAAAGGGCTTTCTGGTGCCGGTTGTCTTCCAGTCAGCAAAGTCCCCTTTCAGGTAAATCTGGTCAGTGAATTCATTGTCTCTATAGTGAAAAGCAAAATTCAGGCCATATTGGAACAATACGGCTTTCTTACCCCCTGAGGCGGGCGATCCGCCGTTCAATGGGCGGATGGGTGGAAAACAGGTTCATCAGGTTTTTGCCGGCCAGGGGGTTGGTTATGAACATGTGGGCCGTTGCCGGTTCCGCCTTGAAAGGAATCTTCTTGGAATAGGCCCCTAGTTTTTCCAGGGCACTGGCCAGGCCGTCGGGGTTGCCCGTAATGTCTGCCGAGGTGCTGTCCGCAAGGTATTCCCGAGACCGGGAAATGGCCATCTGGATCATCATGGCGGCCACGGGCGCCAGGATCGACATGGCGATCAGCCCGATAATGCCGCCGCCATCGTCATCATCTCTGCCAACACCGCCGAATATGGCCGCCCAGCGAGCAAAGCTGGCCAGGACCATGATGGCGCCGGCGAGGGTCGCTGCAATGGACCCGATCAGAATATCCCGGTTTTTCACATGCCCCAGTTCATGGGCGATGACCCCGGCAAGTTCCTGCTCATTCATGTACCGGATCAGGCCCTGGGTAACGGCCACAACGGCGTTGTCCGGGTTTCGGCCCGTGGCAAAGGCGTTGGGGGCCTCTTCCGGCATGATGAACACCTTGGGCATGGGAAGGCCCGCCCGCCGGCAAAGGGATTCCACCAGCCTGTGCAGATCGGGCGCCTCATCCGGGGTGATCGGCCGTGCCCGGTACATCTTGAGGATAATTTTGTCCGAGTACCAATAGGAAAAAAAGTTCATCCCAGCGGCAAGCACCAGCGCGATGATGATGCCGACCCTGCCGCCGATAAGCCCGCCGGCCAGGATAATCACACCGGTTAATGCCCCCAGCAGAAGGGCTGTTCGAATCTGGTTGGTCATTGTTTCTGTACTCCTTATCCTAGATAATGTTCCTTGAACTGGGGTTTGCTCTTGTGTATCTTGAGCACCCCCTTGGCGTTGCAGGTGGGGCACCGGATTTCGGGGGGCATGTCGTCCACGTCTATCTGGATGGGGGCATTGCACTTTGAGCAATTTATGACGGCCTTTTTGCCCGTTCCGCCAGCCTCCACGAACTGAGTGGTTGTCCCCTGCGCCGGGGATTGGTCGGCACTGGTAAATGTGACTTCCGGGGCCGGGTCCTCGGGTACGGATGCGATGGAATCGGTCTCTATAAATGCCAGCACCGCCTTGTGCACGGCCTCGTTTTCATTGCCGCCGCCGAGCAGGGTCAGTTTTTCATACTGCTGCTTGGTGAGAATAATTTTGGTTTCCAGCACCTGAGTATTTTCCATGGCCGCGTTGAGTTCCTCCAGGAGCGCGGCAAGTCTGGCGAATTTCATATCACCGGACTGAATTTTTTCCTGAATTTTTTCAGCCAGTTCTTGATCGGAAAACCAGTTGCCGTCATGCAGAATCTTTCCTTTTTCCAGATCAATGTGCTCCATTTGACTGTCCATGCGACCCCTCCTTGCTCTTTCGGTCCGTATTATGCAAACAACTCGTTGCAACTATAGTTAAAATATTTTTGAATGTCAAATTGAACCCGGCCCATTCATCTCTTGAAAATGAGCATGAGGTTTTATAGGATTATTGGGCTTGGGAGAAAGAGGAGTGAGTTGTGAGTGATGAGGACGTTTCGAGTGGGTGGCAGATAAACATTATGACATTTTCGCTGGCAATAAACGGCTATGGCCGGATCGGACGCTGCATCCTTCGCGCTCTTTATGAGAGCGGGCACCGTAAGGACATGCGCATCGTGGGCATCAATGAGCTGGCCGCAATCGAATCCATCGCCCACCTGACCCGGTTCGATTCCACCCACGGGCGGTTTGCCGGAGAGGTGATTTATGAGGGCAATACGCTGTATGTGAACGATGACCCCATTCGGGTTTCCGCCGAAACCGATATGGCCACGCTTGCCTGGCGGGATCTGGGGGTTGACCTGGTGCTGGAGTGTAGCGGCAGTTTCACGGAACGCCATATGGCCGAAAAACACCAGGAAAGCGGGGCAAAGAAAGTGGTGTTCTCCTGTCCGGCCGATCGGGACGTGGACACCACCATCGTGTACGGCATCAATCACGGGGACCTGAAGCCGGAACACACCATTATTTCCAATGCCTCTTGCACCTCCAACTGCATCGTGCCGGTGATCAGAGTGCTGGACGACAACCTGGGCATTGAACACGGCATGATCACCACCATCCATTCCCTGATGAACGACCAGCCGGTGATCGATGCCTACCATAACCTGGATCTGCGACGGTCCAGAAGTTCCAGCCAGTCCGTTATTCCCATAAAGACCGAACTGCCGGGCGGCATTGCCCGGATTCTGCCGAACATGGCCGGCCGTTTTGAAGCCATGGCCCTGCGGGTGCCGGTTATCAATGTTTCCGCCATGCACCTGAACTGTTTTGTGAAAACCCCCACCGATGCCCGGGCGATCAATCAGATCCTCAGGGATGCGGCAACGGGTTGGCTGCGGGGGGTGATGGGGTATACGGATATGCCTCTGGTCTCGTGGGACTTCAACCATGATCCCCATTCCGCCGTGATCGACGGTACCGAGACCCGGGTCAGCGGAAAGACCGGCGTGAATGTGCTGGCCTGGTTTGACAACGAATGGGGGTATGCCAACCGGATGCTGGATACGGCACTGGCGTTTTTAACCTTATAACAGTAGGAAACCGTTGTAGAAGCTCTTGAATGCCGGCCATGAGGTGCCATGAGCGCCATCGGACGCGAAAAGGAAAATGGGGTATGGGTTTTGAACTGACACGAGAAATCGATTATTTCCAGACCGCACCGGATTCACGGGTGCGTCTGGATTCGTTCGTCCGAATCCTTCAGGACGCGGCGATTTCCCATGTGCATAGTGCTGCCCTGTCACCTTTATCAGATAAGACCTTGAGAGGAGGTCCCAATACCCCCAATGTACTGATCGCCGAAGGATACGCCTGGATCCTGAACAAGCTCGCCGTTGAAATCCGCCATCGCCCGGTCTACGGAGAGCTGGTGACCGTTCGGACCTGGCATCGGGGGCGGAAAGGATTCAAGTCGTTCCGGGAATACGAGGTGATATGCAACGGCGAGCAGGTTGCCGTGGCGGCCAGTTCATGGCTGTATCTGGACCTGAACAGGCGCCGGGTGGTGCGGGTGCCGGAAGCTACGGACGATCTCTACGGCATAGAGCCTGAATTCGCCCTGGACTGGGACATCGAAGCCTGGAAACCAAACAAAAAACTGATGCCCGACTTTGAGATTGCGATTACCACCCGCCGCTCCGATTATGATATGCTGGAGCACGTGAACAACGCCGTCTATTTCGATTATCTGGATACGCTGGTGGAACGCGCCACAGGTGGCGGGGGGGCCATCAAACGAGTGGCCATTCAATACAACAAGGAGATCGGCCGGCATGTAACGGGGCTGAACGCCGGGTTGTCGATCGGCAACGCCGCCGGCCGCGCCTTTGTCATTCAGGGCGCTGACGGTGTCTATGCCTGCGGCAACATCGGGCTGGAATTTTAACGTGGATGGGAGACTGATATGACCACTGCGATTGTTGAAGATGTACAGCATTACCTCAGACAGAAGGATATTCCCGTGTTCGGTATGGCCGATGCCCGTTCCCTCAGCCGGAAGGCACCCGAGGGATTTCGGCCCGATGAGCTGCTGCCCGGCGCCGGGACCGTCCTGGTGACCGCCAGGCCCCTGCCGTTGTCGGTGTTTCAGACCTCGCGCAACAACGGGATATATTCCTTTTATACCGCCGCCTTTCATACCTATTACCAGATGATGAACGAGGCAATGAACGCCCTCTGTGTGATGATCGAGGCGGCTGGCCATGCGGCGCTGCCGGTGCCTGCATACAGCCCCCTTCGGTTTCACGGCGGCGAGCCCCGGGGGCTGATCAGCCTCAAGCATGCGGCCGTGGAAGCCGGTCTGGGGAAGATGGGAAAAAATACCCTGCTGATTCATCCGGATAAGGGCAATATACTCCGGCTCGGGGGGCTGATCACCACCCTGGAATGGCCCGATTACGGCGCTCCGCAGGAGCTGCCGCGGATATGTCCGGAAAAATGCGATCTCTGCCGGCGGGCCTGCCCGGTGGGGGCGTTGTCGGACAAGGGCATTGACATCATGAAATGCATGGGCAACTGCATTGATCATACCCTCATGCCGCCGGGATGGAACCTGCGCATGCTGCGGGCCGTGGTCAAGCGCAGCCGGCTGCTCACCCGGTTCATGGATCAGCTCACCCTGAGTTTTTTCGGCAACTACGGGGTGTCCTGCTTTGCCTGCCTGAAGGCCTGCCCCCATTTCCCGGGAAACCGACCATAGCCTGTCCGTCGGTAAACAAACCATTTCCAGCCGGAGACGCCCCCGTAATCATATACTGCCACCAGGTGGAAAGCCCCGGCCCCGGGCACGATGATGCGTTGTCGGGCCTGCTCCCTGCGGTCCTGGGTGTGGGCGATGAACCAGTCCGGTGGAAGGTGGTGCCATTGGTTTTGTGTAACATATTGCAGTTTGCCGTTCAGGCCGGTCCGCTTTGAATAAAACCCTATCAAAAGCTTGTTTCGGAAGTCATGTTCGCTGCCGATGCGGGTGGGAAAACGGTCGGTGCGGTCGGCGATGTCGGTTAAGGCGGCCCGGTAATGCCCCCGGCCTTCCTGTACCAGGGGGATGATGCGCGTGGCATGACCGGTGATGAAGACCCCCGTGACAAGGGCGATGATGACGTTTGCCCGAAGGCGCCACCTTGCTCCTAAGAATCTGTAAATCCCGGCCAGCAGCCTTGCCAGCAGCAGGAAAAAAAAAGGCAGGCAGACCATGAAGTACCGGAAGTAGAGGAAGGTAGGCCGGGTGATTACTATTACCAGGACCGGCACCACGATCAGCATCAGCGGGAAAAACACCCACAACCGGTCTTTTCGTCGATACAGGAGAAAACTGCCGGCTATGAGAATCACTCCGGCGCCGGCCAGGGCGGCGGTCCGTCCCGTCGCCGTGTCCGGAATGCCCATCAGCATGGCGGCCGTTTGACCGGCCACCCTTGCCGAGCCATATACCGGCCCGCCGCCCACGACCATGGGCTGGATGAAAAGCAAATAAAAAAACACGCAGAAGGTAGCCGGAACGCTGAAGTAGAGGCAGGCCACGACAAGCCGGCGAAAAACATTCCCGCCGCCTGCTGCCGTGTGGGGCCGGTCATACATCACGGCGTAAGGCACCAGAGCTGCCAGCACCATCACAACGGTTGAATGGGCCAGTATGCCCATGATCGAAACACCCCAGAAAGCACCCGCCCGCCCGGCCAGTTGCCGAACCCTGATTTGCTGAAGATTGACGCGCCGAAGATTGACAACCCGGTGCATTGTCTTTCTTCCATCAATCAGGGTAAAGGCGGCTACCGCGAAGAACATGGCCGGGGCATATCCCCGGGCTTCAGAGCCGTAGAGAATAAAAGGGAATGACACCGCGGTGAGCCCGACCACCAGTATCCGCTCCGCATTTCCCCACCGTTTGCCGGCAATGCGTCCCAGCAGCAAAAGGGTGCCCAGGGCCGAGGCCATGGACAGGAGCCGGTAGACCACAAAAGGGCGCCCCTCACCGGCCAGATACAGAAACAATGTGTTGACCAGGTGGTTGTTGTCGTGGGTGAATCGGAAAAGATCCCAGGGGGTTCTGGCCGACGCGGCAAACCGGAGCGACCAGATTTCATCCAGCCACAGGTCTCCCCGGCCGGCTGTCAGTAGCAGGATCCCGGCCTGTATTACTATGATCGCAACGAATCGTCCGGTTGAATGTTTTTTCCCCATGGCATCAGACTGTTGTGATGGAATAAGGCGCTTTCCGTGTCTTTCCGTGTCTTTCCGTGGTCAAAAATATGTTCAATCGGATGATTCCAGCCGCTTCAGCACCCCCAGGGTACTGACCCGGGAATGGGCCATAAACAGGCCCGAGGACAGCGCTGTTTTATAAACCTCGTAGGGTGCCTGTCCTCCTTCGGCCGGGTCTTCAAAGATGTCGTGAATCAGCAGAAACCCGCCGGGCACGATGTGAGGCGCCCAGCACTGATAGTCTGCTGCTGCGGCTTCAAAGGCATGACTTCCGTCGATAAACACGAAGCTCAGGGGCGTTGCCCAGCATCGGGCCGCGGTTTTTGATGGGCAGATCATGGGGACAACCGTATCTGTAAGCCCGGCCCGTTCGATGGCGGCCAGAAAAAACGGGGCGGTATTGACCCGGCCGGAGGTGTAGTCAAACAGTTCAGGGTCGAAAAAAGCTTCGCCGGGCTGCTGTTCCTCAGAGCCTTTGTGATGGTCGATGGAAAAAAGGATGCTGCCGGTATCGCGGCAGGCCGTGCCGATGCAGATGGCCGACTTGCCGCAGTAGCTGCCGATTTCCAGGCACGGGCCCCTGGGGCCGGCCATGAGTGCGATGTGGTATAAATGGTCGGCTTCCGAGTCGTCGAGAAAGCCTTTGGTCGCATGAAGCAGGTTGCGGTCAATGGTGGCTTGAGGAGTGGTTTCGGGGGTAATGTCAGGGGTCATTTCAGAGAATCCATATCATCGTAGTTGGCGACCAGCACTTCCCGGGGTTTGACGCCGTCGGAAGGGCCGACAACACCTTCCTGCTCCATGGTTTCGATAATCCGGGCCGCCCGGTTATAACCGATTCTCAGGTGGCGCTGTACCATGGAGATGGATGCCTGGCGTGTCTTTGCCACCAGTGCCACGGCCTCGTCATACCGGTCGTCGTATTCGGTTTCCGCGGTCTCGCTTTCCTGCTTCGGCGGCGGTTCGGTGATGGCAGGGACGAATTCGGGTTGTTTCTGTTTTTTCAGAAATTCGATAATCCGGTTCACCTCTTCCTCGGAGATATAGGCCCCGTGGATGCGCTGAAGCTTGGCGGCGCCCGGTGCGAGGTAAAGCATATCCCCGCTGCCCAGCAGGCTTTCCGCGCCATTGGTGTCCAGAATGGTCCGGGAGTCGGTTTTCGACGACACTTGAAAGGAAATGCGTGTGGGAAAGTTGGCTTTGATCAACCCGGTGAGAACGTTCACCGAGGGGCGCTGGGTGGCGAGAATCAAGTGAATCCCACCGGCCCGGGCCATCTGGGCCAGTCGAGCCAGGGACGCCTCCACATCCCGGGAGGCCACGGCCATGAGGTCGGCGAACTCGTCGATAATAATCACGATGTAGGGCAGTTTTTCCGCGGCCTGTTCACTGTCCGTGTTTTCCTTGTCAATCTTACGATTGTACTGGCCTATGTTGCGGACCTTTTTTTCCGACAGTTTCTGATACCGGTCCTCCATCTCCCGGACGGCCCAGTTCAGGGCGTTGGTGGCTTTTTTCATGTCCGTGACTACCGGTGAGATGAGGTGGGGAATACCGTCATAAAGGGAGAGCTCAATGCGCTTGGGGTCGATCATGAGCAGCTTGACCTCGTCGGGCCGTGCCTTGTATAGCAGGCTGCAGATCATGGTGTTCAGGGCGACGCTTTTGCCGGATCCGGTGGAACCAGCCACGAGGAGATGGGGCATCTTGTCCATCTCCACGGCTACCGGTTCGCCGATGATGTCCTTGCCCAGGCAGAGGGCCATTCTGGATTTCAGCTTGTCAAAGGCCGGAGAGATGATGATGTCCCGGATTCGGACAATCTCCCGCTCGGCATTGGGAATCTCGATGCCTATCACCGATTTGCCGGGAATGGGCGCCACGATCCGGATGCTGATGGCCCGGAGCGCCAGGGACAGGTCGTCGGAAAGATTGACGATCTTGTTTATTTTCACGCCCGGGGCGGGCTTGTATTCAAAGGTGGTGACCACGGGCCCGGGGGATATCTCGGTGACCTCGCCCTTGATGCCGAAATCCTCCAGTTTTTTTTCCAGCATTCGGGACTGCATCTCAAGGCTTTCATCGTCCACCGAGGCGGGACGCTGGTCCGGTTCCGCGAGAAATTTGACAGATGGCAGGGTATAGGCTCCCGAGGGGCTCATGAAATCGAACTCTTCCTGCTTGGGCCGCGGGACCGGTTTGGCGGGTTTTTCGGCCGGGGTCTTGATTTTTATTTCCCGGGGCTTGGTCCGGGGCTTTTTGTTTTTTGCGGCCTCGCGCTTTGCGGCCTTCCGCTTTCTCTCTTGGCGTATGGTATAGGCGGTCCGGATACGGGCAAAAAGCGCGTATCCCAGTTGCCAGCAGCGACTGCCGAACCGCACCGGCGAAAACCCGGTGGCGATAATAAGGCCGGTGAGAAACAGGAGAAAGGCGATGATCAGGCCGCCGGCCCGGCCACAGAAATGGGCGAGAAGCCGCTGCAGGGGAATGCCGGTGATGCCGCCGGCGGAGAATTCCGTGCCGAAAAACGGGTAGGTGTTCTGCCGGAACGCAAACAACGCGCCCGTGGCGATGATCAAAAGCAGGCCGCCCAGGGTGACCGGGATGATGGTTTTGGTCGGCCGTCCCCGGAATATACGGATGCCGGCCACCAGCAGCAGCACCGGTATCCAGAAGGCGCCGAGCCCGAACCCGCCCAGCAGAAATCCCGCCGTATGGGCACCCAGCGGACCGAAAAAATTATTAATTTTCGCTGATCCGCCGGTGTGGTTCAGTGACGGGTCTACCGCGCTGTAAGTGAGGAGGCTGACCAGCGTCAGAATAACCAGAAAAAAAACCAGAATGCCCCCGAGTTCTTTTTTCATGCTATACCTCAATGATTACCGGTATGACAACCGGT
This sequence comes from Thermodesulfobacteriota bacterium, assembly GCA_034189225.1. Taxonomy (GTDB): domain Bacteria; phylum Desulfobacterota; class Desulfobacteria; order Desulfobacterales; family Desulfosudaceae; genus JAXHTY01. Next base: position 16,516 of record JAXHVL010000189.1, read on the forward strand.
CGCCGCTTGATGGTAAATTTAAAATATTGCCGGAGGGCCGTCTTCATCCGGGATTCGATCACGGCCACGCGATCGGGGATATCCGGTGTCACCTCTTCCACGATTTCCAGAATCACGCACTGGGCGTCTTCAAGCAGATGGCCGGTAACATTGAAGAACACAAACCCTTTTGATGTGAGTTCCGGGCCGTAGATGACGATGCCGGTCTCTTCGTCAAAGACCATGGTTACGATGACCAGGCCGTCCTCGGCCAGCTCCTTGCGTTCCCGAAGCACGCTGCTGCCTACATCCCCGACGCCTTTGCCGTCCACCATCACCCGGCCGGTCTCCACGTGGCCGCCCATGCGTGGACCATGGGGCGAGAATTCGATGATCTGACCGTTGTCCGGAAGGATGGTTTTGGATTCGGGGATGCCGATGGAGTGGGCCAGGCGGGTGTGCAGCACAAGATGGCGGCGTTCCCCGTGAATCGGGATAAAATAATCCGGCTTGACCAGCTTGATCATCTGCTTGAGCTCTTCCCGAAAGGCGTGGCCCGATACATGAATATCCGAAATTTTTTCATACACCACATCGGCTTCCTGCTCGTAGAAGAGGTTGATAATATTAGCGATAGCCTTTTCATTGCCCGGGATGAATTTGGAGGACAGGATGATGGTGTCGCCCTTTTTGGTCTTGATCAATTTGTTGCGGCCTGTTGCCATTCGGGCAAGGGAGGACATGGGCTCACCCTGGCTGCCGGTGGTGACGACGATCACTTCATCGTCGGGAAAGTCTTCCGTGTTTCGGATGTTGATTTCAATCTTTTCGGGCATGCGCAGATAATTCAGGCCTTTTGCGATCTGGGTACTCATCTCTATACTTTTGCCGTCAAAGGCGATTTTCCGGTTGGTTCTGGCCGCGATATCCACGATCTGCTGGATACGCACGATATTGGAGGCAAACAGCGCGATAATCGCCCGGCCGTTGCTCTGGGCGATAATTTTTTCCAGCGTCTCCCCCACCTTCTTGTCGGAAATGGTGTATCCCTCCTTTTCCACGTTGGTGGAATCCGACATCAGTGCCAGCACCCCGTTGCGGCCGTACCAGGCGAATTTGTTGACATCGGTGTTCATCCAGGCAAAGGGGCTGTCGCTGAATTTGAAGTCGCCGGTGTGAATAATGGTGCCCGCCGGTGTTTTGATGGCGATGCCCACGCCGTCCACAACGCTGTGGTTTACCCGGATGAAATCAAGCTCAAACGGGCCGATCCGGAGCATTTCATCCGGCGAAATTTCATGGAGACGGGCGGCTGAAAGCAGCCCCACCTCCTCCAGCTTGTGTTTAACCAGTTCAAGGGTAAACGCCGTTCCGAATACCGGAACGTTCACATCCCGCAGCAGAAAGGGGAGGGCGCCGATATGATCTTCGTGGGCATGGGTGAGCACAATGGCGGCAAAGTCGCTGTGTTTTTCCCGGACATAATCCATTTCCGGAATCACAATATCCACCCCAAGCATATAGCCTTCAGGAAACATGAGGCCCGCATCGATGGCAAAGGCCACGTTGTTGTATTCGATGACCATCATGTTCAGGCCGATTTCCCGGGTTCCACCAAGCGGAATGATTTTCAGCATGAGGTGTTCCTTCAACTTTAGGTGCTAATGGACAGATGGTCGAACAGGAAATCAATATATTGAATAATCCATTCCCGCTGTTCCCGGTTTGCATAACCGATGCAGCTGCACCGGACCGAATTCCGGGTCCGTATCAATAGTTCACAGGCAAGCCGCGACATCTCGACATCCACCACGACGTAATGGGGCTGACACGCCTCGTGCGATGACTGCTCTTCTGAAAGAATCGCCTCGGGCACGGGGATCCAGTAAATTGTTCCCATGGAGGGCGGGCCTAGCTGTTGTTCCAGATAATTACTGATCTTTTCAGCATCTCCGGGTCTTAATTCATCGATAACATACTGTTTCATGGAATTTTTAATTAGCACAGATTGTGGTATAGTGCAATATTAAGATATGACGGCTTCGTAAAAAGTCCAATATCTGCGTTGGGATGCATCTCTCGTCATGTCACGTACCGCCAAGTACGCTCCATTCCTCGAGATGCATCGACGCCTTGATCTTGAACTTTTTACTTTGCCGTTTGCAAGCGACTTTTTACGAGTACATCAAGATATGGTGAAGACGAAGTTTTGCCGGTCGCCGGGTAGCTGCCGACAGCAGCATTGACGGCTGACAATGGGCTTGAAAAACGCCGACATCGGGTATATACCTTGGATGACATAACAGGCACCGTTGTAATCATGACACGGTGCCGGATCGGCAGAACACCGGAAGGGAGAAAATGAATCAAGTGGAAGACCAGCATAAGGAACAGTCCCTTGCGGATCTGCGCCGGGATATCAATAAAACCGATGACCGCCTTCTTGAATTGTTGAATCGCCGGGCCCGGCTGTGCAAGGCCGTCGGTGCGGTGAAATCAGAGACCGAGGAGACCGTGTTTAAGCCGTTCCGGGAAAAGGAAGTGCTGTCCCGGCTGGTAAAGGCCAATCCCGGTATTCTGCCGGAAGATCACCTGCGCGCCATTTACCGGGAAATTCTTTCCTCCTCGCGAAAACTGCAAAAGCCGCAACAGGCCGTTTATCTGGGGCCGGAGGGGACCTTCTCTTTTTTTGCCGGTATGGAGCTGCTCGGCAGCAGTACGGATTTTGAGCCCTGCCGCAACCTGGACGAGGTGTTTGCCGCGGTGGCAGGCGGCAGGGCGTCGCTTGGCATCGTGCCCCTGGAAAATTCCCTCCAGGGGAGCGTGGGGCAGAACCTGGATCTGTTTTTGAAATATGATGTGTATATTCAGGCGGAAATCTACTGCCGGATCAGTCATTATCTCATGGGGGCGGGGGACGGCCTTTCCGCGGTCAAAACGGTCTGTTCCCATGCCCGGGCACTGGAACAGTGTATGGGATGGCTGGATACCCACCTGCCGGATGTTGATCTGGTCCCCGTTCGAAGCACCGCCGCGGCGGCGGACAAGGCCGCTGAACGCCCGGAGTGGGCGGCCATCGGTCATAAAAATCTGGCGAACAGGTTTGCGTTAAATTTCTTTGCCAGTCATATTGAAGACACCCCGGATAACTGGACCCGGTTCATCGTGATCGGCAATGACCCGCCAACGGGGGGTAACCGTGACAAAACATCCCTGCTGTTTACGCTTTCGGACCGTTCCGGTGCGCTGGTGAATGTATTGCAGCTCCTTGCCCGCAGCAATATCAACATGCGTAAACTTGAATCCCGGCCCCTGCTTTCCGAAAGCATGCGATACATATTTTTTGCCGATGTGGAATGCGATCTCACGGATGAGGAGTATGATGGCCTCAAGGCCGAACTGGTGGAGCATTGCCATACGCTGCGGATTCTGGGCAGTTATCCGGCCGGGCAATACATGGACGACCCGTGATGGGTTTGGAAATAGTGCCCATCCATAAATTGCTATTTTGCCCGATTTCTGCGTCAGGCTCAAATTTTAATCCTCAAAATACGCAAAGTATTCCTCCGGTTAAAATTTTCGCCTTCCTTGAACTCGACCAAAATATCTAATTTCTGGACGGACACTAAATAGAATTTTCTGGAAAGTTCTGATTTACAGGAAGAAAGCTGGATGAAAAAAATAGGCATAGTGGTGAAACCGGATCCGGAGGCGGGCCGAAACGCGGACGCCCTGGAGCGCTGGCTCATATCCAGGGGCATGACGGTGTTCAGGAAGGACCTGGACCGTGACGGGGGCCCTGTTCCGCCGGCCCTGTTCTGCGTGTTTGTGCTGGGCGGGGACGGCACCTTCCTGAGCGCGGCCCGATGGATCGGGGAGCTGGATATACCGGTGATCGGCATCAAGTTCGGGGGTGTTGGGTTTCTGGCGGAAACCGTGGAAGAGGATATGTTTTCCGCGGCGGAAAAGATATTGAACAACGATTTCGTGATTCAGAAACGGATGCGCCTGCTGGTCACCATATTGAAAAACAATGTGGAATATGTGACCCGCATGGTATTGAACGATGTGGTGATCAACAAGGGGGCTCTGGCCCGGCTTGCCCACATCAAAACCGTTATTGACGATCATTACCTTACCACCTATCATGGGGACGGGCTGATCATCTCCACGCCCACCGGCTCCACCGCCTATTCGCTGGCGGCCGGCGGACCGGTGGTGCACCCGGCGGTGCCGGGTATCGTCCTGACCCCCATCTGTCCGTTTACCCTGACAAACCGCCCGCTGGTGGTGCCTGAAACGGCACGGATCGGGCTTACCATTGCCCAGAACCCGCCGGATATCATCGTCACCCTGGACGGCCAGGAAGGATACGAAATCGATGAAAACGACCGGCTCATCATTGAGCGTGCCGCCCATCCGGTGAATACGATTATTCTGCCGGGGCAGCGGTATTTTGACGTATTAAAAGCCAAACTGAGCTGGGGCGGCGGCGGGCCCTGAGGATACCCCGCGGATGGAGACCGTTGTTCAGGCAATCGAAGTCCACGTCACCTTTGTGGCGGCGGAACCCGCAGATCGCGATGAATGTGGCCGCCATCCACACCGTTCATCATATCAACCACGTAAGGGATGCGAAAAAAACCAATATACCTGAATTGTGCCGGATTTTGATTCGTATTCAAGGCGCATCAAAGGGAGCATATCAGGATATATGACCTTTGATGCAACAAAGAATACGGGTCAAAAGACAAGCAAGGCGGGTATATTCGTTTTTTCCGCTTCCCTAAGGGACGCCGGCTTGTATCCCATTGCCATGCTGACCGCGGGTGACGCCGTTCAGGCGGCCACAAAAGGGCTTACCGAACCGAGCTTCGGCCTGATCCGGCCGCCGGGCCATCATACGCCAGCCGATGCCAGCTGGGGGCTCTGCTATTTCAACAACATGGCCGTGGCCCACCGGAACAAGGGCGGATGTTTTGCCACTCTGGAGGGCGGCTACAACCATGATGTGTTCTGTCAAAACGCCCTGGCCCTGATTGAGGGCATGGCCGGCGCTTAGTGATTCGAGGCATAATGCGGTGCCGTAATTTCTTCATGCGCTTCATGTTCTTCATGGTTGGAATAAAAATATCTCTTTATGGTACTTTTTACGAAGCTCTCAAGGCTGAATTCATGCACCCTTGCCAATGTATTGATGCCCTTGTGTGCTGCGTCCATCGGCGGCCGCTTTCCCGTATGGTTGTCACTGCCTTGAAAATCACACCGGCCTGTCCCATATTATCAACAGAAGGTTCATGATTTTTTTTAAAAAGATAGAGAACGGCAATGTTCAATGGATGAAAGGTAGGTTCATATGAAAGTACCGCTGGAAGTGACATTTCGAGGCGTTGAGAAAACGGAAAAACTGGAACAGCTAATCGCTGATAAAGCGGCAAAGATAGAGCGGGTCTGTCCCCACATGGTCAGTTGCAAGGTGGCGGTGGAAGCCCAGCAGAAACATCAGCAGTCGGGCAACCCCTACTACGTGAGGGTTGTGGCCAATGTTCCCCCTGAACACGAGATTATTGTCAAGCGGGAGGAGAGCCGGGGCAATCTCCACGACACCCTGCCGGGCACGATCCGTAAGGCCTTTGAATCAGCCGAACGCCAGGCCCGGGAACTGACCGAGCAGCAGCGGCATCATGTCAAACGCCATCCCGAGCAGGAGCTGCAGGGGATCGTGTTACGGGTGTTTCCCGGAGAGGATTACGGATTTCTTCAATCCGTGGACGGTGGCGAAATTTATTTTCACCGGAACAGTGTGCTGCATGATGATTTTGAACGGCTCGAGCCCGGAACGGGCGTCCGGTACGTGGAATCGGCCGGCGAGAAAGGGCCCCAGGCCAGTACCGTGGAGGTGATCAGCAAGCCCGGCGTCCGCGCCGGCAAGTCCGGCAATGCCATCGATCAGCCCCCCCCGGTGGAGGAAGGCTGAAAGCGTCGGTCAGCAAAGGAGGGGGTCTCCATGGCAGAAAAGACAGGCAGATTGCGGATAAGCACCTCGGGTTATCAGTATGATCACTGGAAAGGGGTGTTCTACCCCGAAACGATGCCGAAAAAAGCATGGTTCGAGCACTATCGGCAACATTTCGATACCGTGGAGATCAATTATACCTTGGCTTAATGAAGAGATTTATGATGTGCTTCGCCGCTACGGTGCCGCCCTCTGCATTCACGACATGATCGAGAACCATCCGGCGGAAGTCACCACGGATTGGACGTATCTCCGGTTTCACGGTAACAACGGGGGGGTATTCCCGGAATGACCTGGCGGCATCGGCCCGGACCATTGGTGAACACCTGGACCGCGGCCTTGATGTGTACGTGTTTTTTAATAATGATGCTGAAGGCTTTGCCGTCACCGCCATCTTCGTGTATTTCCGTGGTTCTTTTTCATTCGTGAAGATTAGTGGGCACTTTCCCCAAAAATTGACACGAATCTGCACGAATAAGATCAACGCACCTTATTTGTTCCGGAGAAAAAAATATTGTAAAAATAACTGTTAATGCTTTATGATAGAAGAAAAACAAAGGGCGAATGGCGTTGATGGCCGCCCGTACAATATTAACCGTGCCCTTTAGAAGGAGGCCAGTATGATTGATCTGATGAAAAAAATGATGTTTGCCGGTATCGGGCTTGCCTTAAAGACAAAGGATGAGGTGGAGGAGTTTGCCGGGGAGCTGGTCAAGAGGGCTGAGCTCTCGGAAAACGACGGCAAGAAATTTGTGGACGATTTTTTAAAGCGGTACGATGAGTCCAGGGAGAAACTGGAGGAACGGGTGGATCAGAGCGTAAAGGACGTGTTAGGCAAGGCGGATATTCCCACCCGGCAGGAACTGGCTGAGTTAAAGGACGAGATTAAAAAGCTTCGGAAAACCTCTGCCGCCGAATAATGACGGCTTCGTAAAAAGCCCAGTAAATATATGCTCAGCATCCGAAAAATCGGCATTATCGGCAGGACCTATCGTCACATCACCCGCTATCGTCAGATACTTGCGGTTTTTTTCAGGTATGGCTTTGGTGAGTTTGTTGAGCTTTTTAAAATTGAACAATATCTCGAAATCGGGCTTCAGGTGATTTCGAGAAAACAGCGGGAACAGACCGAACACCTGACACGGGCCGAGCGTGTGAGAATGGCGTTTGAGGAGCTCGGTCCCACCTTTATCAAGTTCGGGCAGGTTTTGTCCACCCAGCCAGGGCTGATCCCCATCGACATCGTAAACGAGCTTTCAAAGCTTCAGGATGATGTCCCGTCTTCTCCCTTTGAGCCCATTCGGGAAGTGATTGAAAATGAGCTGGGCCAGCCGGCCGGCGAAGTTTTTAAAACCATTGATCCCACCCCGATCGCCTCGGCATCCATTGCCCAGGTGTATGCCGCCACGCTTCACAGCGGCGAAAAAACCGCCCTTAAAATCAGGCGTCCTGGCATTCGCAATACCATCGAGATAGACCTTGAAATCATGCTTTATCTTGCCGGCCTCATGGAACGACATATTGAGGAATTCGCCTCTCACCGGCCCACAGAGATTGTGGAAGAATTCGCACGGGTGCTGGAAAAAGAGCTTGATTTTACTATTGAAGCCACCAACATGGAGCGGTTTGCCCGGCAGTTCTCAGATGACGACACCATCTATACCCCCAGGGTATACCGCGATTATACGACTCCCCGCATGCTGGTGCTGGAGTATATTGATGGCATCAAGATCTCCGACATTCAGGCCCTCGAGGAAGAGGGGTACGATAAAAAGCTGATTACCCAGCGGGGCACGGATGCAACCCTGAAGCAGGTTTTTATTCACGGGTTTTTTCATGGGGATCCCCACCCCGGCAATGTTTTTATTCTTCCCGGCAATGTGATCTGCATCATTGATTTCGGGATGGTGGGCAATGTGAACCTGAAATACCAGGAAATGTTCGTGGACCTGCTTGACTGTCTGGTGCACCAGGATGCCGTCGGCACGACGAAAGTGCTGCTTCAGCTGACCATATGGGATGATGAGCCGGTGAGCACGGTCCTGGAGCGGGATGTGACCGATTTTATCGGCCAGCACTTATACAAGCCATTGAAAGAGATGGAGCTGGGTAAAATTCTTCAGAATCTCCTGGAAATGCTGCACCGGCACCGGTTGCGGATTCCGCCCAATATTTTTTTGATGATCAAGGCGATCGCCACCATTGAAAATACGGCCCGGCAGATGGACCCGGAGTTTAATATCATTACTTACGCCACGCCTTTTCTTAAGAAAGTAAAACTGGCCCGTTATACACCTTGGCGCGTGGCCGGTGATATCATCAAGACGGCTTCTGAATTGAGTCACTTTACCCGCCAGTTTCCTGCCGACCTGCTTGAAATAAGCCGATTGTTGAAAAATGAAAAGATAACGGTGAATATTGAACATAAAGGGATAGCACCGTTGATTGCCACCTATGACCAGGTGAGCAACCGGCTGGCATTTGCCATCATTATCGCGGCATTGCTGATCGGTTCGGCAATGATCATCACCACGGAAATCCCGCCGCTTGTTTTTGGCATTTCCCTGCTCGGCATTATCGGGTTTGCCGGCGCCGCGCTGATGGGCATGTGGCTGCTGGTGGCCATATTGCGGAAGGGGCGTCTGTAGCAAATCGCAATGACCTGGATGTACTGCGGAAAAAAAACCAAACCTCGCGCACGTTACTTGCTGCAAAAACACCGCGGCGGGGTTGGAAGCTTTTTACGAAGCCGTCAATTATCTTGACATGGATCATGAGATTGCATAATGTCATTAACATGTTAATCAAGGGAGATGGCTGTTTCGGCGAACAGCATTTGACTTTCAGCGTGAGATAAGGAGTGAAAAGTATGTTTCCCGAGCGGATAAAACGGATTGGCGTAAGACCCAAGTTGCTGGTGACGGTCGTTTTTATTACGGTTGTAATGCTTTTTCTGATGTATCAGGTCAGTACATCGCCAGTCGCCTTCCTGCTGCTGGGCATTATCATGATTATCCTGCTTTGCGTTTCAATATGGTTCATTCTGGGGCCCATGCTGCGGCCGGTAACGGAAATTATCAGTATCGGCAAGCAGATGGCCATCGATCTGTTTGAAGAAAGAAACGATTTAACCGCCCGCGTTCAGGAGTTCGGCAGAGGGGATCGGGACTACCCCGGGGATGAAAAAGGCGAGCTTGCCAAGTGGTTTAACAAACTCATGAAAAAATTTCAGATTATTATTAACGTGATAACGGACCGGGCGGTGAACGTGGACAACAATGCCGGCAAACTGATGGAATTTACCGAGGTCATGCTCAATATTGTGGAAAAAAACCGTGCCCGCACCAATGCCTTGGCCGGCGCCGCTGAAGAGATGAATGCCAATATGGAGTCGGTATCCGCGGCCATGGATCAGGCCTCTTCCAATGTGAAAATGGTCGCCTATTCCACTGAAGAAATGACCTCCACCATTGCCGACGTTTCCAGGAGCTCGGAAAGCGCCAGCACCATGACAAAAGGGGCGGTAACCCAGGCGACACGGGCTTCCACCCAGGTGGAGGCGCTGGGCAAGGCCGCCAGGGAGATCGGCGAAGTCCTGGAGACCATCGCGGAGATTTCCGATCAGACCAACCTGCTGGCCCTGAACGCCACGATTGAAGCGGCCCGTGCAGGGGAATACGGCAAGGGCTTTGCGGTGGTGGCCAATGAAATCAAGGAACTGGCCAACGCCACTTCGGAAGCAACCATGGAGATCAAAAGCAAGATCGAGGGAATTCAGGGTTCCACGGAAGGCACGATTTCCGAAATAAGCCAGATTACAAAAATTATCAATGATGTGAACGATGTGGTGGCGACGATTGCCACCGCGGTGGCCGAACAGACCACTACTACCAAGGAAATCGCCGAAAATATTGCCAGGGCATCTGCCGGTATCAGCGAGGTGAATGAGAATATCGCCCAGTCCTCGATGGTGGCCTCCGAAATTGCAAAGGATATTGCCGCCGTCGATCAGTCCGCCGGTGAAATAGCGGAAAAAAACCAGGAGGTGACCCAATACGCCCAGCAGATGCGGGAAATTACCACGGAGACCAAAAACATGGCCCAGCGATTTATCGTTGAGGAAGCCCATAAGCCGGAACTTGTGGAAGGCACCTGATAACATTGGTACAATTGATCAGGCAAACGGGCGGTCCGACAGATCGCCCGTTTTTTTTTATCCAGAATTTGTTTCGTATTTCGTACTCCGAATTTCGAATTTTAAACATTCACGTACGAGACCTGCAAACAATTCCCTTATAGGGGGAAACCAATTCGGTACCGCATGGGTATGATGTTTGCCCGATACCGGGGGCATCCGGGTACAAGTTAGTATTGACCTTACGGGTGGATTTGTAATAAAGAATAGCCAGTAAGGTTAAAATGAGGCGGCGCAATACGGCAGGCCGAATGAAAGGAATGTTATGAAAGAATTAACAATACTGGCCGTAAGGGCGGTTATGGGCGGCGTGTTCGCGTTTTTGCTCATGCGGTTTTTTTATCCGGACGCCCGTTTTTATACGGTTATCGGGTTCGGGATTGTACTGGTCGGTCTTGCGTATCTGTTTGATTTCCTTCGGAGCAGAAAATCCGGTGATTAAGGAGTGGTCTTGAAACAGCTTATTCTCGGAACCGCCGGTCATATCGATCATGGAAAGTCAAGCCTGGTGAGGGCGCTCACCGGAGTTGATCCGGATCGCCTGAAAGAAGAGAAGAAGCGGGGAATTACCATTGAGCTGGGCTTTGCCTCGCTGTCACTGCCGGATGGCCGCAAGCTCGGCATTGTGGATGTGCCCGGCCATGAAAAGTTTGTAAAGAACATGGTGGCCGGTGCCTCGGGCATCGATCTGGTGGCCATGGTGATTGCCGCCGATGAAGGCGTTATGCCGCAGACCCGTGAGCACCTTGAAATATGCATGCTCCTGGGAATTCAGCACGGCATTGTCGTCCTTACCAAGATTGACCTGGTGGACGAGGAACTGCTTGATCTGCTCAAGGAGGAGGTGGCCGATTTGACCGGGGGCACGTTTCTGGAGGATGCGCCGGTCCTGCCGGTATCATCGGAAACCGGAGAGGGGCTCGCTGCGTTTCCGGAAATGGTGGCGGCCGTTGCCGATGAAATTCCGGAACGGACCGAAACAGGACTGCTGCGGTTGCCCGTGGACAGGGTGTTTTCCATGAAAGGGTTCGGTACAGTCATCACCGGCACCCTGGTGTCCGGAAAGGTGTCGGCCGGCGATATGGTTGAGATTTATCCGGCGGCTATCCGTTCAAAGGTCAGGGGCGTTCAGGTACATGGTCAATCCGTTGCTGCCGCCGAATCCGGAATGCGGACGGCCATTAACTTTCAGGGCATTGAGAAATCCCGGGTTGACAGGGGATACGTGGTCGGCTTCCCCGGGACCCTCATGCCGAGTTATATGCTGGATGTGGACTGCCAGTATCTTTCGCACAATGCAAAACCGATGAAGAACCGGACGTTGGTGCGGGTTCATGCCGGTACCAGTGAGGTGCTGGGCAACCTTATTCTTCTGGACCGGGAGGAGCTCGTGCCAGGCGATGCTGCCGTTGTTCAACTCCGGCTCAAAGCACCGGTGGTGTGCCTTCGGGACGATCATATCGTTATACGGAGCTACTCGCCGCTGCGGACCATCGGCGGCGGCAGGGTGTTGAACCCGGTGCCCCGCAAGCATAAGCGCTATGAGGTTGAACAACTGGCGGCGTTGCGGCAGACCGATGGCGCTGGCGGGATCGATGCGCTCGTGGAGATGTTCTGTAAGCAGGCCGGATACACCGGCACCTCCTCTGCCGCGTTGAAGGTAATGACCAGTGCCAGTGATGCCAGACTGAAAAAGGCTTTGGAGTCCCTGATGTCGGGGCGGCGGGTCGTGCTGGTGGACAAGGACCGACAGGTTTATGTTCACGGCAGCGTGCTGGAGCGGGTGTCAGAAGAATTGATCCTGTTTCTGGAGGCGTTTCACAAGGGCAATCCGCTGAAAAAGGGGGTATCCCGGCAGGAGGTCAAATCCCGCGTGGCAATCAAAACCGGCGATAAGCTGTTTGAGCGTGTGGTGCAGCAATTGATAAAATCAGCGCAACTGGTCCAGGAAGGGGATGTCCTTAGGCTGGCGGCACACACGGTGGCGCTTCAGTCCGACCATTCCGATATCAGGGAAAAAATACTGGGATTATACAGGGAAAGCGGGCTGACGCCTCCTTATTTTAAAACGGTTCCCCCGCAGCTCGGTATCGGCGCCGGTGAAGCAAACGAGGTGCTGCACTTGCTGGTTGAAACCGGTGAGCTGATCAAGGTAAAAGAGTATCTTTACTTTCACCATGAGGCCATTGCGGCCCTTGAGTCCCGATTGATTGATTATCTCAAGACCCACGCGGAAATTGACACCCCCCGATTTAAGGAAATGACAAACACCTCACGAAAGTATACAATACCCCTTTTAGAATATTTTGATTCAAAAAAATTGACCATCCGCATCGGGGATGTGAGAAAACTGAGGTCGTAAACACTACAGGAGCGTTATGTCATGAATATGCAGGGTAACCGACAACATGAATCAGGCAATGAGCGTTTTTTGACCTATGCCATGCTGCGGGTGGGCGTGGTGCTGGTTGTCGCAATCGGTTTGATATGGGGAGCGTTTCTGGTTGCGGATGTGGCCGACAAACCGGATGCAACCGCCGGAAAAACCGAGATGCCGTCAGACACAGAACAAACAGCCGAAAGCCGCGCCCAAAAGGCGTCCTCCCATCAGGACACCGCATCGGCGGACGATCATGCCGCCGGAGAATCCGGCACGCATCCGCCGGCACAGACGACGACAGCCCATGCCGATGAGGGCCGGGACGCTGCTGAACATGCTGCTGAATCGCCCGATGCCACTGCATCGCATGGTGCAACCGAGCCCGCGGCGGGCGGACACGAGACCGCGGATTCGCAATTGCCGAAGGTCACCGGTGTGGCGTTTGTCCAGGCGGCCATCAAACCCCTGCGTTATGAACTTGAGGAGCGTTTCTGGGGATGGCGGCCCAATGACCTGATCCGGTTTACCGATAATGTCAATGTATTGCAGGAGGGCGTCCTGGAAGTGACCCGGCGCACCACCGTGAAGCTGGCCGAACGCATTTCCCGGACCGGCTCCACCGATATTCTCGATAAAAACCTGGAACGGGCTATGAACTGGTTCATGGTCAATGCCGACAGTTTCTGGTTCCCTTCGGCGGAGCAGAAGTACAAGGACGGGCTTGAGCAGATTCAGGCCTATGCCGAGCGGCTTGAAAAAGGCGAGGCCGATTTTTATACCCGCACCGACAACATCATTCCGCTTTTTAAGACTTATGCGGACCTGCTGGGGAGCTGCGATGAAAACCTGGTTAAGCTCAAGGAAAAAGACGGCAAGCCGGTGAGCACCTTTGCCGCGGATAACTATTTCTATTATGCCAAGGGCGTTGCCAGTGCCATGCTGCCCGTGCTTGAAGCCGTTGCCCATGATTTTCATGATACCCTTGCGACCCGGGGGAGCGTGGAAACCCTGCACCACGCCATCGAGGCGTGTCATCTTGCATCCGAACTTGACCCGTTGATCGTTAGCGAGGGCGAGCTGGATGGATTCCTGGCCAACCATCGGGCCAACATGGCGGCCCATGTAAGCCATGCAAGATTTTATCTGGATGTGCTTGTCAATACGTTGTCGACCTGATATAGGTGTTCATTGTATTAAAAACATTGTGTGGTGAAAGAATCATTGTTTTTTAATGGTATGATCGGTTAATTTGAAGGGAGGGTGTGAAATGGTAAAAAAACTGATAACGATGTTGGCGGTGCTGCTGGTTATGGCGCCGATGGCCGGGGCCGTAGAGGTACACGGGGTAATCATGCCGGATAAGCTTACCGTAGCCGGCGAGACGCTTGTTTTAAACGGGGCCGGGCTTCGGGAAAAATATTTTGTGGGTGTTGATGTTTATGTGGCTGGACTTTATTTAAAAGAACCCAGCACCGATGCCGATGCGATTACCAGTGCCGACGAAACCATGGTACTCAGGATCGAAATTGTTACCGGTCTTATGGATTCCGAGAAATTTACCGAAGCGACCATCACCGGCTTCGAGGAATCCACGGACGGTAACACCGAGCCGATTCAGGAAGAGATTGACCTTTTTCTCACGGCGTTTGCCGGTGAAATCAACAAGGGCGATGTGTTCGATATTCAATATATAAAAGGTGTGGGCACCAAGGTGTTCAAGAATGGCCGGGACGAACCTGAGGTGGTGGTGCCGGGCTACAAGGTGAAAAAGGCGCTGTTCGGCATATGGCTGGCGGACAGAACGGAAAAGCATTTGCAGGTGCTGGCCAAAGATCTGCTCGGCAAAGAATGACGGCTTCGTAAAAAGCTTCCAACCCCGCCGCGGTGTTTTTGCAGTAAGTAACTTATGGAGGTCTAAAGACCTCCGCTACACAAACCGGGGTAATATCCCTTGATTCGATAATGGCCTCAATTTATGTAGCGGAAGGCTTTAGCCTTCCACAAAAAAACAAGTTCCTTGGAAGTCCAATATCTGCGTTGCGATGTATCTCTCGTCATGTCACGTACCGCTAAGTACGCTCCATTCCTCGAGATACATCGACGCCTTGATCTTGAACTTTTTACTTTGCCGTCCCAAAATGACTTTTTACGAGACCACCAAAGAAAAGTATGCAAAAGAAAGGGCCCCCCGCAGCTTGGCCTTCGGCTACCCTCGCAGGAACGGTTTTTTCGGCGCGGGCAGAAACTCGCCTGCCCTTTTGTGCAGGTGCATTAAGCCTCGTCTGCTCACACAGTCTGCCCGCGTCTTCCGAAAAAACCGCCCCTGCTCGGCTGCGCTGCAAGGGGCTGGGCACGTGTTGCTGTTCAGTTTTTTTTCGGTAAGCTTGCAAAAATGGCAATAAACTGAAAAATAAAATGATGTGGTTGCTATAAACCGGGGAATGAAGTTCCTTCGCTGCACTGGCCGGAATGATATATTGCGACACAGCCTCTCTTGCGGGGTGACGCAAACCTTTTTCCTACAAGAACGGGGAAGTGCCAAGGTAGATGCCGAAGATGATCATGAAGGCGCCGCAGCCACCAAGCAGCCATGCATAGGCGGTGTTGTTGAGACGGCGGATGCCCCAGA
This sequence comes from Thermodesulfobacteriota bacterium, assembly GCA_034189225.1. Classification (GTDB taxonomy): domain Bacteria; phylum Desulfobacterota; class Desulfobacteria; order Desulfobacterales; family Desulfosudaceae; genus JAXHTY01. The sequence continues at coordinate 31,715 of JAXHVL010000189.1, forward strand.
AGGAAAGAGCGGATACCACCAGGTACCAGGCAAGATCCCCGGCCTCGTGGCCGATGAAAAAAGCGGCCAGGCTTGGTATGTTCTCATGGGTGACGTTAAATTCCATCATGAAGGCGAATCCGATGGTGGCCCACCAGACCCACCAATAGGGGTTGGCCATGGAGACCAGAGCGCCGCCTGTCACCGGATTGTCCACCATGCGCTGTTTCAGTGAAACGGCGGTGCCGGGTTTTTCCATGCCTGTCATCTCGGCCTCGAATACCCCTGTCACGCCTTTTTTCAGAACGTCCCGGATGACCGATGTGCCGAAAAAGATCAATACCATTCCGCCGGCCACGCCGATGATGCGCACGGCCAGGGCGTGCTTCAGGACGACGGAAAAGCCGGCCAGCAGCAACAGGATGATAATGGCTTCAATAGCCGCATGGCCGGTAATAATCCATGTCCCCATCAGATACCCCCGCCGCGGAGCTTGAGCGGATTTGACGATGGTATAGGTCAGCAGCGGGCCAGGGGACATGGCACCGGTGAGAGCCACGGCAAACGATAGCCCTAGAATGGTTAAAAAGGGCTGGGCGTCCATCAGAATGACTCATAATGGGTGAACTCCGCCACCGTTTTTCGTTTGGGGGCTGCCGACGGTTTGGCAGGATGCCCCGCCGGGATCATGCAGACCACCTCGTGGCCGTCAGGAACATTTACCACGGTGTTTGCCTTGTCATGGTCAAAAAGCCCCACCACAACCGTTCCAATGCCCAGGCAATGGGCGCAGAGACACAGGTTCTGGGCGGCGATGCCCATGTCGAACAGGAACCAGTCGCCGAATTTAGTGGTGACCTCTCCCTTGTAATAGCCGGAGCTTTTATATTTGGCGCATAAAACGAAGACAACGGGCGCAGCGGTAATGGATTTTTGGGCGGGGTTGCCCTTGTAAACGGTTTCCGCCAGTTTCTCCTTCATGGCGGGGTCACGGACCACCACTACCTCCCAGCACTGGGTGTTGGCCCATGATTGTGCCCAGCGCACGGCCTCAAGGAGCTGGTTCTCATCTTCCCTGGAAACATCGTTTCCGTCATATTTTCGAACGCTTCGCCTGTTTTTGATTGCAGCCATGATGTCGTTCATCGTCATTCTCCTCCTTTGGGGTGTTTAAACGATTTTTCCGATGCCTCGGGCGTCTCCGTATCTGTCGTGGTAAAAAACCAAGCCTCGCGCAAGTTACTTACTGCAAAAATGCCGCTGCGGGGCTGGAAGCTTTTTTCAAATCCATCACTGATGATGCACTTGTAAAAAGTTACTTTTGGACTTCCAAGGAACTTAACCTGCCAATTTGTTGTAAACATATCAATTTTATTCAATTTTTCAGTTTATTGCCAAGTTTTTCAGCTAGCCGAAACAACTGGCCAGCAACACGTGCCTCGCCCCTTGCAGCGCAGCCGAGCAGGGGCGGTTTTTTCGGAAGACGCGGGCAGACTGTTTGAGCAGACGAGGCTTACCGCATCTGCACAAAAGGACAGGCGAGTTTCTGCCCGCGCCGAAAAAACTGTTCCTGCGAGGGAAGCCGAAGGCCAAGCTGCGGGGCGCCCTTTCTTTTGCATACTTTTCTTTGGGCGAGCAAAGAAAAGTATGAATGAATAATTGGTTGTTTAAAGTAATCACCGTAAAAAAGCCGATCCAAGCGCACGTTACTTTCTGTGAAAACGCCGCGCGTGGCGCTGGAAGCTTTTTACGAGGCCGTCACCGATGTGGTATGATACATTTCCTAAAATCGGATGTAAAGCGCCGATGGAAGTTTACTCCATGCTGACAAACGGTTCGATTGCTGCCCCCAGGGCGTTTGCCCATCCGGAAAAAAAATGGTCGGCGCCCTCTATGACGGAAAACCGGGCATCGGGATTCCAGATGGGCAGGTGTTGGTGAAGAAGATCGGGCGGGGCAATTTCATCAAGGCTGCCGGTAATAACCAGCGCCAGTTGCGGAATGGCCTCGATGCCGGCAAAGTCCATCATGGCCACCGGCGGTGAAACCATGATCATTCGATGCGCGTTATCCAGGGCGGCTGCGCAGCGGGCGCATACCCAGGCGCCGAATGAGTAGCCTGCCAGGTCGGGGACGGGGATACCGGCATTGCGCATATAGGTCAGCGCGGCGGCAATATCCTCCTGTTCCCCATAGCCCTCATCATGGCGTCCGCCGCTTGCGCCGGTCCCCCGGAAATTGAAGCGCAGCGTGGCCCACCCCTTTGCCCGGTAAGTGCGGATGATTTCTTCCACCACGGGGTTGTACATATCTCCGCCATAGAGCGGGTGCGGGTGGGTTACCACAACACCGTTTTTAACGCCCGTGCCCATTCCCTCGTCAAACAGACCGGAGAGGTTTATATCATCGCAGGGAAAACTGATGTTTTTTTCCATTACTAACGCTCCTTTTGTTTATATGATAATAATCCAAATTGAAATTTTTTCGATCGCGATATTCTTGCCATGCCTATCAGCTAGCCGAAACAACTGGCCAGCAACACGTGCCCAGCCCCTTGCAGCGCAGCCGAGCAGGGGCGGTTTTTTCGGAAGACGCGGGCAGATTGTCTGAGCAGACGAGGCTTATCGCATCTGCACAAAAAGACAGGCGAGTTTCTGCCCACGCCGAAAAAACCGTCCCTGCGAGGGAAGCCGAAGGCCAAGCTGCGGGGCGCCCTTTCTTTTGCATACTTTTCTTTGGGCGAGCAAAGAAAAGTATGAATAAACGTGGTAATTCATTTAAAACCAAAGCATCTTTTTTAACCACGGAATACACGGAAGAACACGGAAGAAAATATCTTGCTCCCCTTTTCCGTGCTCTTTCGTGTATTCCGTGGTTAATCAAACGGCAGTCGATTACGATCACGAAAAGGTAGAAGTGGCGAAGCAATTTTTCGATCACGCCATAATAAGTTATTTTCTGCAAAAACGCCGCGTGTGGCGGCGAGTGCTTGTTATGAAGCCGTCAGATATTAAAGAAAGCACAATTACCGGGTGGTGCTGAGGAGTTGTAGAATCTCTTCTCCAAAGTTTTCCTTTCGCCAGTTTTTCAAACCGGGTACTGCTTCCAGGTCATTTTTCAGGCCGGGGTTTGCCGATGCAATGGCAATGACCAGCGCGTTAGGCAGAAAAACCCCTGGGTCCATGTCCAGCCGGGCGGCGGTTTGATCCCGCCAATGCTTCAATGCCTTGACGCGGCGGGATGCCCGAAGCGGCAGTGAGGGACGTTTTTTTCTGGGATAAACCGGCAACTCGTTCTCGGGAAGGGCTGTCGCCGCGTTGACAGCCGCCAGAAGTCGATCTGCATATATGCCATGTTGACGTTTGGTCAGAATGCCCGTTCTGGCGAGCTGGGATGGGGTTTTAGGGCGCTGCTGGGCGATTTTCAGTAAAACATTGTTGTTGATTATCTTAAATGGCGGCCGGTCTTTTTCTGCCGCCATTTGCAGTCTTGACTGGAGTAATGCTTCAAGCGCGGCCAGGGTCCGTCTGTCCAGTCGTCCCGCGCCCTTGAATTTTAAAAACAGGGGCTCGCCATTGGGGTTGGCATGGCGCACACCGGTGAGCTCGGCGCATTCCTCGGAGACCCATTCCAGCCGTCTCTTTTCATCAAGCGCCGATTCAAGCCGTTCACAAAGGGGGAGCAGATAGTGAACATCCTGGGCCGCGTAGTCGAGCATTTCGTCAGGCAGGGGGCGGCGGGACCAGTCTTTTTTCTGGAATTTTTTGTCCAGGCGGATGTTAAAAAAAGCGTTGATGACCGCATCAAGCCCTGTGGAACGAATGCCGAGAAATTTGCACGCGATTTCGCAGTCAAAGAGATTTTTGATAGCAATGCCGAAGTCGCGGTGAAGGCAGCGCACATCAAAGTCCGCGCCATGAAAGATTTTCTTGATCCCGGCATCGGCGAACAACGGCGTTAACGGGGAAAGATCCGTGACCGCAAGCGGGTCAATAAGAAAACAATGGTTCCGGGTCCCTATCTGAAGAAGGCATACCTTTTCCCTGAAATGGAACATGGAGTCTGCCTCCAGGTCCACGGCAATAACATCCTGGTTCTCCAGCCGCGCTGCCGTCGCCTTGAGCGCCGTATGGCTGTCTATAAGACGAAATGGCCTGGTGTCGTCCTCTCCGGTTTGTTGGGGCACTCGATTCCGCATCTGTTTTATTTTATTTGTTCCCGTCTTTCCTCAATCTGAAGATCGAGATTTTTCAATTTTTCAATTATCTCCAGGTGCTGTCGATTGGTCTTCTGAAGGTGTTTATAATCGGCTTTTAATTTTTTGTAGTTTTCCGTCAGCCGGTCGCACTTCGCCCCCTCCGTCGCTTCATCGCTTTGGGATAACGTTTCGAGTAATGCCATGACGTAATCCGTATCCACACAGCTTTTGAGCCCGGCATAGGCCTTCATGCATTCCATGGCACGTGCGTAATCGGGCGCCGGATTGGAACGATGGGAATGCAGCATGGCAAGGTTGAGAAGCGTTGCGGCGCGGTTGTGGTCGCTTGCTTTTTTCTTATCTGAGGCCAGGGTCGCCTCAAGGCGCTTTATTTCGCTCTCGATGGCCCGGGCATCATGGCCGGTATAGGGCTCCACATCAACCATTGCCCGCTTTACCGGCTCAGCGGCCGGCTGCCGGTGGCCTGCACATCCCGTTATACCGGTTTGCAGCAACAGCAGAAGCATGGCCAAAACCATCATCGGCAATATATGTTTTTGTTTCATCACTACGCGGATGCCTCCTTTTCCGCCATGTCCGGATTCTGGCTGCCATTTTCCCGGCGGTCGGCGATAAACAGGCTTCCCTGCATGGTTTTCGCGTATTCTTTTATCTCCGCGGCGATTTCGCCGCACCGTACACTGTTTAGATTATCCAGGCCGGTGTTGGTCACAACCGCAATGGAAAGGGTCATAACGGGGAATGTCTCCACCTGGCCCTGACGATTCCGGGCGGTGATATACCCCTGCAACCGATCGGCTTCATCATAAAAATCTCCGATGGTTTTGTCAAACTCGTTAATAATCGTCTGGCAGACAGCCGGGTAGCGGTCCGGCTGAACAATAATGGCAAAATCGTCGCCGCCGATATGGCAGAGAAAGGCTTCCTCCGTGACGTGATCGGCAAGGGCCGCTGCGATAATTTTTCCGGTCGCCTTGATCACCTCGTTGCCCCGCGCGTATCCATAACGGTCATTAAAGGATTTAAAATAATCTATGTCCGCTTCGATGGCGGCCATGTTGTGCTCCACGATGCTCATGTTCAGTGCCCCCAGTTCACTGAGCCGAGACAGGGTGTATATGGAGATGAAAAGAATAACGACGCCAAGGGGCAGGTATCCAAGCATTATCTTTCTTGCGATGGTCGACCGGAATATGCCGGCCCCCAGCCGGTTTCTGATCTTGCTGAGACGTGAAATAGCAGTGGGTTTCATTGAAGTGGTTTATCTTTGCATTTGGTAAAGGCGGTATTTTTTCCTTGACCCGGGCGCTTGTTTTTAACTATCTTATAACCTTTATGGATTGTTGTCAATTCTTCGGGCGGTGTTCACAATGACCCCCTCCCGTTTTTCTGGGAATATAATGGTGACTTATGATACAGATAACGCTTCCGGACAACAGCGTCAAAGCGTTTGAGGTACCCGTAACGGGTGATGATGTGGCGAAAAGCATTTCCGAAGGGCTTTGGCGCAATTGCGTGGCCATGGTGGTCGAAAACGAACAAAAAGATATGGACACCCGCATTGAAACCGATGCCGCGGTGCGATTTATTACCACCAGGGATCCGGAGGGGCTGGAAATCGTGCGTCACAGCGCCGCCCATGTCATGGCCCAGGCCGTGCTGCATATTTTCAAAGATGCGGAACTCACCATCGGGCCGGTGGTGGAAGAGGGATTTTATTACGATATCGACATGCCGCCGGTGTCCGAAGAAATGTTTCCGGAAATTGAAGCGGAAATCGAGGCCATTACAAAGGCGAAGATCCCCTTTGTCCGCTCCGAGGTCTCAAAGGCAGAGGCCCTGGATCTGTTTGCGGGTCAGAAATACAAATCTGAAATCATTGAAGACTTGCCCGGCGACACGGTTTCTCTTTATACCAATGGCGATTTTACCGATCTTTGCCGGGGCCCTCATGTTCCCCATACCGGATTTGTAAAGGCCGTCAAGCTGATGAAGGTATCCGGCGCATACTGGCGGGCGGACCAGAACCGGGAGCAGCTTCAACGGTTGTATGGAACCGCCTTTTTTTCCAAAAAGGACCTTAACAGGTATCTGACCTTCCTGGAAGAGGCCAGAAAACGGGATCACCGGAAACTGGGGGCGGAACTGGATCTGTTCAGCTTTCATGATGAGGCCGCGGGCATGCCGTTTTTTCATCCCCGGGGAATGGTGCTCTGGAACACCCTGCTGGATTATTGGCGCAAAGAACATCAGGCAGCGGGATATAAGGAGATAAAAACGCCGGTGATGCTGGACCGCGCCCTCTGGGAAAAAAGCGGGCACTGGGACAATTACCGGGAAAACATGTATATCTCGGCCATCGAGGAAAATGAATACGCCATCAAACCCATGAACTGCCCGGGCGGGATGCTCTTTTACGGGGAAAAGCGGTATTCATATCGGGACATGCCTCTGCGCATGGCGGAGATTGGACTTGTCCACCGGCATGAACTCAGCGGCGTCCTGTCCGGCCTTTTCCGGGTGCGGGCGTTCCACCAGGATGATGCTCATATCTTCATGACCCCGGACCAGATCGAAGGGGAGATTCTGGGGGTCCTTAAGCTCGTGGAGCGCGTATACCAGACCTTCGGGCTCGGCTTTCACCTTGAGTTGTCCACCCGGCCGAAAAAATCCATCGGCACGGACGAGCAGTGGGAAAACGCCACCGGCGGGCTGCGCGGCGCCCTTGATGCTTACGGCATGGGGTATGCCATCAACGAAGGGGACGGGGCATTTTACGGCCCCAAAATTGATATACATATCAAGGACGCGCTGGGCCGCACCTGGCAGTGCGGCACTATTCAGCTGGACATGTCCCTGCCGGAACGGTTCAACCTTTCCTACATTGACGCGCACAACAACAAGCAGCGGCCCGTGATGATCCACCGGGTGGTCTACGGCTCTATCGAGCGGTTCCTTGGCATTCTGGTTGAACACTTTGCCGGCAGATTCCCCTTGTGGATGGCACCGGTGCAGGCCGTCCTTCTGCCCATTAACGACGATCTGGCCCCATGTGCCGCCGAGGTTCGGGAAAAGTTCGATGCCCGTGGGATTCGCACGGAAATCGACGACCGTGCCGAAAGTCTGAACAAAAAGGTCCGTCAGGCCCAGCTGGACAAGATACCCCTGATCATTACCATCGGCCAGAAGGAAAAAGAGGCACAGGCCCTTTCCGTCCGGACCCTTGACGGCAATGTCAGGCACGGTATTACCCACGATGAATTTTTCAATGCCGTGTCTGCTCACATAAAGGAGAAGCAGCAGGACATGGCGATTTTTGCCTGAATCATCATAGCGCAAACCAAGGGGGAACAATGAACGCCAACGTGATCATGGATGCCAAGGACATCGGCCGGGCGCTGACCCGTATCGCCCACGAAATCATCGAGGTTCACAAGGGTGTGGACAGCCTGGTGGTCATCGGCGTTCACACACGGGGCGTCCACCTGGCCAGACGCCTTTGCGAAAAAATTGCGGCCACCGAAGGCAGGCAATTGCCCGCCGGCACCATTGATATCAACCTGTATCGCGACGACTGGACAAAAATTAACCGCCATCCGGTGGTCCAGTCCACCCATATCGATTTCCCGCTGGATGACAGACAGGTTATCCTGGTGGATGATGTTCTGTTTACCGGTCGTACCACCCGGGCGGCGCTGGAAGCGCTCCTGGACTTCGGCCGGCCGGCACGGGTTGAACTCGCCGTGCTGGTGGACAGGGGCCTTCGGGAGCTGCCCATCCAGCCGGATTACGTGGGTAAAGTCATAAAAACCGACCTCAGTCAGATGGTTAATGTCATGCTGAGTGAATGCGACGACACAGAGATGGTGGTTGTCGAGGAGGAAGGCCCCCGATCATGAGCAGCAAACATCATAAGCAACACGCCCCAGAGCATTTAAAGGTTGCCATCATTACGGTTTCCACGACCCGCTCCCTGGCGGAAGACAAGGGCGGCAAGTGGATTGTTGCCCAGGCCCAGAAAGAACGCCATACCGTGGTGTGTCATGATCTGGTAACCGACGAAACCCATGCCATTCGGGAAGCCCTTTGTGACGCCATCAATGCCCATGGGCCGCACCTGTTGATATTGACAGGCGGCACCGGCATATCTGCAAAAGACGTCACCATCGAGGCGGTTCGCCCCCTTTTTCGGAAGGAACTGACCGCTTTTTCGCCCCTTGCCGCTCAGGTCAGCGCCGAAAAAATTGATTCTGCCGCAATGCTTTCGCGCAGTGCCGCCGGCATCGTCGGTCAAACCGCTGTATTCTGCATTCCCGGCAGCCTTGACGCGTGCCGTCGTATCTGCAATGCGCTGATTTTTCCGGAAGCCGGGCATTTGGCCAAACATATTGAGGAGTAAAAGGGAATATAGATGCTCATAACGGAGATTCTCGCCCGGAACGCCCGTATGTACGGGGAGGAAACCGCGCTTATCGAACGCAGCCCCGCTGAAAACAGCCGGCGCGAAATTACCTGGACCCGGTTCAACGACCAGAGCAACCGCCTGGCCCGTGCGCTTGCGGACATGGGTGTACAAAAGGGGGACAAGGTCATTCATCACCACCGCCAGACCCACGAGGATAACTTTTTCTTTGTATTCCGCCCCTCTATCATACCGGCGCCAAAATGCACTGGTTCGGCAATTTCATCGTGGGCGCGAAAGCCGTTATCATGAAAGGGGTTGAGTCGGGATGGATTATCGAGGCGATCTCCGAGGAAAAGGTGACGGTTGTGTGGCTGTTGGTGCCATGGGCGCTGGATATCCTTTTTGCCATTGAAAATAAGGATATCCGGCTGGAGAAGTACACCCTGGACCACCAGCCCAGCTCATTTTTCAGGTATTCGGCCGTGGTCTGCTGAACCAGGGTGTCTTCGGTATACGGGGCCGGCTTCATGGCGTCTCTTCCTCCAGTCGTTTCAATGGAAGCTTTTTACGAAGCCATCAAAGAAAAGTATGCAAAAGAAAAGGTCTGGTGCTATCCGTCGGCAGGCCGGGTGGCGGCCTTGTATACGGCGGTTTGCCGGGCCAGAACGTTGACGATATCCGGATTGTCGATATGTTCTTCGATCAGTCGTTCAAAAGCGCTGCCGATGACCACGCCGTCGGCGGTTTTTGCCACTGCGGCCACATCTTCCGGGGTGGAGATGCCGAAGCCCACGCACAGGGGCAGTGTGGAGGTTTTGCGGATCCGTGCGCAGAAGTCCCCGAGGTGGGAGGTATCCAGGCCGCTGCTGCCGGTGACACCGGTCATGGACACCACGTAGAGAAAACCGGTGGCGTCGTTGGCGATGGTGGCGATGCGGTCCGCCGGGGTGGTGGGCGCGATCAGGCGGATCAGGGCAAAGTCGTCCCCGTTCCATCCGCCTGTGAGTTCGCCGGATTCTTCTGGCGGCAGGTCTACCACCAGGACGCCGTCGGCACCCGCGGCCCTGGCGTCGTCATAGAAACGCGCTATGCCGTAGGCATAAATCGGGTTGTAATAGGAAAAGAGAATGACCGGCACCTGGGACGTCTTTCGCAGGTCGGCGGTCATTTCCAGAACGGTTGCAAGCGTGGTGTTGTGTTCCAGCGCGCGTTGCGATGAGCGCTGAATCACCGGGCCGTCCGCCGTGGGATCGGAAAAGGGGACGCCCAGTTCCAGAATATCCACGCCGTTCCGGCACATGGCGCTGGTAATGGCGCGGGATCGGTCAATGTCGGGATCGCCGGCGGTCACAAATCCCACCAGGGCTTTTTCGTTTTTTTCAGCCAGTGCGGCAAAGGTTGTGTTGATGCGGTTCATGGTATGATTCCTTATAAAATTTGTATCAGTGGGCTTCCTCGGCTCCGAAGACGATTTCCAGGTCTTTATCGCCGCGGCCGGAGAGATTGACCACGATGATTTTATTTTTGTCCCGTTTGGGCGCTTCTTTGATGGCGGCGGCCAGGGCGTGGGCGCTTTCCAGGGCCGGTATGATACCTTCCTTGCGGCAGAGCAGCGCAAATGCATCCAGGGCCTCGGTGTCATTGGCCGTGGTATAGGTGACGCGGTTCATGTCCTTAAGCATGGCGTGTTCCGGTCCGACGCCGGGATAGTCCAGGCCGGCGGATACGGAATGAACCGGTGAAATCTGGCCGTTTGGGTCCTGGAGCACGTAAGATTTGGAACCGTGCAGCACGCCTTCGGCTCCGCGGTTCAGTGTGGCGCTGTGAGCATTGGTGTCGATGCCTTCACCGCCGGCTTCGACGCCGATCATTTCCACCGCATCATTAATAAAGGGGTAGAAAAGGCCCATGGCATTGCTGCCGCCGCCCACGCAGGCGATCAATACATCGGGCAGTTTTCCGGTTGTTTGCATCATCTGGTCCCGGGTTTCCTCGCCTATAATTTTCTGAAAGTCGCGCACCATGGCGGGGTAGGGATGGGGGCCGGCCACCGAACCGATCACGTAGTAAGTGTCCCGAACGCTGGCCACCCAGTGCCGCAGGGTCTCGTTCATGGCGTCTTTCAGGGTGCCGGCACCGGAATTCACGGGCGTTACATCCGCGCCCAGAAGCTTCATCCGCTTGACATTGGGGGCCTGGCGCCGGATATCTTCGACGCCCATGAAGACTTCGCAGGTCATGCCCATGAGCGCGGCGGCGGTAGCGGTGGCCACGCCGTGCTGGCCGGCGCCGGTTTCAGCGATGACGCGGTTTTTGCCCATCCATTTGGCCAGCAGTACCTGGCCGATGGTGTTGTTGATCTTGTGGGCGCCGGTATGGGCCAGGTCTTCCCGCTTGAGGTAGACGGCGGCGCCGCCCAGGTGCCGGGTCAGGCGTTCGGCGAAAAACAGCGGGGTGGGACGGCCCACGTAATCGGTGAGAAGGGTGGCGAGCTCCTTTTGAAAGCCGGGGTCCGGCATGATTTTCCTGCGCTGGTCGTCAAGTTCCAGGATGGCGGGCATGAGGGTCTCGGCAATGTACATGCCGCCGTACTGCCGGAAATGCCCCTTGTCGTCGGGGAATTCCCCGTAAGGGGCGGTGAACAAAATGTTGCTGGATTGTTCCATTGTTGTTTCTCCTTAAAAAATATTCTGTATGGTTCGATGAATAGAGGTGTTATGCACGGTTTCAATGAACCGTACCACCTTGTTCATGTCTTTCCGGCCGGGTTCGGCTTCCACGCCGGAACTCACATCCACCCCCTCGGGCAGGACCGCATTGATGGCGGTCTCAATATTGGCCGGCGACAGGCCGCCGGCAAGAATAAGGGGTCGGCCGGCAGGGATGGATCGGGCATCGGACCAGTTCCAGGCCCGGGCGTTGCCGCCGGGCAGCTTTCCTTCCCCGCATTCGGTGAGATAGGCGGATACGCCGTTGTAGGTGGCGGCATGGTCAAACGACGGTGTTTTATACGTAAACAGGGCCTTTATGACCAGAATGCCCTGCGCCCGAAGCTGCGCTGCCAGTTCCGGCGGTTCTGCGCCGTGCAGTTGAACCCCGGCAAGGCCGCAGTCCTTCACCTTCTGCATAATCGTATCAAAGGGTTCGTTGACGAAAATGCCGATGGATTTTGCCCTGCCTGCCACGGCGGCGCAGATCTCTGCTGCCTGACCATCGGACACGAAGCGGGGGCTTTTTTCAAAAAACACACACCCGATGGCATGGGCGCCCAGGTCGACGCATTTTTCCGCCTCTTCGGGCAGGGTCAGGCCGCAGATCTTGATCTGAGGGCATTGGTTCTTTTCATTCATTTGCCGGTGTGTGCTCCCTGTTTGTAAGTGTTTTGAGAAAGGCGACAGTATCGTCGGCCCGCACCAGGCTTTCTCCGATCAAAAAGTTATTGATGCCGGCGGTTCTGGTTTGCTGAATATCCTTTGCATTGGCAATGCCGCTGGCGGCCACCGGTATCTGCCGGGAGGTCAACTGTCCCACCAGCCGGGCCGCGACCCGGATATCGGTTTTGAATGTTTTCAGGTCCCGGTTGTTGATGCCGATCAGCTCTGCACCGGCGGCGGTGGCGGTTTCCAGGTCTTTTTCGTCATGGACTTCAACCAGCGTATCCAGATGGAGCGTCCGGCTCAGGTCAATCAGTTCCGAAAGCATCGCTGGTGTCAGGATGCGGACAATCAGCAGCACCGCGTCTGCGCCCATGACAGCGGATTCATAAACCTGGTAATCGCTGATGAGAAAGTCTTTTCGCAGAACGGGAAGGCTTGCGGCGGCCCTGGCGGCTTTCAGGTCGTCGGCGGCCCCTTTGAAATAAGTGGCGTCGGTGAGCACGGAGATGGCCGTCGCCCCGCCCTGTTCATATTTCCGGGCATAGGCCGCGGGGTCAAGGTTCGCCCGGATCTCCCCTTTGGACGGGGATGCGCGCTTGATCTCCGCGATGATGCCGGTGCCGGTGTCATGGGTCTGGCGCAGAGCGCGGGTAAAGTGGCGGTAGTCGTCCCGGTCTTCGGCCATTTCTTTCAGGTCGTCCAGGGGCAGGCGGGACAGTGCCGCGGCGATTTCTTCTGCTTTGGTGGTAACGATTTTTGTGAGTATGTCTGTCATTGGTTTCATCCATTGGCGTTGGTAAACGCAATCAGCTGTTCCAATTTGTCCAGGGCCTTGCCTGTGTCGATGGTGTCGTTGGCCAGGAGAATACCATCTGCAAGATCGGCGGCCATGCTGGCCGATACCAGCGCGGCACCGGCGTTGATGACCGTTACGTTCCGTCTCGGCCCTTTGTCTTCGCCGCTGAGAATCGCCCGGGTAATGACGGCGTTTTCTTCGGGGGTCCCGCCGGCCATTGATTCGGGTTTGGCCCGGTCTTCAAAGAATTGTTCCGGTGAAATGTCATAGGTTCGGACGGTACGGTCGTTGAGTTCCGTTATGCGGGTGGGGGTGCAGACGGAAATTTCGTCCAGCCCGTCGTGGCCGTGTACCACAAAGGCCCGCCTCGCGCCGAGAAGGTTCAGTGCATTGGCAAACATTTCCGTGAGTTGGGGGGCGAATACCCCGATGATCTGGCAGTTGGCGGCCGCCGGGTTGGTGAGAGGACCGAGCATGTTGAATATGCTGCGGACACCCAGCTCTTTTCGCGGACCGGCTGCGTATTTCATAGCCCCGTGAAACAGCGGTGCGAACAGGAAACCGATTCCGATTTCATTGATGGCTTCTTCTGCCACTTCCGGCTCGGTGTCGAGGTTCACGCCCAGGGCTTCCAGCACATCTGCGCTGCCGCACTGGCTGGAGATGGACCGGTTGCCGTGCTTGGCCACGGTGGCGCCACCCCCGGCCACCACAAAGGCCGCCGTGGTGGAGATGTTGAAGGTTTTGGCGCCGTCGCCGCCCGTGCCGCATGTGTCGACCACAGCAGGGGCCGCGGCCTGGATACGGGTGGCTTTACGGCGCATGGCCTCGGCCGCTCCGGCCAGTTCCTCGAACGTTTCACCCTTGGTGGCCAGGGCGCCAATAAAAGCGCCGATCTGGGCGTCGGTCATTTCGCCGGAAAAGATCGATGACAGGGTATCGTCCATTTCGTTTCGGCCCAGGTCGGTTTTATTGATAATTTTTGTAAGCGTATCCTTAAACATGGGGTTCCTCCTCCATTTTTAAAAAGTTTTTTAATATGCGTTTTCCTTTGGGGGTCATGATCGATTCCGGGTGGAACTGAATGCCCTCGGTGGGGTGGGTCTTGTGGCGGATGGCCATGATTTCGCCGTTATCGGTCTGCGCGCTGATGTCCAGGCAGTCGGGCAGGCTCTGCCGGTGGGCCACCAGGGAATGGTATCGCATGGCGTCGAAGGGAGACGGGATTTTGTGGAAAATCGTCCGGCCGTCGGTGGTCACGGCCGAGGTTTTGCCGTGCATGATGCGGTCGGCCAGGACGATGGTGCCCCCGAATGCCTCGGCAATGGCCTGGTGACCCAGGCATACCCCCAGAATCGGCATCCGGCCTGAAAAATGTTTTATAAGTTCCAGCGAGATGCCCGCGCCCTGCGGACGTCCGGGACCGGGCGACAGCACGATATGGGAAGGTGCCATGGCTTCGATATCGGCGATGGTGATCCTGTCGTTGCGCGCCACATGAACATCTGCGTTCAGCATTCGCAGGTATTGGACCAGGTTGTAAGTGAATGAATCGTAATTGTCGATCATCAGTATCATGATAAGGGTCTCCGGATGTTATAATTGTTCCTCGGTCGTGCCGGTCAGTTGTAACGCCTTTTGAATGGCCATGGCCTTGTTCACGGTTTCCACCCGTTCTTTTTCGGGGTCGGAATCCGCGACGATTCCGGCGCCGGCCCGGACCGTGAGCCGGTCGTCTTCAATGGTTGCCGTTCGGATGGTGATGGCCAGATCCATGTTGCCGTTGAACGATATATAGCCCACCGCACCGCCATAGGGGCCGCGGGGGCCATCCTCAAGATCGCCGATGATTTCCATGGCGCGGATTTTGGGCGCGCCGGAAAGGGTGCCGGCCGGAAAGGTGGCGGCCAGAAGGTCCCATGCATCAAGATCTTTTTGCAGGTCGCAGGTGATGTTGGAGACCATGTGCATGACATGCGAGTACCGCTCCACGAACATCAGGTCCGTGACCTGGACCGTTCCGGTCACGGCCACCCGGCCCAGGTCGTTTCTGCCCAGGTCCACCAGCATGAGGTGCTCGGCACGTTCTTTTTCGTCCTTGAGCATTTCGTCGGCCAGTGCCCGGTCTTCCTGTTCGGTTTTGCCGCGGGGCCGGGTGCCGGCGATGGGCCTCACCGTTGCAACCCGGTTTTCCAGCCGCACCATGGTTTCCGGCGATGACCCCACCAGTGCCATGTTTCCGATATGCATAAAATAGAGATAAGGGGACGGATTGATGTAGCGCTGGGCCCGGTAAAGCGTCCACAGGTCCGGGGCCGGGTCGCAGGAAAAAGGCTGGGAGATTACCGCCTGAATAATATCTCCCTGCCGGATGTGCTCCTTGGTGATGTGGACCTTTTCCCGGTAGGCGTCCTCATCGTTTTCCGGGGCCAGCTCGCAGGGCGGCAGCCGGGATGTTCCGGTTTCCTCCGGCATTGGCTTGCGGATGGCGTCCAGCAGGGCCTCGACTTTGCGGGTGGCCGCGTCGTATGCCGCTTCCAGTTTCTTGCTATCCGCCGCCATGCTGTCGGTAAAGGCGATGGCAACGGCAAATAGGGTGTGCTGAATGTTGTCAAAGATTATCAGGGAATCCGGAACGATGAAATCGGCCACCGGTTTGTCCGGGGGCAGCCGGTTTTCAATGGCCTCGAAAAAGGAGACGGTCTCATAGGAGAAATACCCGACAAGGCCGCCCCAGAATCGGGGCAGTTCAGGCACGTCCGCCGGAATATAGGCCTCCATGAGCTCCCTCAGCACGGCCATGGGCCTCCCGTTGTGGGGGATGGAACGGGGTTCCTGACCATCACGGATATCCACATAATCCCGAAAAACGCGGACCCGGGTTTTTGTGGACGCTCCCAGAAAACTGTACCGCCCCCACCGCTCACCGCCTTCGGCGCTTTCCAGAAGAAACACCGGTTCGCCTTTTGTGTAGATTTTTTTCAAGAGGGATACCGGCGTATCCGTGTCGGCCAGCATCTTTGTGCATACCGGGATAACATTGCTTGTTTTGCCCATGGCGCAGAAGGTGTCTTTGTCCGGAAATCGGTTTAAAATCATTTTCAATCCTTTTGCAATAAAAAAGGCCGCCGGTTGCCTGCCCGCGGCCTTCTTCTGTGATAAAAAAAACCGCGGGCAGCTTTCGGTTTGCCCACGGTTTTGTTGTTGTTTTATTTTATGTTCAGCAACTCAGGAGCCGTCGGCAGACCACGCACACCAAGCCTGCCACCACCAGTTGCCGTCCATGCAAATGGAAATCGTTTCGGTTAATGTTGTTTTTGTCCGGTTCATTGGTTTCTTTAATTGCCGTTAAAATAGTATTTTCGTAGTTATTATGATGAATCGTTGCTGCTTGTCAAGCATTTTTTCCATTTTTATCAAATCGTCGAGGCAGGGCGGGACGACGGGGCGGGGGAGTGTTTTACTTGAAATTCCACCCGCCGGTTCTGCGTCCGGCCCACAGGCGAGCTGTTGCTGGCAGCGGGCCGGGAATCACCGAAAGCCCGTGTCTGAATGCGGTTCGGGTCGATGCCTTTTTCCATCAGATAACGCCGTACGGCATTGGCACGTTTTTCTGAGAGCTTTTCGTTGTATAGTTCGGGGCCCAGTGCGCAGGTGTGGCCCCGTACCTCCAGCACGGCGTCGGAGTCCTGCTTCAGCTGTTGGGCCATGTCATTGAGCAGGGGGTGAAAAACCGGTTTCACGCCGGCTTTGTTCAGGTCGAAAATTACGGTGTTGTCGGCTCTGGCTTCCGGCGGCAGGGTCGTGTTCATGGCCTTGGCAGCGGCTGAGCCACCGGGACAGGTGCCGCACTGGCGGGCAAACACGAACCCGGCGCCGTTTTTTTCGGAATAGCCCACGTCCCGACATCGGAACTGAACCCGGTTGTTTCGGAGAATGGCTTCCCAATGGACATCGTCCAGCCGCTTGATCATCACCCGGGTGTTTTTGTCCACATCCGGGCATATTTTGCTGAAGGCGCGGGGATTTTTGACCGCGGCCATATAGCTTCCATTTTTGGAAACATCTGTAAGGGTGGAAGACATGGGGCATAGGCCGAGAAATTCGTTGAATGCATAAAAATCCGCAGCCGCGGGCAGGTCGGTGCCGCCAAAGATAAGGCAGACAAATACCAGAACGTTGAAAAATGAAGTACGCATGGTCACGACTGTCAATGGGTTGGGATAGCGGAAAAATTCACATTTCTGGATTGGAAACACCAGAGTGTGCCATGTCACCAGAGAAGTGTTATTTATGCCACATGGAACCTGGAAGCCTGAAGGCTTCCGCTACACTTGACGATGGATGCCCAAGTATGCACATGTAGCGGAAGGCTTTAGCCTTCCATCAGGATTAAAACACGAAATTCGATACATATATCTTCGTGTCCTTCGTGATCTTCGTGGTAATCAACCCCAGGTAATTGTACCACGAAGCTCACG
Organism: Thermodesulfobacteriota bacterium; assembly: GCA_034189225.1. Taxonomy (GTDB): domain Bacteria; phylum Desulfobacterota; class Desulfobacteria; order Desulfobacterales; family Desulfosudaceae; genus JAXHTY01. Next base: position 48,972 of record JAXHVL010000189.1, read on the forward strand.
AAGAACACGAAGGGTGAGTGCAAGCACCCCATGTGCCTTCGTGTTTCGAATTATAAATGTTCACTGCGAAGCCTGTAAACAACCCCCTTACAGGGGTAACCAGAGCCAGCCCCTCTGGGGTTGAATGTTTACTCTATTTTCCTATTATCGCATATAATGGAGCAAAATGCAATCTATTCACGTTTGACAATCACTGCCGTGCCCATACCGCCGCCGGCGCACAAAGTGGCCAGCCCCAGTTTCGCATCCCGGCGTTTTATTCAGTCAATAAAACCTTGTCCTCTGGGCCAGGTCAGCGAGTAAAGGCTATGCCGGTAAGGACCAAAGCACGAAATTCGAAATTAGAAATTCGAAACAAATCCGAATACCAAGTGTTCCAATGATCAAAACAGATACCGGAGTGTTCCGGGGCATCAACGCGATGCATTTATCTTCGTGTCCTTCGTGCTCTTCGTGGTAATCAACTCCAGACAATTGAACCACGAAGTTCACGAAGGACACGAAGGGTGAGCTCAGACAGTCTGCCCGCGTCTTCCGAAAAAACCGCCCCTGCTCGGCTGCGCTGCAAGGGGTATTGGTAAATAGTGCTTTGTGTTTTTGAAATCGATGGTGTACAAATCAGTGAGGGGTGAGAATTGAGGGGGGAGTTGTGAGTTTTGAGGGGTGAGGGGGGCGATGAGGGGTGGCGGGGTGACGTTTCTCATACCTCAACGCTCATTCCGCACAACTCAACTCTCACAACTCATACTTCACCCCTCACAACTTACAACGCTTAATCCATGGAGTTTCGAATGATAGCGGAAATACTTTCCACGGGCAACGAGATGCTTTCCGGGGCGGTGGTGGACAGCAACGCGGCGTTTATCGCCCGGAGCCTTGAAGAAGCGGGTATCGAGGTGCGACGCCATGTCTGCGTGGGCGATGACATGGACGAACTGGTGGCGGCGGTATTAGAAATGGCCGGTCGGGCGGATGTGGTGTTGATGACCGGGGGGCTCGGTCCCACCGGCGATGATCTGACGGCCCCGGCCGTGGCCAGGGCGGCGGGCAGGCCCCTGGTGTTCAGCGAGGAAGCCTATCAATCGGTGGCCGCGTTTTTTGAGACCCGGGGCGGCCGGCTGCGGGATGCGGACAATAAGCAGGCCATGCTGCCGGAAGGGGCCGACTGCATCGTGAACGACGTGGGTAGCGCGCCCGGTTTTATGGCCGTGATCGGCAGCTGTCGAGTGTTTGCCATGCCCGGTGTTCCCCACGAGATGAAGAAAATGGTGGTTGATTTTGTGCTGCCTTTTATCGGGCGGCTGGAAACCGGAACGCATCTTCATGCGGCGACCCGAACGATTTCCGTGTTCGGCCTGCCGGAGTCCACAGTCGGAGAACGGATGAAGACGTTCAATAATGTTTTTGCCGATCTGCGGTACGGCATTCGGGTAAAATTTCCGGAAATTTATGTAAAGGTAACTGCGCGGATGAAGGATGCGGCGGAAGCCGAAATGCGGGTGGATGAGGCGGCCCGCTGGGCCAGGGATGCCATCGGCCATTCCGCTTTTTCCCTGGAGGGAGTTTCCCTGGAAGTGGAAACCGCGCGGCTGTTGAAAGATGCCGGTGTTACCGTGGCACTGGCGGAAAGCTGTACCGGCGGTCTGCTGGCCGATTTATTGACGAATGTGCCCGGCAGTTCGGCCTATTTTCTTTTTTCTGCTGTAACCTACACCAATCAGGCCAAGACGGACGTGCTGGGCGTTCCCGCTGAGACCATTGCCGCCAACGGCGCGGTGTCCGAAGAAACGGCAAAGGCCATGGCCGAAGGCGCCCGGCGGGTGGCAGGGGCCAGTTATGGCATTGCCACCAGCGGCATTGCGGGGCCGGCAGGGGAAACGGATGAGAAGCCGGTGGGAACGGTGTGCATCGGTGTTGCCACGCCTGAAAAAGCCGATGCCATGCGGCTGCGGCTTTCTTTTCAAAACCGGTCCATGAATAAGCGGATGTTTGCCTTTGCTGCCATAGAGGCTCTTCGGCAGGAACTTTTGAGGGCAAAGTAAAAAGCTTCCAACCCCGCTGCGGTGTTTTTGCAGTAAGTAACTTGCGGGAGACTTGGTTTTTGCCGCTATTTTTGCTAAACGACCCATTTTTCTTTCATACTTTTCTTTGCTCGCCCAAAGAAAAGTATGCAAAAGAAAGGGCGCCCCGCAGCTTGGCCTTCGGCTTCCCTCGCAGGAACGGTTTTTTCGGCGCGGGCAGAAACTCGCCTGTCATTTTGTACAGGTGCGTTAAGCCTCGTCTGCTCATACAGTCTGCCCGCGTTTTCCGAAAAAACCGCCCCTGCTCGGCTGCGCTGCAAGGGGCGGGGCACGTGTTGCTGTTCAGTTGTTTCGGCAAAGTGAAAGGTTTGGCAATAAACTGAAAAATTGAACTTTGGCGTTCTCATGCAGGAGCGCGGGAATGAGAAAAGAATTTTATTCTCGCAGAGCACGCAAAGATCGCAGAGAAAAAAATAATATTCTTGGCGATCTTGGCGGCTTGGCGAGCGGGAAGTCCAGCCTGGTTCCCACGCGTCTGCGTGGGAACGGAACGTTCCCGGGAAACGCCCGGCGCCACGCGCGGCGTTTTGCAGAAAGGAACGTGCACCTGGACCGGCTTTTTTACGAGAGTGTTTATCCATGAAACACGAATGTCAGCGTATCCATACGGCCATTGTCAAGGCGGGCTGGCTGATTGACGGCACGGGCAGGCCCGCCATTTCCGATACCCGTCTGTGGATTAACAACGGCATGATCGAGGCCGTGGAAACCGGTCCGGCTGCCGCGTTCGGTGGGGATGCAGACGGCACGGCGGTGCTTGATCTTTCCGAATATACACTTATGCCGGCTTTGATTGACAGTCACGTGCACCTGGTGATGAGCGGCAATCCGGATGAAGCGGTTCGCCGGCATCAGCCGGCAGGGAAGTTTGAAGATGCGTCTACCGTTATTGCCCGTCACATCGAAGAGAGCATGCGATACGGCGTCATGGCGGTTCGGGACGGGGGAGACGGCAATGGTCATGTTACACAATACAGTGACCACCAGATGGCCGGGCATGATGGCCGCTTTGTCCTCAAAACGGCCAACCGCGGATGGTACCGCCCCGGCCGGTATGGGAGAATCGTTGGCGGGAGGCCGCTATCGGACGATAAAGACCTGGAGAGCATCGGCCGGGAAATGGGGGCTGTGGATCAGGTAAAAATTGTGAATTCCGGGTTGAATAGCTTAAAATCCTTTGGCCGGCAGACGCCATCACAGTTTACATGCGAAGAATTAACGGCGATCGTAGCCATGGCCGCAAAGGCCGAAAAGCCGGTGATGGTGCATGTGAACGGTGAATCACCGGTGGCTGATGCGGTAAAGGCCGGGGTTGATTCCATTGAGCACGGGTATTTCATGGGCAGTAGCAATCTGCAACGCATGGCCGATGCCGGGGTTTTCTGGGTGCCAACGGTTGCGCCCATGTATGCCTATGCCCGGCTGGGCGGTGAAGGGTCGGATGTGGCCGGGCGGAACATGGACCATCAGCTTGAACAACTCAGAGTGGCCAGAAGGGCGGGGGTGAAGGTGGCGCTGGGGACTGATGCAGGCAGCCCTGGGGTTGATCATGGTGCCGGCGTGGGGCTGGAGATGAGCCTGCTGCTTAGGGCCGGCTATACCATTGAAGAAGTGGTTCAGGCGGCAACGCTTCACGGTGCCGAGTTGCTGAGGCTTTCGCATAGGGGGCAGCTTGCGCCGGGCAGGACCGCCCTGGTCACGGCCGTCAAAGGGCCGCCGGGAACAGTTCCGGCGAATCTTGGAGAATCGTTTGTCTATGCCGGATCGTCTTAGTATCCCTGAAATCCCATGGTCCGATGCGGATACCTGGCGAGCGGCCAATTCCTTCCTGGCCGGCCGTGTCCGTGTCCAGGCGACTTGCAACGATGCCGCAATCCGTATCGCCGGGGACATTCGACAGGCAATGGCAGCTGTGTCGCCCCTTTTGGAGCGGCTGTGCAGGGCCACATGCCCCTGGTGCCCGGAGCCCTGCTGCCTGTCGGCCAATGTCTGGTACGATTTTTCGGATCTGTTGTTTCTTCACTGGTCAGGTGCGGCCATCCCACTTGCTCAGCCCAGGACCCGCAGGGGCGAAATCTGCTGGTTTCTCGGTGCCAGGGGCTGCCGGCTGCCGCGGGAGATACGCCCCTGGCTGTGCACCTGGTATATCTGCCCCACCCAGATGGCCTGGTGGCGAAAGGTTGCCCCGGCGGAACTGGCCATGTTTGACCGGCTCGCCCGCTTTATACGGGCACATCGCCGGTCATTGGAGATGGTGTTTGTTGATGGGGAGCGTCCCTGTGCTCCCTTGCCGATATCCCCGGTTTGACGGGAAGAAAAGGGCCTGTTTGCATTGACGGCTTCGTAAAAAGCTTCCAACCCAGCCGCGGCGGTATTTTTGCAGAAAGTAACGTGCGCCTGGATCGACTTTTTTACCGTGATTACTTTTAAAAACCAAACAGCTTTTTACGAGACCATCTTCATTGACGCTCCGCAAAAGATGATTATGTTATTAGAGTACGACTTTCAGGGGAGCATGAGGACGCTCCGCAGAAAAACCAATTAAGAATTACGCAAAAAAATTTAAGGAGAATCCATTGAAATATTATATACCGGGCATTTTATTGATTTTTGCATCGATTGTCATTATTGCATTTCCGCAAATTCTGGTGGCGCTGATCGCCGCGCTGGTCTTCATGGCCGGCATTACCGCCCTGGGCATCGGCAACATGGTCAAGAATTACGAACAGGAGTTGCGCAACCGTGGTGAAGGCAGCGTTATCGATGTGTTTTTCCGCGGCCGGCGCTGGTAAGGGCGTCAACCAGCATAATGCGGATATCCATCACGTTGGTGTTGGTTGGGCCTGTGACGAGCAGGTCGCCGAGGGTTTGAAAGAAGGTATAGGAATCGTTTTCTTTCAGGTAATGACGCGGATCCAGGCCCTTTGAAAGGGCAATCTCAGCAGTTTTGCCATGAACCACCGCACCGGCCGCATCGGTGGGGCCGTCGGTGCCGTCAGTCCCGCCGCTCAGAATCACTATATTTTCCATGCCCGCGATTTCCCCGGCTGCCGCCAGGCAGAAGTGCTGGTTGCGGCCGCCTTTGCCATGGCCGCCGAGGGTGACGGTGGTTTCCCCGCCGGAGAGGATGCAGGCCGGTGACGGTACCGGATTGCCGGACGCCAGCACCTCCTTTGCAATGGCGGCGTGCATTTTTGCGATTTCTGCGGTTTCGCCCTGAATCGTGGTCGACAATACCAGCGGTGTGAATCCCAGTTCCGCAGCCTTGTCCCGGGCGGCGTCAATGGCCTCCCTGTTCCCCCCGCAGATGAGGTTCCGGGTGCTTTTGAATGCCGGAGCACCCTCCTTCGGGGGTTCGAGGCGGCTGTCGCCCAGCCCGTTTTTGACATGGCGCATCACGGCCTCGGGAAGCTGCCCGGCAATGCCGTATTCTTCGATGATGCCCAGACAGTCGGTAAAGGTCCCGGCATCGGGCACCGTGGGGCCGGATGCGATGGTGGACGGGTCATCGCCCACCACATCCGATATGATCAGGCAGATCAATGCAGCCGGATAAACGGCTTCTGCCAGTCGCCCGCCCTTGACCGCGGAGATATGCTTGCGGATGGTGTTGATCTCGCTGATGGTGGCGCCGCAGCTCAGCAGCACGTCCATGGTCTTCTGCTTGTCGTGGAGGCTGATGCCTGCCGCCGGCACCGGCATAAGTGCCGATCCGCCCCCGGAAATCAGGCATATCACCAGGTCTTTTTTCCCCGCCATTCGGGCTGTTTCCAGGATTTCTCCGGCGCCCTGCAAACCATTGTCATCGGGCAGTGGGTGGCCGCCTTCAATTAATCGGATTTTCTCAAGGGGGGTGGTGTATCCGTATTTGACGATTATAACGCCGCCGGCGATCCGGTCGCCCGCCAGTTCCTCAACAGCCGCGGCCATGGCCGCGGATGCCTTTCCCGCTCCGATGACGTAGATGTTGTCATATTGCGAGAGGTCGTAGGAATGACCGTCCACCTCCAAAGTATCACCGTTCCGACGGCAGTGCCGGTGAATGCAGTTTTTCGGCGCAACGGCAGTCAAAGCGGCGGAAAATATGTCTTTTGCGGCTGCTGTCATGTGAGTGAGGGACTGGGTCATGGGTATCCTCCTGCTCGCCCGGTCAGTTCGTGAAATACCGGGGAGGGTTGATTCTATTTTAGAAAAACAGCCGGCCGGGGTCAATGGTTTTTCCCGGGGTTTTTCCCGGGGTTTTTGCCGGGGAGGGCCGCGGTCGTGTCCGGGGCAACGGGAAATTCATTGCTGCCCGAGCAGTTTATGGTAGCCCGTGGCCGCCCGCAATCGTTTTCCGTTACTTGACACCGCGGCATATTCCCAGTAATGTAAATCATATATCTTAATAACTGGTTAAATTCCGGAGGCAATATGGCGGAAGACGCGCAGGACGATATGGGGCTGAAGGGGTCGTTTCTCATCGCAATGCCGTCCCTGAAGGACCCCAATTTTTCCCATTCGGTGGTGTGTATCTGCGAGTATACCGAGTCCGGAACGTTGGGGCTGATTGTTAACCGGTTATACCCCTCGCTGTTGGCGGCGGATGTCTATAAGGAACTGGGCATAACGTATCTGCCCGAAAGGGGGGAAATTCCGTTATACAACGGCGGACCGGTGAATTCGGGAGACGTTTTTGTGCTGCACGGTCAGCCGTTTGATTGGGGCGGGTGCTTTAGGGTATCTGATCATCTGGCCATGACTAACACAAAGGACATTCTGGAGGCCATTGCCGTGGGCAACGGGCCGGATGCGAGTATGATCATTCTGGGGTGCGCCGGCTGGGCCGGCGGGCAGCTGGAAAGCGAGCTCAGGGGAAATTTCTGGTTGCCGGCGCCCATGGACGAGGCCGTCATATTCGATGTGCCGGTGGAGCAGCGATGGTCCGAGGGCCTGCGGCGGATGAACATTAATCCCGCCCTGCTTTCCGGAACGGCGGGCAATGCCTGAAGCGCAAACAGCCGCCGAAGGGCATCACGGTTGATTCAGTCAATAAAACCTGGTCCTCTGGGCCAGGTCAGCGATAAAAGACTATGCCGGTAAGGAGCAAAGCACGAAATTAGAAACTCGAAACAAATCCTAATATTAGGAGCCGGGATTTGACGTGGATTGCCGCTTCGGCCGTTTTTTCTTCGTGCATTTTTTGTCCGCCCGCATAAATGCACAAACTTCGGGATTGTTATGTTCCTTGCAGTTCAATGGATTTGAGAGCGGGCATTCGGGGTGATTGGCAGACATAGAAAATTGCCCCACACTTGAGCAGCATTTATTGTATTTCTTCATTTCCAGAACAATTATAGTATATCCTAAATTTTACGACCGGGCAAGGGATCGGGGTATCGGGGTTTTGTGCCTTGAAATTTCAATAATGGCGTTGTAAATTAAAGATTTAACTTTTTGCCGGATGGTGCTGGTCGTTGATGCGAAAGAGCAAATGGAATGCAAACTTATAAAGAGCTAAAAAGCAGGCTGCTGACGCTGAATTCTGAAACGATGTCGTTGCTGGCCGATGCGGAGCAGATACCGGGGATCACGGAGCGGTCATTTGAAAACTGGAAACTGACATGTGCAGGCGTTGAGGAGCAGCTGGCCGATGATACCGTCCGGGTGGCAGTGGTGGGGCCCATCAAATCGGGTAAGAGTACGGTGGTAAATTCTCTGTTTAACGGGGATTATCTCAAGCGGGGCGCCGGTGTGGTCACCTCCATGGTAACGCGGGTGCGGTGCGGAAGCCGGCTGCGGGCCACCCTTTGCTTTAAGCCCTGGCAGAGCGTGAATGAGGATGTCAGCCGGGCGGTGGTTATGCTGCCTTCCGTGAATGATCTGGACGAGGGGGAGGGGCTTGATATCCGTGATCCGGAAACCCGCGCCTCACTGACACAGGTGCTGGATGAACTGCCGAAGGATTATCTGATTGCCAAGGATAGCCGGAATATTAACAGCGTCCTGCTTTCCAATTACCTGGCCGGGTACGACAAGGTCCGGGATATAGTTTCGGATACGGTGGAGACGCGGCATTTTGACGATGCGGATTTTCCACGTCACCGTGAGTTTGTGGCGGACGACCGGCTTTCGGTTTATCTTCGTGATATTCAGCTTGAGATCGATGCCGGGGAAATGGATGCCAGCATTGAAATCGCCGACTGCCAGGGCAGCGATTCCCCCAACCCCTTGCATATCGCAAAGATTCAGGATTATCTGCTGGTGACCAACCTCATTGTCTATGTGATCAGCAGCCGGACCGGGGTGCGGCAGGCGGATATCAATTTTCTTTCCATGATTGACCAGATGGGCATATCCGAGAATCTTGTTTTTGTGGTCAATTGTGATTTTAATGAGCATGAGACTGTGGCTGGGCTGGAAGCCCTGGTTGGGCGCATCCGGGAAGAGGTCTCGCTGATAAAGCCGGACCCGGAGGTCTATGTGTTTTCCGGGCTTTTCAACCTGTTCCGGGCAATGGGCGAAGATGCCTTGAGCGGGAAGGACGCCGCCAGGCTTGAGCAATGGCGCCGGGAGAGCGATTTTATGGCGTTTTCGGACAAAGGAACACAGTCATTTGCCGCCTCTTTGTATCACAAGCTGAACCGGCGACGCTATGCCCTTTTGCTGAAAAATCATTCGGAGCGCCTTTCCCTGACGGTGTCGGGGCTTTCGCAGTGGGCCTCCACCAACCGCCGCATGCTGGCGGAAGATCACCAGAGCGCGCAGGTCCTACTGGAAAAGACCCGGCACCACCGGCAAAGACTGGATCATGCCGGGGCCATGTTCAAAAGCACGCTGGACGGGGCGGCCCGGAAGCTGCAAAAAGACCTCAAGGCCGATATCGACCGGTTTTTTGATACCCGCTCCGGTGACATCATGCCGGAGCTCCTTTCCTTTATTCGCAATTGCCAGATCGATCTGGATAAATACAAGAACGGTCTTGCAACAGCGGGGTTTTCCAATACGCTTTACATGATTTTTCAGGAGTTCAAGCAGGAGCTGGACGGGTTCATGGCAAAAACGGTGAATCCCAAGGTGATGGGGTTTTTAAAAAAACAGGAAGCCAAGATAAGTGATTATTTTGAAACCATCGCGGAATCCTATGATGTCATGGCAAGAGATGCCATCCGTGAATATCAGAATGTGATGCGGGATCTCGGCATTTCGGCCAGTCCGGACAGCCAGACGGCCATCAGGCCCCGGGATATCGAACTGATCAAAAAGCAGGAAGGGATCGGCCTGCCGCCGGCGGTGTTCACCATGAATTATACCGGCAAAATCAGAACCGAGGCGGTGATGCGACTGGGGGTGTATTCGCTGGGCAAGCTGCTGCGGAAGATCATGCGACGTGAGGCGGGCCAGGACAAGGCCGGGGAGATCCGGGCATTAAAAGACGGCATTGACCGGATCAAGCATGAGACGGAAAATAGCATCGTGTTTCATTTTAAAAATTACCGGGAAAACATAAAATTTCAGTATGTGTTCAAACTGGTGGATGCGATTTCCGACAGCTTCTACAAAGCCGTTCTCGGACGGTTCCAGACTTACAGTGATGATATCGCGGGCATCAAGGATGCCGTTGCTGAAAAACGGGTGGATAAGGAGCAGATGTCGGAGATGCTCGAGCGCTTAGCCGGCAGGGCTGTGGCAATGCAATCGGAAATCAGGGGTCTGACCACCGACATTGAATATGCGGAGGGGTGACAGATCTGAATGGACATTGAATAACAAGACGTGAGGGCAGAATAACCAGTTTAAATCCGGATGGCAGTGGTCATCAGCAATGGAGGCAAAACATGGGGGAAGAAAAAACCAGGATAATCGCTGTTGCAAATGAAAAAGGGGGTGTTGGCAAGACGGCATTGACGATCAACCTCGGGGCGGCATTGTCGCTTGAGGAGAAAAAGGTGCTGATCGTTGATATGGACCCGCAGCATAATGCCACAATCGGTCTGGGTGTGGACGCAGATGAATGTACGGCCACGGTTTATGACCTGATCGCCGGGGCCGGTACCGCTAAGGTCCGGGATGTGCTGGTCCAGACGCGATGGGAAAACGTTGATCTGATTCCGTCGCATATCGATTTGTCCGGTGCGGAGGTTGAGATTACGGATAAGCCCGGCCGCGAGCGGCGGCTCAAGGACGCATTGAGCGGGCTTGAGGAAAATTATGATTTCATCCTGGTGGACACGCCGCCCAGCCTGTCACTGCTCACGGTGAACGTGTTTACCTATGTCAACGAGGTGCTGATCCCCTGCCAGATGCACCCCTATGCCTATTCGGCGCTGGAGGACCTTTTTGACACCTTTGCCAGCATCAAGGAGGGCATCAACAACGAGCTCCGGATTGCGGGCATCGTCCCCACGTTTTATGATAAACGCACCAGCCTGAGCAAAACCATCAAAGACCGGTTGTTTGCCGACAGCCGTTATCAGCAGTATATGTTCGAGGCAATCATACGGACCAATACCACCATTGCCCGCAGCAGCGATGCCGGTGAACCGGTTGTTTTCTACGACAGGCGGAGTTACGGGGCATGGGATTATACCCGGCTGGCCGAAGAGCTGCTGGCCAAACCGCCAGAATGATCCGGAAGCATTATGCATAACTGAAGTACGATAGTCCCGTAAAAAGTCAGATTTGGGACGGCAAAGTAAAAAGTTCAAGTTCGAGGCGCGCAAATCTCGAGGAATGGAGCGTACTTAGTTGTACGTGACATGACGAGAGATGCAGCGCAACAAAGAAATTGGACTTTTTACGAAGCCGTCAAGTACAAGGAGACACAATGATTTACGATATCGAATATGAAACCATGCCACGGGAGGCGCTGACCGCGATTCAGCTTCAGCGTCTCCGGTCAACCCTGGAGCGGGTATATGCCACCGTTCCGTTTTACCGGGATCGTTTCGACGCCGCCGGCGTCAAGCCGGCGGAAATCAAAAGCCTGGATGATCTTCAGCGGATACCGTTTACCACCAAGCAGGACCTGCGGGACAATTACCCGTTCGGGCTGTTTGCCGTGCCCATGGACAATGTTGTGCGGATTCATGCCTCTTCCGGCACCACCGGTCAGCCCACCGTGGTGGGGTATACGGCCCGGGATATCAATACCTGGGCGGAACTCATGGCCCGGGCACTGGCGGCGGCCGGTGCCTGGCGTGGCGATATTATACATAATGCCTATGGCTACGGCCTTTTTACCGGCGGGCTGGGCGCTCATTATGGGGCGGAGAAGCTCGGCGCCTCGGTGATTCCGGTTTCCGGCGGCAATACGAGCCGGCAGGTGCTCATCATGAAGGATTTCGGGCCCACCATTATAACGGCAACCCCCTCTTATACCCTGCACCTGGCGGAGATCGCCCAGGACATGGGCGTGTCTTTCAATGATCTGAAGTTCAAGGCCGGTGTCTTCGGTGCAGAGCCCTGGTCTGAAAACATGCGCCAGGACATTGAAGCCAAGCTTCACCTGAAAGCCGTGGATATATACGGATTGAGCGAGGTCATGGGGCCGGGCGTGGCCATCGAGTGCCACGAGGCCCAGAAAGGCCTGCATGTATTTGAAGATCATTTTCTGGCCGAGATTATTGATCCCGAAACGGGCGAGCGGCTGCCGTATGGCGAAAAAGGGGAGCTGGTGTTCACATCCCTGACCAAGGAGGCATTCCCCGTGATCCGGTACCGGACCCGGGATGTGTCCATGCTGAATCCCGAACCCTGCGTGTGCGGCCGCACCCATGTACGTATGGAGCGGGTGAGCGGCCGGACGGATGATATGCTGATCATTCGGGGGGTCAATGTGTTTCCGTCCCAGATCGAAAGTGTTCTCATGGAAATGAAGGAGGTCGAACCCCATTATCAGCTGATCGTTGACAGGGAGGAAAACCTGGATGTGCTGACGGTCAAGGTGGAAGTGGGGGAACATCTGTTTTCCGACGAGGTAAAAGTACTGCAGGAGACCGAGAAGAAAATCGCCGAAAACATAAAGGAGACACTGGGCGTTTCGGCCAATGTGAAACTTGTCGAGCCCAAAACCATTGCCCGGAGCAAGGGCAAGGCGGTCCGTGTGGTGGACAACCGGAAACTTTAATGACAGGGGGATATTATGCGTGTTGAGCAGATTTCCGTTTTTCTGGAAAACAGGACCGGCCGGCTGGCAGAGGTGACATCCATCCTCAGTGAGGCAGGGGTGAATATCCGGGCGCTGGCCCTGGCCGATACGTCGGATTTCGGTGTCCTGCGGATGATTGTTGATGAAAAGGACAAGGCCAGGGAAGTGCTTAAGGCCAACGGGTTCACCATCGGCACACATGACGTGGTGGCGGTGGAGGTGAAGGATGAACCGGGCGGACTCCACAATATCCTGGATATGCTGGGGCAGTCCGGGGTGAACGTTGAATACATGTACGCATTTGTCCGCAACAGCGGGGATAACGCCATCATGATTTTCCGTTTTGATGATATTGACCGGGCCATTAAGATCCTCGAGGAAAACAGCATTCACATCATCAGCGGGCAGACCGTTTATACCCTTTGATGCATCGCAACGTTCCCGGGCGTTACGCTGCAACTGGCACTCGGTTCAAAATCGCAATCGATAAATTATGTTGCTGTTTCGATTTCGAGGCCATGGCAAGATTTCTCTTTCATACTTTTCTTTGCTCGCCCAAAGAAAAGTATGCAAAAGAAAGGGCGCCCCGCGTCTATTTGATATTTTGGGGCCTTCGGCTTCCCTCGCAGGAACGATTTTTTCGGCGCGGGCAGAAACTCGCCTGTCTTTTTGTGCAGATGCGATAAGCCTCGTCTGCTCAAACAGTCTGCCCGCGTCTTCCGAAAAAACCGCCCCTGCTCGGCTGCGCTGCAAGGGGCTGGGCACGTGTTACTGTTCAGTTGTTTCGGCAAACTGAAAAACTTGGCAATAAACTGAAAAATTGAATAAAATTGATATGTTTACAACAAATTGGCAGGTTAAGTTCCTTGGAAGCCGTCATGGTTATCGTATCACGGTTTGCCGGGGCGGTGACCCGGACACCAGGTGGGGTTCTATATTCCTGACTTGACTGAAATTATCTTTGCTGTCATAATAATAAAAGACATCAAGCAGGGGGGAAAGGAGACGCCGCGATGCCTCTTTTGACATTGAAGTTCAAGGATACCATCGTTAAAAAATACAAGCTGGAAAACGATAAAACCATCCATATCGGGCGTCGCAAAACCAATGATATTGTGATTGAGAATCTTGTCGTATCCGGCAGCCACGCAAAGATCGAAGCCACAAAAGACGGTTTTTTATTGAGCGACAGCCAGAGCAAGAACGGCACGTATGTCAACAATAAAGCCATTGCCAGCCGCGTGTTGAAGAACGGCGATGTTATCCGGATCGGTATGCATACGCTGATTTTTTCCCAGAAAGATTGATTTAGGGTTCGTCAAGCAAGACCAGAATTTCCTTTCGGCACTTATGTGCTGCCCTATGGGCTTCCCGATATACTGCTACGAGTGCTGGACCGGCTCGAGCTTACATTAACGTTATTTGGTCAGGCCATGCGAATTGTTTTTGTCCATAGGATTTTGACCGTGTGGCTGCTGTCATTGCTGGTGCTTGCCGGCTGTGGTCAGGAGGCGGACCCGCGCCAGAAGCTCATCGGCCCCTGGCGGATGGCCATGAAGGAAGGGGTGCATATGGTCCTTGTTTTCCGGTCGGGCGGCGGGTGGATTCTTGAGTCCAGCACCGAAGATATCTACACCCGGCTGGCAAAAAAAATCGAACTGGCGGAAGGCGAATGGGCGCTGGAAAACGACGGGGAGCGGCTGGTGTTGAAATGCGAAAAAGATATTCCTGAAATCGGATGGGAAAACGGATTTATCCCGTTTGACATTGAACGGGTGGATGACGCATTTCTTTCATTCACGGATCCCGAAGGCCGCACCTATGAATGGAAGCGGATAAGTGCCTCCGATGATGGAAATGACTATGGCTCCAAGACCGCCGAAAACACCGTTCCGTTGAGGTTCGATCCCTTTGTGGTGAATCTGAAACAAGATGCGCTTTATGATCGCTACAAGTGGCTTTGTGCAAAGGTGACTGCGCATGTGGCAGAAAGTGTGGTGCCGGAAAAAATTCATCCAAAGATCCGGGAACGGGTGCTGATTTTTTTTAGCGCGCAGAGATATATCGAGGTCAACACCCAGCAGGAGGTCAGAGAACTGGAGGGCGCGCTTTTTGAACTGCTCACCCCCTATTTTGACGGTAAGCTGTCTTCGGTGAGCATTGACAAGTTTATCGTTACCGGCAACGAGGTGGCGGTGAAGCGGTTTTTGGAATCGGATGGGGAATCATAACCCTGAAATAGAAAAATCCCACCCAGAGGACCATGTTTTATTGACTGACCCAAAAAGACGGCTTCGTAAAAAGCTTCCAACCCCGCCGCGGTGTTTTTGCAGGAAGTAACGTATTATGGCGGGATTGAAAGATTGCTTCGCCACTTCTACCTTTTCGTGATCGTAATCGACTGCCGTTTGATTAACCACGGAATACACGGAAAGGCACGGAAAAAGTGAGCAAGATGGTTCCTTCCGTGCTCTTCCGTGTATTCCGTGGTTAAAAAAGATGCTTTGATTTTAAATGAATTACCACGTTAAGTTCCTTGGATGCTTCCAATATCTGTGTTGCGCTGCATCCCTCGTCACTGCGGCGTACGCCAAGTACGCCTCATTCCTCGGGATTTGCGCGCCTTGATCTTGAACTTTTTACTGGTCTCACTCAAGGTTAAAGCCCCCGCCTTTAGGCGGGCAGATTTAGCACTCCCTTTTAATGTGCTATGCATCGAATAGATGCCGGTTTTTTCCGGGCATCTATTCGATGCACATATCTTCGTGCCCTTCGTGGTAATAAACATCAAATCAAATTAATCACGAAGTTCACGAAGACCACGAAGGGAGAGTTCAAGAATCATGTGCCTTTGTGTTTCGTGTCTTGAATTTAATATTGAGTACCATCATTTTGAACCTGAGAGAGATGGTAATTACAAGACGGCCCACTAAAGGGTCTGTATATCCGTATCCCGGCTTTCAGCCGTTTGTTTCAACCCACAGGCTTTCAGCCGGTGGTTGTTGAGTGACTGAATAAAAAAGGGCGGCAGAAATCTGCCGCCCTTTTTTGTTGATTGCCTGGTTGACGAATTATTCCTTTTTGTCTTCTTCTTCATTCAGACCGGCCATCTCTCGAAGCTTTCTGTAGCGCTCAGTGTATTCTTCTTCAAGCTGGGCCGTGAGTTTTTTAGATTCTTCGGGAAATGTCTTTTCAAGAGCGGCGTACCGAACCTCGCCCGCGAGAAACTCCCGCAGGGTACCGTTGGGCTCTTTTGAATCCAGGATGAACGGGTTTTTGCCCTCGGCCTTCAACATAGGGTTGTAGCGATAAAGGGGCCAGTAACCGGATTCAACGGCCAGCTTGGATTCTTCCTGGCTCTTGCCCATGCCTTTTTTGATACCGTGATTGATGCAGGGCGCGTAGCACATGATCAACGACGGCCCGTCATACCGCTCGGCTTCCGTGAATGCCTTTAACAACTGCTGTTTGCTGGCCCCCATGGAAACGCTGGCCACGTAGACATACCCGTATGTCATGGCCATGCCGCCCAGGTCCTTCTTGGCGGTTTTCTTGCCCGAGGCGGCGAACTTGGCAATAGAGCCCGTGGGCGTGGCCTTGGAAGACTGGCCGCCGGTATTGGAGTATACCTCGGTGTCGTAGACCATGATGTTGATGTCCTCGCCGGTGGACATCACGTGGTCCAGGCCGCCGAAGGCGATGTCATAGGCCGCCCCGTCTCCCAGAAAGACCCAGTAGGATTTCTTGGTAAAGAGGTTGGACATGCTGTTGATCTGTGCCAGCAGCTGGTTGTCGGCATATCTGGGCAGCAGCGCTTTCAGCTGGTCGCCGTAACGGCGGGATTCTGCGGCGTCTTTCATGTTGGCAAGCCAGCCGTTCATGGCGTCCTTTACCGACGGGTCGATATCCGTTTCCAGAGTCTGGCGCATTATGTCGGCAAGCCGATTGCGCCGGTTGTAGTCGGACAGGTACATGCCGTAAGTGAACTCGGCCGGGTCTTCAAACAGGGAGTTGCCCCAGGCGGGACCGAAACCGTCCTTGTTGGTGCAATAGGGAATGGATGGTGCCGATCCGCCCCAGATGGAGCTGCATCCGGTGGCATTGCCGATGACCATGCGTTCGCCGAAAAGCTGTGTCAGAAGCTTGGCGTAAGGCGTCTCTCCGCAGCCGGCGCAGGCGCCGGAAAATTCAAGCAGGGGCTGGGCAAACTGGCTGCCCTTGAGGGATTGCCTGCTGATGAGATCGTCCTTGATGGAAACGGTTTCGGAGAACCGATGGTTTTCCACCTGCGGGTCGGTCTGGGTTTCAAGGGGCTGCATTTCCAGGGCCGACTTTTTGGCCGGGCAGATAGCAGCGCAGTTACCGCACCCCAGGCAGTCCAGGGTGTTGACCTGGATCCGGAAGCGGTGTCCGTCCAGGCCTTTGCCCTTGGCTTTCAGGGTGGTGAACTGTTCCGGGGCCTTTTGGGCTTCTTCTTCCGTCAGCAGCACGGGCCGGATGGCCGCATGGGGGCAGACCATGGCGCACTGGTTGCACTGAATACAGTTTTCGGAGATCCATTCCGGAACATTGATGGCAATGCCCCGTTTTTCGTATTTGGTGGTGCCCACCGGAAAAATGCCGTCTGCCGGAAAAGAGCTGACCGGCAGCTTGTCGCCCTGCTGGGCCAGCATGGGCATCATCACGTTTTTCACGAAATCGGGCAGATCCTCGCCGGTGCCGCCGCTCTTGTCTTCCGCGTTGGCCCAGGATTCCGGATAGTTCACTGCCACGATGTTCTCAAGGGTTTTGTCCACCGCGTCACAATTCATTTTGACGATGTTTTCCCCTTTTTTCCCGAACATCTGCTGAATCTGGTCCTTCAGATAATTGATGGCGTCATCCACGGGAATCACGTTGGCCAGTTTGAAAAAGGCGGTCTGCATGATCATGTTGATCCGTCCGCCGAGGCCGACTTCACCGGCAATTTTCACCGCGTCGATATTGTAGAACTTCAGATTTTTCCGGGCGATGGTGCGGCGTATGGCGGCCGGCAGCTTTCCTTCCATCTGCTCGGTGGACCACTTGGAGTTGAGCACGAAAGTGCCGCCTTCCTTGATGCCTTCCAGTACATCATAGGTGTTGACATAGCTGGCTTTATGGCAGGCGATATAATCCGCCGAATCAATCTGGTAGGTGGACTGGATGGGCGTTTTGCCGAACCGCAGATGAGACATGGTCAGGCCACCGGATTTTTTCGAGTCATAGGCGAAGTAGGCCTGGGCATACATGTCGGTGTGGTCCCCGATGATCTTGATGGCGCTCTTGTTTGCCCCCACAGTCCCGTCGGAGCCGAGGCCCCAGAACTTGCACTGCACCATGCCTTCGGGAGCGGCATCTATTTCTTCGGTGATCTCAAGAGACGTGTTGCTGACGTCGTCGGTGATGCCCACGGTGAAATGGTTTTTCGGCTGGCCGGCGGCCATATTGTCGAAAACCGCCTTGACCATGCTCGGGGTGAATTCTTTTGAGCTCAGGCCATACCGGCCGCTCAGGATGACCGGGGTCTGCTTTTTTTCCATATAGGCGGTGCAGACGTCCTCGTAAAGCGGCTCGCCGGTGGCGCCCCGTTCCTTGGTTCTGTCCAGCACCGAGATGCATTCAACGGTATCGGGCATTACATCGAACATGTGCTTGACGGAAAAGGGCCGGAACAGCCGGACCTTGATCAGGCCGACCTTTTCGCCCCTGGCCATCAGGTAGTTGACCGCCTCCTCGATGGTCTCGCAGCCCGAGGCCATGGCGATAATGACACGGGTGGCATCAGGAGCACCCACATAGTCAAAGGGCTTGTAGCTGCGGCCGGTGAGCTCGCTGACCTTATTCATGTATTTTTCAACAATCGCCGGCACCTTTTCATAATAGGGATGCGAGCCTTCAAGGGACTGGAAGTAGATGTCGGGATTCTGTGCTGTTCCCCGGATTTTCGGCCGTTCGGGGTTGGCTCCCCTTGCCCGGAATTTTTCCAGTGCTTCGTAGTCCACCAGTTTGGCCATGTCCGTATAGTCGATGGTCTCTACCTTCTGAATCTCATGGGAAGTCCGGAATCCGTCAAAAAAGTGGACAAAGGGCAGACTGGCTTCAATTGCCGCAAGGTGAGCGACCAGTCCCAGGTCCATGACCTCCTGGACCGAGGCCGACGCGATCATGCAGCATCCGGTCTGCCGGACGGCCATCACGTCCTGATGGTCACCGAAAATGGAAAGCGCGTGACCGGCAATGGATCGGGCCGTCACATGAAGGACGCCGGGCAGCAGCTCGCCGGACATCTTGTACATGTTGGGGATCATCAGCAGCAGGCCCTGGGATGCGGTAAAGGTGGATGTCAGTGAGCCGGCAGCAAGCGAGCCGTGGGCCGATGCAGCGGCGCCGGCTTCCGACTGGAGCTGGCGGACGAGCATAGGTTGGCCGAAGATATTTTTTTCGCCATTTGCCGCCCATTCATCGGCAATCTCCCCGATCGACGATGAAGGCGTAATAGGGTAAATCGTGGCCACCTCGCTCATCGCATATGCGACATGGGCGGCGGCGGTGTTACCGTCAACCGTTTTAATTTTAGCCATAGATGCACTCCTTTTTTTTCAAAAAGATAATGTTGTGTTGAACCAATGCCGTGACACCCGGCAATTCGGCCGTTTTTACAACACTGCCGGAAAAGCCGCGAATGGCGCCTCTGTATGGTAAAAGCCGGAGATCCTTCTTTACAACCGGGCTCGCTGTTTCTGCGATGAAGCAGACCGGTTGCCGGCTGGCACAGCATTGGGCATAGCTGCCCTTTTAGGCGCATCTATTAATGTTATAAGAAAATTGGCGTTCTGTAAACAGGATTTTTTCTTTTGGAAAAAAACTTGACTTTGGTAATGATAGTCGCTAATATGTCTTGCATGCAAGACAATAGCATGAGAGATAATGACATATTAAACAATCCCGATGATCCCCGTTCGTGTGTTTGTTTTCTCCTGTCCAGAGCGGCGCAGACTGCTCAGAAGCATTTGCGGCATCTTCTGGAACCCTATGGACTGACCCCGGCCCAGTATCTGATTATCGAATGCCTATGGATTACGGATAAATTGTCACCGAAACTGATCGGGGAATTGCTGCGGTATGATTCGGCCACCCTGACAGGCCTGATCGATCGGTTGGAGCGGTCGGGATTCGTTTACCGGGAGCGGGACCCGGATGACCGGCGGGCCATTCACATCTGCCTGACAGAAAAAAGCATCAATTTGAAGGATGAATTACGCACGCTGCGCTGCCGGGCCAATGAGGAGATTCTCAATGTGTTTCCAGAGGATCAGCGGGGCGTTTTTAAAAACGCGCTGGCGTCCCTGATATCGGGAACAGAGTCGATGTCACTGAAGTTGTGAGTTTTGAGTTTTGAGTTTTGAGTTGTGTGGCGTGTGAGAACGACCCCCTCACCCCCTCACCCCATCACCCCCTCAAAACTCACAACTCACAACTCAAAACTCAAAACTCAAATATAAATCTATAATGAGGTGCACTATGACGACATTCAAACACCTACTGGAGCCGATCACCATTAAATCCATGACCCTGCCCAACCGGATGGTCATGCCGGCCCTGACGGTCAATACCGCCATGGGAGAAATCAATGATGCCACGGTGGCCTATTACGAGCGCCGGGCCCGGGGCGGTGCGGCCCTGGTTACGGTGGGCATCAGTCCCGTGGTGCCGGGAATGGTGATTGGTCTGGACATTTCCGACGACCGGTTCATCGAAGGCCACAGGCGGGTAGTGGAAGCCGTACACCAGTATGAAACAAAGGTCAATATTCAGCTATGGCACCCGGGCCGGTATGAGATGACCTTTTTAACCGGCCGGCAGGCGGTGAGCGCTTCGGATGTGGCGCCCCCGATTTTTGCCAAGGAAAAACCGCGTCCCCTCACCGTGGGCGAGATCGGTGAGATCGTCGCGGCTTTTGGCGAGGCGGCGCGCCGGTCAAAAGACGCCGGCTACGACTGCGTGGAGATCATCGCCAGCGCGGGTTATCTGATCAGCCAGTTCATGAGCCCGGTGACCAACCTGCGAACCGACGAATACGGGGGGAGCCTTGAAAACCGGGCGCGTTTCGGCACCGAGGTCATCCAGGCCGTGCGGGGCAAGGTGGGAGCGGATTTCCCCATCTTCGTTCGTATGGTCGGGGACGAACTCATTCCCGGCGGTAACACGATTGAAGAGATGAAGCGGTTTGCAAAAATATGGGAGGATGCGGGCGCGGATGCTTTTAACGTCACTGCCGGCTGGCATGAGTCCAGGGAGCCCATGATTACCATGAACGTGGAGCGGGCCGGGTTCGTGTGGATGGCCGAGGGCATCAAGAGCGCGCTGGATCATGCGCCGGTGGCGGCGTCCAACCGGATCAACGACCCGGAAATCGCCGAACAGGTTCTTGCCGAGGGGCGGGCCGACATGGTCAGCCTGGCCCGGGCCATGGTCTGTGATCCGGATTTCGCCGACAAGGTGAAACAGGGACGTCCGGACTTGATTCGCCGGTGCATCGCCTGCATGAACTGCATGGACAGCCTGTTTGAAGGCAAACCCGTGACCTGTTCGTTGAATGCCGAGGCATGCCGGGAATCACAGCTCGGAGACATCCAGCCGGCAGATGAAAAGAAAAAGGTTCTGGTGATCGGCGGCGGGGTTGCCGGGTGCGAGGCCGCACGGGTGGCTGCCTTGCGGGGGCATACTGTTGTGCTCTTCGAGGCCGATACCAAGCTGGGCGGCCAGTTGAACCTGGCTTCCAAAACCCCGGATTTCGGGGAGTTTTCTCTTGCCATTGACTATTTTTCGGCGATTCTCAAGGAGCTTGGCGTGGATGTGCGGCTGGGCCAGCCCGCTGACGAGGCCCTTGTGAAGGCGGAAAATCCGGATGCGATTATTTATGCAGCCGGCGCCACGCCGGCCGATCCTCAGATAAAGGGTATCGACGGCGAGAATGTGATGCATGCCTGGCAGGTATTGAGCGGGGAAGCGGTTCCTGGTAAGCGTGTGGCTGTCATTGGCGGCGGCGGCACAGGATGTGACGTGTGCATGCACCTTGCCCATGACGGCAAGGAGGTGACCCAGGTGGAGATGCTGGAAAAGATGGGGCATAACATCGGCCCCGGCACCAAGTGGGTGGTGCTCAAGTGCATCCAGGAGTGCGGTGTGGAACAGATGAATCGTTTCCAGGTCAAAGAGATTACAGAAAAAGGGGTTGTGGGCGAGATCGATGGTGAGGCCACCCTCGTTCCGGCCGATACCGTGGTGGTGGCCATCGGATCCAGACCCAATACCGATCTGCTGGATAAGCTGTCCGGTTATAACGTGATTCCGGTGGGCGATGCCAAACAGCCCCGCAAGATCATGACCGCGGTGCATGAGGGGTATGCCGTGGCTCGTGAGATATGAGGAATGAGGTGTGAGTGGTGAGTTTTGCGTGGTGAGTTTTGCGTGGTGAGTTTTGCGTGGTGAGTTTTGAGTTTTGAGTTTTGAGTTGTGAGTTTTGAGGTGTGAGGGGTGAGGTATGCGCTGTGAGGGGGGTGTAAGACCGTACCTCGTTCCTCAACCCGTATCACTCAGGAGAGGGGTATGTCGGTTCTGACGGAAAAAGACGGGCCCGTCACCATCATTAAAACCGCAGGAACACGCTCAAATATACACGGGGCTGTTTTTGCCATGATGCCAAAAGGCTATACGCCTTCTGCTGTTTTGCTCGGATTGCTCCTTCTTTTGGCTGGAGTGGGGTTCTACCTGCTGGACCGGCCACCGGCATCGGTTTATTTTATTTTTAAATATGTACCGTTCCTGAGTGCCTATGACCAGGGCGGGGGATTGTTTCAGCACCGGGTGTTCGGCAGTCTGCCCATGTTTTTTCATGTATGCGCTTTTTCGCTCTTCACCGCCGGGTGTTTCCGGCCCGGCGTGCTGCCCGCCGCTGTTTCCTGCCTTTTCTGGCTATCGGTCAACATGGTCTTCGAGGTATTTCAGAAATACGATCAGGCTGCCATTGCCCTGATTCCTTCCTGGTTTGAGACTTATCCCTGGCTGGAGAGTTTTCGGTCCTATTTTGAGCACGGATCATTCGATCCCAACGACCTCTGGTTCGCAGTCCTCGGCGCTATTTCCGGATTTTTGATTCTGCTGCGCCTTCTGGCGAGACAGAAAAAAATATTGCAGTGCCCGTAAATGGAGAGGGCCACTTGATTCAGTCAATAAAACCTGGTCCTCTGGGCCAGGTCAGAGAGTAAAGGCTATGCCGGTAAGGAGCAAAGCGCGAAATTCGAAATTAGAAATTCGAAACAAATCCGAATATCAAAGGTTCCAATGATCAAAACAGATACCGGAGTGTTCCGGGGCATCAACGCGATGCATTTATCTTCGTGCCCTTCGTGGTAATCAACTCCAGACAATTGAACCACGAAGTTCACGAAGGACACGAAGGGTGAGTTCAGACTGTAAACAATCCCCTTTATAGGGGTAATCAAAGCCGGCCCCTCTGGGGTCGGATGTTTACTGGGTCCCGTAAGGCAGAAAAAGTTTTCCGCCAGCGGAATGGGTTCATATTTCAGGTCCCAAAACATGATGCTTTGTACCATAAGGGTTCGTCACAAAATAACTTGACCATTTGGCTTGTTCTTTTTCCCGTCTTCTTTGTTGCTTCGTCGATCAAATAGCTTGCTATTCTCCCTCCTCGCGCCTCGAAGACGGAAAAAATTCCGGCGCCAAATTTGCCCAACTTATTTTGTGACGAACCCTAAGTGCCGGTTTTCTTAAAACCGTTTTGACGTCCCGGTGTTGGTTTGAACTGCTATAAATTGATTGCTAATTTTCTGCAATCATGACATGATATTAATGAATTACCGGTTTCACAAACAACTTTGATGTTACAACCATGTTTGATACCTTCGAAATAACAATTTGAAATGCTGAAATAAAAAAGTATATATCAGCAACTTTCGTGAAACGTCCGGGGCATGGAGAATGCAGTATGGTGGACACCCCCAAGCGAATTCTCATTGTCGATGATAATCATGCCATACACGAGGATTTGCGACAGATCCTTGCGGGGCAGGACCCTTCACCCATAGAAATCAAGACCCGCGCCCATGAGCAAGAGTTGTTTGGTGAATCACTGCCTCCATTGAATTCCCCCGCCGCTTCCACCGGTTACGTCATTGATGACGTCTATCAGGGCGGGGAAGCCGTTGATAAGGTGGATGCCGCGGAAGCCGAAGGATTTCCCTATGCATTGATTTTTATGGATGTCCGAATGCCGCCGGGAATCGATGGCATCGAGGCAGCGAAGCGGATATGGGATAAACATCCCTATGTGGAAGTTGTGATCTGTACAGCCTATACCGATTATTCATGGGACGATATCGTGGATGAACTCGGCTCCACGGATCGGCTTTTGTTTATGCGCAAGCCCTTTGACAGTGTGGCCGTTAAGCAGACAGCCCTGTCGTTGACCAAAAAATGGGAACTGGGGCAAAAAGACCGGGCGTATCGGAAGAATCTGGAAAGAGAGATCGGGATCCGAACCCGTCAGTTAAATGATATGATTCTTCATCTAAAGAAGATGAAAGAGCAGGCAGAGACCGCGGCCATTGCGAAATCCAATTTTCTGTCCAACATGAGTCATGAAATACGCACGCCCCTGAACGGCATTCTGGGCATGACCGATCTGCTGCTGGATACGAGGCTGGACGAGGAGCAGAAGGATTATGCCCATTCGATAAAGATTTCCGGGGATTCCTTGATTACCGTGATCAATGATATTCTGGATTTTTCCAAGATGGAGGCCGGAAAGGTGGAAATCGAACAGATCGATTTCAGCCTTCGGGATGTGGTTGAAAGCGCCGCGGATATTGTTGCTGTGCAGGCCCATGAAAAAGGCATTGAGCTGAGCGTGGGGATTCAACCCGATGTGCCGGATAAACTGAAGGGAGACCCGAACCGGTTGCGACAGGTGTTGTTGAATCTGGCGGCCAATGCCGTAAAGTTCACCGATCGGGGCGAAATCGTTATCAAGGTCCGGGAGGGAAAGCCGGGCGGTGAGCCCCCGGCCGAAGAAGGTGACACCATGGGTGGGCAAGCGGCGGAACGTCCCGTGGTTCTCTATGCCGAGGTGCTTGATACGGGTATCGGGTTGACGGAAGAAAAGCAGAAGAAGTTGTTCTTTCCTTTTACCCAGGCGGATGCCTCTACCAGTCGCAAGTATGGGGGCACCGGCCTGGGGCTTGCCATCTCCAAACAACTGGTGGACTTGATGGGCGGGGAAATTAATGTCACCAGCCGTCCGGCGCGTGGGTCCCGGTTCTGGTTTACCGCCCGATTCCATCAGTCTCCCGATGAGGAGCGGATCGGCCTGCCCCAAGGGCATTTGGACGATATGCGCTGCCTGATGGTCGGGGATAATGCCACCGGTCACGATATTTTGAGCATGTACATTCATCATTGGGGCGGGCGCTGTGAAACCGCCGTAAACACGGATGATGCCATCGCCATGCTAAGCGCTGCACTGAATTCTGACTCTTTTGATCTGATCATTGCCGATGTGAAATACGATGACATCGATACATACAGCAGAATCGCCGCAACCATAAAGAATCGTCACAACCTGGCCACTATTCCCATGATCTGCATGGTTTCGAAGGTTCGCAAAAAGGATGCGGGAGACCTGGATGCCGCGGGGTATCAGGCCTGTCTCAGCAAACCGATCAAGCAGAAACATCTTTATAATTATTTGCAGGGACTGCGGGATACGTCCCAAAGAGAACGGCCGGAGAAGACCACAGACCCGGGTAAGCAGGCCGGCAGAGAATCCGGGCAAAGGCCGGCAGGCAGAGACATCGCCGCCAGCGGCGCCAAGGTATTGGTAGTGGATGACAATCCCGTCAACCGGAAGGTGCTGGTGACCATGCTGGGTAAGTTGAATCTTACCTGCGACATGGTGGAAAATGGCAAACAGGCGGTAGCGGCATGCCGGGAAAAGGATTATGAGATGATTTTTATGGATTGCCTCATGCCCGTCATGGATGGGTATAAGGCCACCCGGTTGATACGGAACGGCAATACCGCCGGATCGCCGCCGATCATCGCCATCACCGCCGATGCTTATGCCGAAACCCGGGACCGGTGCCTGGAAGCGGGCATGGACGATTATATCACCAAGCCGTTTAACATGAAAATTATTGCAGAAACCGTTTCCCGGTACCTGGCGGATGTGATTCCGGATTGAATGACCGACGCCATATCACAGGGTCTTCATGACATTTTTCGCCGCCGCCACGGTCTGGTCGATATGGTCCGCAGTGTGGGTCGTGGACACGAAAACCGCCTCAAACTGGGAGGGGGCCAGGTAGATGCCGTTTTCGAGCATCTGCCGGTAATAGGCGGCGAACCGGTCAAGATCGCTGGTTTTGGCGGTTTCAAAATCCCTGACAGGGGTGTCCGTGAAAAACAGGCCGAGCATAGCCCCCACAGAATGGGCCTGAACGGCTATCCCCGCCTCTGATGCCGCATTCCTGAGACCTTCCACGAGGCGGGTTGCGGTCGCTTCAAGGGATTCGTAAACGCCGTCTTTATTCAGCAGAGTGAGCGTGGCAATACCGGCGGCCATGGCCAGGGGGTTGCCGGCCAGGGTTCCGGCCTGATACACGTTGCCTTCCGGTGCCACATGCCTCATGAGTTCGGCGGAACCGCCATAGACCCCCACGGGCATGCCGCCGCCGATGATTTTGCCCAGGCAGGTCATATCCGGTATCACGCCGTATCGTTCCTGCGCTCCGCCGTAAGCCACCCGGAAGCCGGACATGACTTCATCAAAAATCAAGATACTTCCGTGTCGTCTGGTCTCTTCCCGTAATGTCTCGAGAAATGCCGTATCCGGCGCCACCATGCCCATGTTGCCGGCCACCGGCTCCACGATGACGCAGGCGATGTCACGGCCGAATTTATCAAAGATCCGGTGAACCGCATCAGCGTCATTGTATGGCAGCGAAAGCGTTTTTCGGATAATATCCTCGGGGACGCCCGGACTGCCGGGTATTCCCTGCGTGGCGACCCCGGAGCCGGCGCTCACCAGTAAGGTATCCGCATGTCCGTGGTAGCAGCCGTCAAATTTCACCACCACGTCCCGGCCGGTGGCGGCCCGGGCCACCCGGAGCGCACTCATGGTGGCCTCGGTGCCGGAGTTCACCATGCGGACCATTTCGATGGACGGCACCGCATCCGCAATCATCCCGGCCAGCTCAATTTCAAGATCGATGGAGGCGCCGAAGCTCAGACCTCTTTTCAGTGCCGATTCCACCGCGCTGATCACCGCCATGTGATTGTGGCCAACGATCATGGGCCCCCATGAGCCAACGAAATCGATATATCGGTTGCTGTCGGCGTCGATGATTTCAGCGCCCTGGGCGCTTTGAATAAAAAGCGGGGTCGTTCCCACGGATTTCCCTGATCGAACCGGGCTGTTGACACCGCCTGGTATGAGTTTGCTGGCTTTTTCAAAAAGCGCATCGGATTTATTGCGGTTCATTGATATTACCTCTGTCTGGTGTAGCGTTCATATTATCATTATAGAAAATGAATAAATACCAGATATGACCGGGCAAGGTCAAGGAGTTGTGAGTGTTGACAGAAGGCGAGGGATGGTTATAGATTTTAAGAGAATAAATAAAATCGTAAAAGGAGTTAAAGCCTTTTATGCCCATACCCAAGGCAAATAAAAAACTGGCAAAGTTCATTGATACCATGCTGGGCCGTTGTCCATGGGAGTTCGGGCTGGTGCCGGATGCCCGCGGATATGTCAAAATCAAGGAATTTCTCAAGGCCCTGAACGAGGAGGAGGGATGGCGACATGTGCGGCAATCCCTGCTAAACGAACTCCTGCTGACCGTCCCTGATGCGCCCTTTGAAATCAGCGAAGGCCATATCCGGGCAACCGACAGGTCCCATCTTCGTCCGCCGGTTGATGCGGCCGAGCCGCCGGTGCTGCTCTATGTCTGTGTCCGGGGAAAGGCATATCCCCGGGTGATTGAGCATGGCATTTCCCCTTCCTTTGCCGATCAGGTGGTTCTGGCCGTGGACCGGCAGATGGCCGAAAAAATCGGCAAGCGGCGGGATGCCGAGGCGATTACATTAACGGTGGAAACGGAAAAGGCCCAGGCCGGGGGCGTGGTGTTCAATCAGGCGGGGGAGGGGCTTTTCCTGGCCGAATTTATACCGCCTGGGTGTTTTACGGGACCGCCCCCGCCCAGGGAAAAACCCGCTCCCCGGCCGGCGGCGAAGAAGCCCCCGCAACAGCCGGCCGAAGGCACTCAGACCCGCGCCGGTACGTTTACCCCTTCCCTGAGCGACAAGTCCGGTGTGGCCGGAAACAAGAAGGCCGGCAAAAAGAAGGAGCCGGACTGGAAAAAGGACCGCAAGCGGATCCGCCGGGAAAAACAGAAGGGCAATTTACCGTAATGTCAGGGCGGATGGTCCCGTAAAAAGTCAATTTTGGGACGGCAAAGTAAAAAGTTCAAGTTCGAGGCGCGCAAAATCTCGAGGAATGGAGCGTACTTGGCGGTACGTGACATGACGAGAGATGCAGCGCAACAAAGAAATTGGACTTCCAAGGAACTTAATTTGCCAATTTGAGAAAAAGTTGCCTCTCGCAAAGACGCAAAGATCGCAGAGAAATGAAAAGAATATTCTTGGCGATCTTGGCGGCTTGGCGAGAGGATAACAAATATAAAGTGCGGATATTCAATCAATAATCAAGAAGCAATGACGGCAAAAAATGATGCCACCGGCCCGAAGTTCCTTTCTGCAAAAACGCCGTAGCGGGGTTAGAAGCTTTTTACGAAGCCGTCAGGGCTGTCGTTTCAGATAAACCACAAGGCTCTTGCCGAGAACGGGATTCAGCAGGCGGCTGGCCAGGCGGGTGATCCTGGGGCGCGCCAGGATATCCCAGGCCAGAAACCGGTGGTAAAGCTTGACCGGCGGGGAATCGTCCCGGGTTGGGCCCACCAGGCATTTCAGCCACCAGTAGGGTGAATGCAGGCTGTGGGCAAAATGCCGTGACACCTTGTGCACGCCCAGCCGTTCCAGCCGGTTTATCAGTTGTTCTTCCGTGTATATCCGCACATGGCCCTGATTGGCATTAAAGTATTCATCCGAGAGCGCCCAGCATATCCGTTCGGGGAAATAACGCGGCACGCTGACCACCAGGTCTTTCCCCGGCTTGACAACGCGGATGATTTCTTTCATCGCGGCACTGTCTTCGGGAATGTGTTCCAGCACCTCTGAGCAGATCACCAGGTCAAAGGTGTTGTCGCGAAAGGGCAGCCGGAGAATATCGGTCGCAGACAGATGCCAGGTGCCGCCACCGTGTTCTTCAAGGCGGTCGTGGAAGGCCAGGCGTTCCTGTGCCGTTTTCAGGGAATCGAAGTCCAGGTCGGCGCCTACCACGCAGACGCCCGGCAGCCGGTAGGCTGCGCATGTATGGCGCCCTTCGCCGCAGCCGATATCAAGGATCTTTGCCCCCGGTTGTATGTCAAGCCTGCTGAAATCTGCCGTAATCACGTATCACCTCTCTGTAAATAGCCACGGTTTCCCGGGCGGCCAATTCCCATGTAAAATGGTTGTGGACTCTCTGGTATCCCTTTCGGCCGAGTTCTTCTGCAAGTGTCGGGTTGTCGAAGATTCTTGCGATGGCGCCCGCGATGGCATCCGGGTTTTCGGGCGGCACGATGATGCCGGCGTCTCCCACCACTTCGGGGAGCGCGCCGCCGGAGGTGCTGATGACGGGCACGGCGCATGCCATGGCTTCGCCGGCGGGTAGGCCGAATCCTTCGTAAACCGAAGGAACAACGGCCACCGTTGCCCGGGCATATTCCCGGACAAAAGCTTCATTGCTGATGCGGCCCGTAAAGTTGATCAGCCGGCCGATGCCGAGCTCGCGGATCAGTCGTTCAACACCGCCATTTTCCTTGGGCTTGCCAATGACCGTCAGTCGGAGGTCCCGTTGGGCGGAGAGTTTTTTTACGGCCCGAAGCAGGTGGTACATGCCCTTTAAAGGGGTATCCGCACTGTTGGTGACGATGATGCTGTTGGGTTCTCTCTCGATTTCCGGCATGGGATAGAAAAGTTCGGTGTTGATACCGTTGGGGATGACGGAAAACCGGTTTTTGGAAATATTGAAATCCCGGCTGATATCATTCTTGGCGCATTCGGACACCGTAATGACATGGGGCAGTGCCCGGGAAACACGCTTCTGCATGCCAAGGAACGAGTACCACCGCATGTGCCGGAGTTTGGTCAGGCGGGCGCTGGCGCTTCGGACGGCGATATCCCGGTCCACGGTAATGGGATGATGAATGGTCGCCAGGATCGGAATGTGCCGCTGAATGGCCAGAAGGCCGTAGGACAGGCACTGGTTGTCATGCACAATATCGTAGTTGTGGAACCGGCCGCGCAAATAATGGTATGCGCGCAACCCGAATGTAAAGGGCTCTGGGAATCCCATGGTGGAGACCCCTGCCCATTCCATGAAATTGACCGGCTGGATCAATTCCCGCCAGGTGGGCATGCGGAACAGGGCTTCGGGATTATACAGGTCAAGGCAATCAATGGGGGTGAGCTTCACCCCGTCTCTCAATTGGGGATCAGGCGGACCGGCCAGCACCTCAACGCTATGGCCCATGCGGGAAAGCCAGTAACTCAGGTTTCGTACGTAAACGCCCTGCCCGCCGCAATGGGGGTTGCTCCGGTAACTCAACAGGCAGATACGAAGGGGTTTGTCCGCGGTGGCCCTGATTGTCATTGGTTTCGATTTCCAGATGTTATCCAGTTGTAAAAAATATAAATTGTATACAGCCGTTGCGGTGCCGGGTCAAGCTATTTTTGCAACCCATTAATATGGAAAGGGAATCTTTTCAGAATGATTTAAGCGCTTTTTACTGGTCGTACTCAAGGTTAAAGCCCCCGCCTTTAGGCGGGCAGATTTACCACTCCCTTTTAATGTGCTATGCTTCAATAAAAGCCGGCGTTTTCCGGGCATCTATTCGATGCATATATCTTCGTGCCCTTCGTGCTCTTCGTGGTAATAAATACCAAATCAAATTAACCACGAAGTTCACGAAGAACACGAAGGGTGAGCTCAAGAATCATGTGCCTTCGTGGTTCGTGTTTCGAATTTAATTTTGAGTATCATTTTGAACTTGAGAAAGATGGTAATTTCAAGACGGCGCATTAACGGGTCTGTAGACCCGTATCCCGGCTTTCAGCCGTTTGTTTCAACCCATCCCGCCACAAAGGCCGGGGTGGTTGTTGAGTTTGCCGTCCGCAAGCGACTTCCAAGGAACTTAACGCGGTGATTCATTTAAAATCAAAGTATCAAACGGCGCTCTCCGCGGTGATCGATATAATGTTAAAGAGCGGCCATGAGTTTTTCGTGGATATTGTCAAACCCGCCGTTGGACATCACAAGGATAAGGTCCCCCGGCCGGGCGGCGGTTTTCAGGTAATCCACAATGGCATCGGCATCGGGAAAGCAGTGGGCACTTTTGCCCTGGCGTGCCAGGTCACCTACCAGCCGGGACGATGAAAAGCGCTGCCTTTCCGGCACCTTTTCCGGCAGGGGCGGTTCACTGATGCAGATAAGATCCGCGTTGTCAAAGGCGCGGGCATAGTCCTGCTGAAACACGTTGCGCATGCTGGTGTTGGTGCGGGGTTCAAAAACCGCAATAAGACGGCCATCCGGGTAAAAAGGTTTGATGCCGTTGATGGTTTCCCGGACGGCCGTTGGGTGATGGGCGAAATCGTCCATCACCGTGATCTGATTTTTGACGCCGCGCACTTCCTGTCGCCGTTTAACGCCTTTGAAGGTGGCCAGGGCCTCGCAGATATGGTGTTCCGTAACGCCGGCAGCCGATGCCGCGCCAATGGCGGCCAGCATGTTGGACAGGTTGTGGGCGCCGGTGAGCGGCGCCGAGAACCGGCCGAACAAGTGATGACCGCTCAGGGCTGCAAAACGGGTATGAGGCGGGGTAATCTGAATATCGTCAAGCCGCCAGTGGGCAGCTTCTGTGCGGCCATATGGCCTTACCGTGCAGGCCAGGTCATTGGTCAGTTCGGCGACATTTTCGTCCCCGTCAAAGGCAAGAAGCAGGGAATCCCCGCGCAGGCCGGTCAGGAACTGCCGAAACGTCTGTTTGACCGCTGCAAGATTCTTGAAAATATCGGCATGGTCGAACTCGATGCCGGTGAGAATCGTAATCGCCGGATCATAGTGAAAAAATTTTGATCGTTTGTCAAAAAAAGCGGTGTCGTATTCATCGCCTTCAATGACCATGTGCGGTCCGCCGCCGGCCCGGAAATTGCCGTCAAATCCGCCGACCATGCCGCCAATCATGAAGGAGGGGTCCAGTCCGGCCGTGTGAAGAATCCAGGCCAGCAGGGCGGAGGTTGTGGTTTTGCCATGGGTGCCGCACACCAGGAGAATGTCTTTGCCAGCGGCGGCAAACCGGTTCACTGCCTGGGGCATGGAGCAGTAGGGAAGGGCCATTTCGATCATTTTCTGGACTTCCGGGTTATCCCGGCTGACGGCGTTGCCCACCACCACCAGATCCGGGCCGTGGGCCAGGTTGCCGGCGGCAAACCCCGATGCTATGGGAATATCCCGGTGGTTCAGCAGGTCGCTCATGGGCGGGTAAATGTTCTGGTCCGACCCGGTAACCCGGTATCCAGCAGCATCCAGCAGGCATGCCAGGGCGGCCATGGCGGTGCCGCATGCCGCAGTGAGGTGAATGGTTTGCGGGTTATCCGGAATGGTATTCAGGGCGGGGTCGGGCGATTTCATCATGTCCAGGACGGTCCGGCCGCGTGGGGGGGGTTGATTTCAGGGAATTTCAGGAAAAGGCCGCGGAATCCCGAGGCTTTTGCCTCCAGGGCCTGCTGGGGGCAGCACTCAACGCAGCACAGGCAGCTGGTGCACTGCTCGTGATGGAATTCCGGCAGCTCCCTTTTCTGCCATGTAATGGCCCGCTTGGGGCAGATATTGTAGCAGTCCCCGCACATGATGCAGTCGTCACTGGCGACATGGATTTGAACAGTCATGCGTTCGTCCTTATCTAATTTATGGATTATGAAATCAATATCAGAGCAAGGGCCGGAAGTCAATATGTTGACCGTCCCTGCTCGGCTGCGTTGCAAGGGGCTGGGCACGTGTTGCTGTTCAGTTGTTTCGGCAAACTGAAAAACTTGGCAATAAACTGAAAAATTAACTAGTGTCCGTCCAGAAATTAGATATTTTGGTCAGGTTCAAGGAAGGCGAAAATTTTAACCGGAGGAATACTTTGCGTATTTTGAGGATTAAAATTTGAGCCTGACGCAGAAATCGGGCAAAATAGCAATTTATGGATGGGCACTAACTAAAATTTATATGCTTACAGCCAGTTGGCAGATTAAGTTCCTTGGAAGTCCAATAGCAGCAAAGCGGTGCATATATCTCCAAGTAACTCGATCCAAAATCGAAATCGGTTTCGAAATAGATAAGTTATAATTCGATTTCCATTCCGATTTAAATGTGGACGCACGCCTTTCAGGGATAAAGTAAATCCTGGTTATCCGGGCCAGGGTTACTGATGGCATCTATATTGCTTTTCATTGGTGTAAACTGCAAATCCAGGAAAAAAATGTGTCTCATGATACATATCTGTTCTATAAAAGTCGAACTTTAACAAGGAGGTTGCCATGAACCGTTCCGATGTTTATCTTTATACACTCAGTACGTGCAGCCATTGTAAGTCCACCAAGCGGCTGCTTAATGAATGCGATGTTGCATATGATTTCGTGGATGTGGACAAACTGGATGGCGAGGAGCGAACGGCCATCCTGGAGGATATCAAGAAGATCAATCCCCGCTGTACCTTTCCGACAATTCAAATCGGCGAAACAGTCATCGTGGGGTACAAGGAAGATGAGATCAAGGAGGCACTGGGAGTCTCATGAATGTTGAACAGTTATATGAACAGCTGAAGAAAGTTCAGGAGCCCAAGGGATACCACTTTAACAAGGACCAGCAGCGGGTGTTCGAGCTGCTGGAGGCCCTGCTGATCAACAAGGAGCGTTACGGGTATATGGTCTGTCCCTGCCGGCTGGCCAGCGGTGACCGGCAAGCGGATCGCGATATCATCTGCCCCTGTGACTACCGGGAACCGGATGTGGCCGAGTACGGGACCTGCTACTGCAACCTTTATGTTTCGGCGGCCTGGAATGCCGGCGAGGTGCCGGAGGTATACGTGCCCGAGCGACGACCGCCGGAAAAGTTGTTTTTCGGATAAACATGGTATTCTTGTCTATAAAACATATGTGCTGTGGCTTTAACTATACTAAGGAACAGGGTAAATGTCGTCCCGAGAAGAAACCGACAGCATGGGCACGGTGATGGTGCCGGGCGGAGCGTATTACGGCGCTCAGACCGGCCGTGCCATTGACAATTTTTTTGTCAGCGGCCGCCGGATGCCCATTGAACTGATTCGCGGCCTGGCACTGATAAAACGGCATGCCGCTCTCGTTAATGCGAACCTGGGGCTTGTGGATAAAGATCTGGCCGCGGCCATCGAAAAATCGGCCGCCGAGGTCATGGAAGGCCGGCATGACGAGCAGTTTCCCGTGGATGTGTTTCAGACCGGTTCCGGAACCTCCACCAACATGAACATGAACGAGGTTCTTGCCACCCGTGCCAACGAAATGCTCACAGGCGAACGTCAAACCAAAGGCCCGGTTCATCCCAATGATCATGTCAATTGCGGCCAGTCCAGCAATGATGTTATGCCCTCGGCCCTTCATCTCGCCGCCATGCAGCAGCTTCGGCAGGGGTTGATTCCGGCTTTGTGCGATCTTCACAGCGCCCTTGAAGAAAAGGCAGTGGCGTTCCGGAATATTCGAAAAATCGGGCGTACCCATCTGCAGGACGCGGTGATAATGACACTTGGGGACGAATTCTCGGGTTATGCCGCACAAATGAATCTGGCCCTGGAACGAGTAAACGCCTGTCAACCGAGATTGTGCCGGATGGCCCTTGGGGGGACCGCCGTGGGGAACGGGCTGAACGCCCATCCGGATTTTGCCGGCAGGGTGGTCGCGGCACTTGAAGCCGCCACCGATATCCCCTTTGTGGAAGCCCCGAACCATTTTGAGGCCCAGGGGGCCTGCGATGCCGCGGTGGAAACCAGCGGGGTGATGAAAACAATTGCCGTGGGCATGATGAAGATTGCCAACGACATCCGGTGGCTGGCATCCGGGCCTCGGTGCGGTCTCGGGGAGATAAATCTGCCCGCGTTGCAGCCGGGGTCTTCAATTATGCCGGGGAAGGTCAATCCCGTAATTCCGGAAGCGGTGATTCAGGCAAGCGCCCAGGTGATCGGCAATGATGCCGCCATCACGGCGGGCGGGCTGGGGGGTGTTTTCGAACTGAACACCATGCTGCCCATGGTAGGGGATAACCTGCTTCAGTCCATCGTACTTCTGGGCAATGCGGCTGTGGCGTTGACGGATAAATGCGTGACCGGGATCACTGCCAATGCGGCGGTTTGTACCGGTAATATAGAAAAGAGCCTGGCCATTGTGACGAACATGGTGCCTTATATCGGTTATGACAGGGCCGCCGATATCGCCGGGCAGGCGTATGCGGAAGGCCGCACTATCGAGGCGGTGGCGCTGGAAAACAATATTATGCCCCCGGAAGAATTAAAACGGGTATTGTATGGTGGGCGAAATGATCCATGGCTGTTGAATAAGACATGACGAGAGATACATTGCGACGCTTCCGGGCGCTCTGCTGCAAATTGCGACGCTTCCGGGTGCTCTGCTGCAATTGGATTTCCAATGAATGATGAAAAATACCCGCGGATTCTTCGGAGTCGTTCTGCAGCGTACCAGTGCTGACGGCTGAAATTGCTGAAGGACACATATTCTGGGCGGGAAGAGACTAAACAGCAAAGGAGATACTAATGCAAACGGATATCAGTATTTTAATCGGTGGTCAAGCCGGTCAGGGAATACAGACGGTGGGGGAGCTGCTGGCCCGCATGTGCCAGCAGGCCGGCTTGTCTGTTTTTGCCGTGAACGATTTTGAATCCCGGATCCGGGGCGGGCACAGTTTTTTTCAGCTCCGCATCAGCGAGCGGCGCATCCAGGCGCCGTCCCGGCATATCCATCTGCTCGTTGCCATGAGCGGGGAAACCCATGCGCTGCACCGGCAGAAGCTGGTTGAAGGCGGCATCTGCCTGATCGATTCGGCAGAGGATGGCGCAGGGGAGGGCGCTGTGGCGGTTCCCGTTACGCAACTGGCTACGGAAGCCGGCGGAAAGATCATGGCCAACACCGTGGCGGCCGGTGCCTGTCTCGGCCTTCTGGGGGCGCCCTTCGAGCAGTTTCAGGCCATTATAACGGACCGGTTCAGCGGGGCCGATGCCAATGTCAGGGAGAACAATCTTGATGCGGCCCGGGCCGGGTACCGGGCCGTGGCGTCCATCAACTTCCAATGGAAACCGGTGTGGCGGGACATGTCATCCGAAGGCATGCTGATGAACGGCGCCAGGGCCCTGGCACTGGGAGCCCTTGCCGCGGACTGCCGAATCGGCGCGTTTTACCCCATGTCCCCGGCCACGGGCATCATGCAGCAGCTTTCGGAATTGTCGGATACATACCCCCTGGTGGTGGAGCAGGCCGAAGACGAGATTGCGGCCATCAACATGACGATCGGTGCCGCTTTTGCCGGGGTTCGGGCCATGACCGCCACTTCCGGCGGGGGCTTCTGCCTGATGACCGAGGGGCTGGGCCTTGCCGCCATAACGGAAACACCGGTGGTGATCGTTAACGCCCAGCGCCCCGGACCGGCCACCGGCCTTCCCACGCGGACGGCCCAGGGGGATCTGCTGTTTGTGATCAACGCGGCCCAGGATGAATTCCCCCGGTTTGTTTTTGCGCCCACCGGCATGGATGACGCCTATGCCGTCATGATCCGGGCGTTTGATCTGTCGGAGAAATACCAGGTGCCCGCTATCGTAATGACGGATCAGTATTTCAATGATTCGTTCGCGCTGACCGATGGCCCTTTTGATGCACCGCACGGGCATGACCGGTATACGGTTTCGGACGCGGATATGGCCGATCCGTCGGCTTATAAGCGGTATGCATTCACCGGTAACGGCATCTCCCCCCGGGCGCTTCCCTGCAATGGGCAAGCCCTTGTTTGTGCTGCCGGCAATGAACACCGGCAAGACGGCCATATCAGCGAGGATCGGGAGGACCGGAATGCCATGGTGGAGAAGCGGAGCGCAAAGCTGTCGGCCATGCAGTCGGAGATGCGGCCGCCGGCGGCATATCATGTGGACGGCAGCCGGACCCTTCTGGTGAGCTGGGGCAGTACCGCAGGTGCGGTTCAGGAGGCGGTGAGTCGGTTGCGGGACGCAGGGGAGGATGCCGGGTGCCTGGTTATGGCCGATATCTGGCCATTCCCGGCGGCAGCGTTTCAGGAGGTGGCCAGGGGTGCGGACACACTTATCACCGTGGAGCAGAACGCCACCGCTCAACTGGGCCGGCTGATCCGCCAGGAAACCGGCATGCCTGTCGCCCATTCGATTCTTCAATACGACGGCCGGGCGTTTTGTGTCGAGGACATTGTGGATCAATACCATCAACTGAATTAACCGTCCCTTTTACAGGAGGACAGCATGACAGATATAACAGATTTTGATTGTGATTATGAGAACAAGTGGTGCCCGGGATGCGGCAACTTCAATATTCTGGCGGCCATGAAGGAAGCCCTGGCCGGGATGAAACTGTCCCCGGAAAACGTGTTGATCGTATCGGGTATCGGTCAGGCCGGAAAGACCCCCCATTTTCTGAAGTGTAATTTTTTTCATGGTCTTCATGGCCGGGCCCTGCCGGTTGCCACCGGCGCCAAACTGGCCAATCATAAGCTGACGGTGCTGGTCAGCTCCGGGGACGGTGATTGTTACGGGGAAGGGGGAAACCATTTTCTGGCCGCCGTGCGCCGGAACATCGATATCACCCTGCTTACCCATGACAACAAGGTTTACGGGCTGACCAAAGGGCAGTCCTCGCCCACATCGGATATGGGATTTGTCACGAAGATGCAGCGATCCGGCGTTATTTCCGAACCTTTTAATCCATTGTCCGTGGCGCTTTCGCTGGGGGCGGGGTTTGTGGCAAGGGGTTTTTCCGGCGAAAAGGCGCATCTGGCCGGACTGATCCGGGCAGCTGTCAGCCACAAGGGATTTTCACTGGTCAATATTCTCCAACCCTGTGTTTCTTTTAATCACCTTAATACCAATGGGTGGTATAAAAAACGGGTGGTGAAAGTTGCAGAAACCGGTCATGATCCGGCGGATTGGAATACGGCCATGCACCTGAGCCGGGAGTGGGGCGACCGGATTCCCATCGGCATTTTCTTTCAAAAACAGGGGCCCTCATTTACCGACCGCATCGCTCATCTCAATGAGGGGCCGTTGGTGGAACGGACGTATGATTCGGCGGCGGTACAGGCCATGCTGAACGGCATTTGAATTGCCTGAAGGGCCACAACCGATGATTGTGTTCCGGGGATAACACGTCTGAAACATATGACTTTTCACCCGTCGGGGTCAGCATCCGTTATTCGCCGGTAAACCGATCAGCGAAGAATCTGGCAAAAATATCCAGCACATGGCCTTTCTCCGTGGCCGTCCAGATGGCGCACCCGCTTGAGCCGCCGTAGGTCGTACCGTGAAGGTTGACCGGAACCGTATCCAGGTCCGATTGCGCCGGGTCCGGCGGCGCGCAGACAATGGAGGCCAGGCCGCCCGGCCCGTCGCTGATAAAGGCGAAGCTGCTGATCACGTCAACGTCCTTTGCAATGCCGCTTGAGTTGAATGAGCCGAAGCTCTGGGCGGGAATGGTGGAATAATAGACATAAAAATCGAGCCCCTCCTTTCCATCGGCGATCCAGATGAGATCGCCGTCCAGCTCGCTGTCATATTTCGCCTTGATGCCGTAAGCCGTTCCGTCGGTCTGGTAACCGTCGCCCCTTTCATAAGGGGATGAAGGCGTTGATGTGTCCACGATATGAAAGCCTTCATTGCCGTCGGCCAGGTACAGGTAGGTGCCGGAATAGGAAAGGGCCTGGGCATCGGCGGTCGAAATGATGCTGCTGCCCACCAGGGCCGGCGCCCCGGGATTAGAAACATCCACCACCTTGACCCCGTTGGAGCCGTCCGCCACATAGGCGTAATTGCCGGACACATAAACGTCGTTGGCGTCCGATACATCCGCACCCGCGATATGGCCGGCTTCAGCAGGTGTTTCGGCATTGGCCACATTGACGATGCGAAGGCCGTCGGCCCCGGCCGCCACATAGGCGTAATCATTGGTCACGTAAACGGCGTTGGCGGTCCAGCCCGGATTGCAGGTACCCACAAGCTCCGGCTCCACCCGGTATTTGGTGTCGTCGCTGCTGGCCGGCAGGTCCGGGTCGATGATCTTCAGGCCGCCGCTGCCGTCGGCAACATAGAGATAGTCCCCATGGGCAAACACATCCATGGCCTCCCCCTCCGTTGCCAGATAGCCTTTCATGATAAAGGTGACAAATTCCTGGGACAGCACGGCGTAAAATATTCTGACGCCTTCCCTGAAAGTGCCAGCCGTGGCATCGTCATCCGCCACAAAGGCGTAACTGCCCAAGTGGGCGTTATCGAAATCGTCGATATCGATGCCCTGGTTGTTGACGTTGAAAAACACGGCATCCCCGTCCGAGGGGGTGGCCGTGTCCGTCACGTAAGTGGTCAGGGTGGGGGTTTCCGGGATGGAAATGTTCAGCTGTTGCAGGCCCTGCAGGTGATCCCCCACATAAAGGGTGTTGCCGTCGGCCAGCAGGTGATAGGCCCCGGTGATCTCACCGGTGAGCAGGGTGTCGGGCTCGGGCCGGGTGAAAACGGGGTCGTCCACGGCACCCGTGTTTTCATAAAAATGGGTAAATCCGTCCCGATAGCCGATAAAACAATCCATGGTGTTGTTGTCATCGATATCCACAAACACGGGGGCGCTGAAGTACTTGCCCGCCCCTGTGCCGTCCAGGGGATTGTTGGCGCCGGTTCGTTTTGTAAAAGCAGGGCTGTTTTTGACATCGGCGGCTGTTTGGTCTGTATTTTCATAAAAGTATATGCTGCCGTCAAACGCGCCGATAAAACAGTCAAAATCCCCGTCATCGTCGATATCCACGAAGGCCGGGGCAGCGTCGCTGGGCACATCCGTTCCGGAAAGGGGGTTGTCACCGCCGGTTTTCTCGGTGAATGTGTCAGCGCCGTCATTATTCTCGTAAAAGAATATCCTGCCGTTATTGGCGCCGCCGTCATCTTTATCCGGGTCCGGGCCGGCACCCACGAACAGGTCCATGTCGCCGTCGCCATCGATATCCACAAATGCCGTGACAGCGTAACCCCCCACATCAATACCTGAGAACGGATTGCCGGCATCATCCTGGGGCTCAAAGGGGTTGCTGACGGCGCCGGTGTTTTTAAGGTAGGCAATGGTCCCGTCTTTTTTGCCCAGGCAGAGGTCGTCGTTGGTGTCACCATCCACATCCCCGAACGCGGGGGCGCAGGCCCCGGTCACAAGCTGCCCGGAGTCGATGGGGTCGGCAAACCGTGGGGCGCCGGCCGCACCGGCGTTTTCAAACTGGTATAAATTGCCTTTCCAGGTGCCGCAGAAGGCGTCAAGGTCGCCGTCATCTTCCAGGTCGAAAAACGCGGGCTTGCTGTTGAACCCCACATCAAAAGCGGAAAACTGGCCGACAACGGCCGTGTACTGCCCGGTGTCTTCATTGACATCGTCCAGGGCCGCGGGATCGGAAATGTCGATCACCAGGATGCCCGCGTCCACGTCCCCCACATAGGCGTAATTCCCTTCCAGGTCGATGGACACGGCCCCGCTGGACGCGCCGGCGTACTGACACACATAAATGTTTTCGTCCTCCGATGGGAAGGTGTTCATTTTGCCGTTGGCAAAGCGGCTGCTGCTGGAGAGGTTGGCTTCCACCGCAAACACCCCGTATTCGCCCATGGCCGCGTAAATATACTCCCCGTTGGCGCCCACATCCACGTCAAACACCGCCCCCATGTAGTACATGCCTTCCTGGACCGGGGTGGCAGGGGTGCTTACATCGATCACGTGAATGCCCTGGTAATAGTCCCCGATCAGCAGCAGCTGCCGGTCGCTGCCTTCCCAGTAACAAAGGCTCGTGGCCTCGGTCATGTCTCCGAACACGGACGAGAGTTCGTGGTCCCCCTTTAAGGTCGGGGCATTAGGGTTGTTGACGTCAAGAACCTGGATGCCCGTGGAATACCCGGCGCTGGATGTGCCCAGCTCGGTGTATGCCCTGTAGCCGAACTTGGCATAGGCGATATAGGCATAATTGTCTTTTACCACCACATCACGGATATTGACCCGGCTGTCGCTCTCCCTGGCGATATAGGTGGTCAGCAGGTCGTCCGTCGTGGTCATGTCGGCGGGATCGGATGCGTCGTAAATTTTCAGGCCTTCATTGCCGCAGGCGGCGTATAAAATTCCGCTGGTGTAGTAAAGGGCGGTGACCCCCTCGGTGCCGGCGATTTCTTCTTCCTTGTCGATCTGGTCGTCTGCGGACAGGGCGATTTGAAGACGGTTCTGCAGGGTGAGGGTGTTTTTGTCGTAGACCGAGATCATGTTGCCGTCCGCCACGAACACGTAATCGCCGCCGGTGACGATGGTGTGTGGCGAGGCATCCGGCCAGCGGTTGAGAAATTCGATATCCGCCTGGTTGTTTCCTTCTGAATCGTCGGCCGCTGTCGCCGTGGCGGGCAGCAGGCCGGCTGTCGTAAGGATTGTAAATAATATTATGATGATGAAAAGGGAATGTATGGATTTCATATCATGACCTCGTTTATTGATTTCGGATGATATGCCGGTGTTGCCTCAAGGGTAAAGAGAAATAACGGGTGCGGCCCGGGGCCGGTTTCCCAATACAATTAATTATGATGAAAATTGACGCCAGTGTCAAGCAAATCCCCCTTTCACGGGTTAGGGAAGCGGAAAAAACGAATATACCCGCCTTGCTTGTCTTTTGACCCGTATTCTTTGTTGCATCAAAGGTCATATATCCTGATATGCTCCCTTTAATGCGCCTTGAATACGAATCAAAATCCGGCACAATTCAGGTATATTGGTTTTTTTCGCATCCCTTAAGGCCGAAGGCGGGCGGATGCGACGTTAAAAAAATTTATAAAATACTGGTGTTTTGGTCATGTGTCATATAAAATAATAACAAGAAGAATGGCTGCGGCCGCCTGGCGGCAGCGTATGCC
Source organism: Thermodesulfobacteriota bacterium (assembly GCA_034189225.1). Classification (GTDB taxonomy): domain Bacteria; phylum Desulfobacterota; class Desulfobacteria; order Desulfobacterales; family Desulfosudaceae; genus JAXHTY01. The sequence continues at coordinate 90,614 of JAXHVL010000189.1, forward strand.
AGTAACTGATGGCCTGGAGGAAAGGAGGAGCAAACTATGGCGAAAAAGCGGGTTCTTGTGGTGGATGATGAGCCGGATTTTGCTGTGATGGTGAAAAAGCATCTGGAGAAGGCGGGCTTTAATGTCGATACGGCGTTCGACGGTGAGGAGGCCCTGACGAAGGTTCATGACAATCCGCCGGATGCGATGGTGCTCGATGTCATGATGCCGGAAAAGGATGGCTATGAAGTGTGTGCTGAGCTCAAGGGGGACGAAAAATACCAAGACATCCCCATCGTGCTGTTAACGGCCGTATCGGATCATGTCAGTTCCACCCGGTATTCCCATTTTGACGGCATGAGCACGGAAGCTGATGATTACCTGCCCAAACCGGCGTCGGCCAGTGATATCTGTGAAAGCGTAAAGCGGCTGCTGGGGTAGTTAGGGTCTGTCAAAAAATAACTGTTACATTCGGTTGCCGCTTCATCCCGTCCAGCGGCGTTGCGCTCCTTGCGACATAGACTTACTATGCCTCAGTCGCGCGCCTTGCCGGACGGGCGAATCGACAACCTCGGTGTGACACACTTATTTTCTGACATACCCTTAGGATCTGTCCGGAAGGCGTTTTACCGCTTTCCATGTACCGGTGCCATTCGTGTCTGCGCCTTTTCGTATCCCTGCAAAAGGGAAGGAAGATCAGCCCGCGGGGAGAATCACCCTAAACGTACTGCCCTTGCCGGGCGTGCTTTCAAGGTGTATCTCACCGTTCATCTGTTCCACCAGCCCCTTGACGATGGGAAGGCCCAGGCCGGTTCCGGTTATGTAGCGGGTATTGTCGTCCTTCACCCGGTAGAACTTTTCAAATATCTTTTCCTGGTGGCGGGGGTCAATGCCGAAGCCGGTGTCTGCCACCGTCACTTTCAACCGGTTGTCTTCAGCGACAGCCCGGACGGTGATGGTCCCCTTTTCTCCCGTATAATTAATGGCATTGGCAATGAGATTGCCGAAGATGCTTTCAAGTGCCATGGGATCGGCCTGGAGTTCGGGAAGCGGGGCGTCTCCCGTCTCAAGCGCAAGGGTCTGATTTTTGGCCGTCGCCCTGTCTTTCATAAACGCCACTATGTCGCCGAGCAGTACATCCGGTTTGAGGGCCTGAACATTATACCCGGTCCCCCCGGCTTCAATGCGCGAAAGATCAAGAAGATCGCCGATCAGGGCGATCAGTCCACCGGTTTTTTCCTTGGCCCGGGACAGAAGGTGTTGATCCTCCCGGACATTTTCATTTTCGGCGATATCGTTCAAAACCATTTCCAGTTGTTCGTGGATGGTGGAAAGCGGTGACCGGAGTTCGTGAGAGACCTTGGCCACGAATTCAGATTTCAGCTGATCAAAAATTTTCATGGCGGTGAAATCGCCCAGCGTCACCACGGCGCCGAGACATTGGCCGCTTTCACCGGGAACCGGCCGGCCCCTGGCAATAAGGTACTTGCCATCAACAGCCAGCTCATGGGGCGGCATTTCCATCCCTTCCGAATACTCCCCCCGGGATATATCCGTCACCATGTGACAGAGTTCTTCGTCCGCTATATAATCGGAAATATTCCCGCCCGGTTCAGTGTCCATGGGCAGTCCCAGAAGGTGTTTAAAGGAAGGGTTGATCAGGACGACCTGGCCCGTGGTGTCGGTGACCACCACCCCATTGGGCAGGGACTCCACGATGGCGCTGATCCGGCTTTTTTCCGTGCTCAGGTCGGCCAGGGTGCGGCTGCGCTCCAGCGCCAGATTTTCGGCCTGCCGCATGAGGCTGATCTTGTCCTGGGCCCGCTCCACCACCATCCTGAGCTGGGCCGGGTCAAAGGGTTTGGGGATAAAATCATAGGCGCCCTGCTTCATGGCCTCGATGGCGGTTTCAACGGTGGCAAACCCCGTAATGATGATGACCAGGATGGTCTCATCCATGGCCCTGATTTCCCGAAGCACGTCCATGCCGTCCAGCCCCGGCATCTTCAGGTCCAGCAGCACGATGGGAAAGGAGGTATCTTTTATCATGGCAAGGGCCTCGTTGCCGTTTTCTGCGGTCTGCACCTCGCTGTTCAGGCGCTTGAGAACCCTGACACACCCTTCCCGTATATCCCGTTCATCATCCACAACCAGAATCCGCATTGTCTCACTTTCCGCCACTGTTTACCTCTCCTTTCCGGTCTTCCGCCGGCAATTCAATTCTGAACAAGGCGCCTCCTTCCTTTTGGTTTGAGGCCGTAATGGTGCCCCCGTGTTCGTCGATAATACTGTATACCAGACTCAGGCCCAGACCAGTGCCTTTTCCCTCTTCCTTGGTTGTATAAAACGGTTCAAAAATATGGGGCAGCACCTCTTCGGGAATGCCCGGACCCGTGTCGCCTATTTCAAGAAAGACGGTCTCCCCTCCGGCGGTCAACCCGCTCTGGATGGTGATGGTCCCTACTCCGTTCAATGCCTGTGCGGCATTGAGAATAATGTTCATGAACACATGGTTCAGCTGCTGGACATCGGCATCGACCCAGATGGGCGCCTCATGAAATGCCTTTTCAATGTTAATGTCGTGAAAGAGGGTCTGATTTTCAAGCAGGAACAGGGTTCTGGCCACGCTGTCGTTTATGTCCACCGATGTCCGGTTCTGCCGGGTCTGCCGGGCGAACTCCAGCAGTTCCTTGACGATGTCGCTGCATCGTTTGGCATCCCTTAAAATCCGGTTGATATCCTCTGTGGCTTCCATGGCCAGGTCGTAATCTTCCAGCAGCAGCTTTGTGTAAAGCAGTATTCCGCCCAGGGGATTGTTGAGCTGGTGGGCCACGCCGGCGGCGAGTTTTCCGAGAGAGGACATTTTTTCGGCCTGCAGAAGCTGGGTCTGCGTTTTTTCAAGATCGGCACGCATCTGCAGTTCTTCTGTCATGTCGTGAAAAAACCCGATAGATGCCGTTTCCTTGTCGCCTTCATAGACGATGGCGGCATTCAGGCTGATGGGAACGGTGCCCCCGTCTTTGCGGAGCGTATTGACCTGGTAGGACTTTAGCTTTCCCTTGCCCCCGTAATCCTTGCTTCTGAGTTTTTTCATGATGTCTTTGGCGACGCCTTCGGGATAAAGGTTGCGGATATCCAGCTCGTTCAAGGCCTCATCCACCCTGTAGCCGGTGATTTCAGATGCAGCCTCATTGAAGATCATTACTTGTCCCGTCTTATCCGCGGCGATGACCCCGTCCACGGCACTGAGAATCAGGTTGCGCAAAAACGCATTGGACATTTCCAGCCGGCCCTGGATCTCGCCCAGCGCCGTGTCATCGAAATCCAGCATGACCAGGCCTTCGATCTCGCCTTCCTCCTTGATGGGGTAAGAGTAAAAGCAGGTGCCGCCGATCGCTACCTCAAAGGTTCCAGGCTTGAGTCTGGACATGGATGGCCGGCCCGTTTCCAGTACCTGCAGGGCCGGGCAGTTTTCGCATGGGGTGATGCGGTTACAGAGTACCCGGTAACAGATATCCCCCTTGACTGTCGCTTCGCCGGCGAGTTCCAGTGTATAGTTGTTGACGGCCATCATTTCAAAATCTTTTGAGATAATGAAAAATTTTCGCCTGGCCGCATCCACAGCCTTTACCAGGAGTTCTTTCCCCTTTTCCGTATGCATTGGCTGTCTCCCTTAGCCGTTGGAACGTGAAATAAATATCGGGGGCGGTCCTACTACCGGTGCCTGCCGGCAGGTTGTCGCCCATGCGGTTCACCCTCACCTGAAAAATGGCAATCCGGTTGACTTTTGTTTACTATAAGGATTTTCAACATTTAACGCAATTGTATTTTGACGGAATCGTAAAAAGCTTCCAACCCCGCCGCGGCGTTTTTGCAGGAAGTAACGTATTATGGCGGGATCGAAAGATTGCTTCGCCACTTCTACCTTTTCGTGATCGTAATCGACTGCCGTTTGATTAACCACGGAATACACGCAAAGGGCACGGAAAAAGGGAGCAAGATGGTTCCTTCCGTGCTCTTCCGTGTATTCCGTGGTTAAAAAAGATGCTTTGGTTTTAAAGGGCACGAAGATATATGCATCGAATAGATGCCCGGAAAAAACTGGCATCTATTCGATGCATAGCACATTAAAAGGGAGTGATAAATCTGCCCGCCTAAAGGCGGGGGCTTTAACCTTGATTGTGAACAGTAAATTGACAGGTTAGGTTCCTTTTAACAGTATCCGCGCCCCTCATTGAGCGTCGGGTCTGAATTTTTGCTTGAATTTTCAAGGCGTGTGTTATTATATTGAAGCCGACGTTTACTTGTCGAATCGATTTGCTAGTGCCCATCCATAAATTGCTATTTTGCCCGATTTCTGCGTCAGGCTCAAATTTTAATCCTCAAAATACGCAAAGTATTCCTCCGGTTAAAATTTTCGCCTTCCTTGAACTCGACCAAAATATCTAATTTCTGGACGGACACTTGCTAATTTAACCTGCCAGATGGCACAACCCCCATAGAGACAGAAGGTGCGGCTATGAAGGTACTGATCGCGGACAATATCGATGAAGCAGGCATCCGGGCCTTGCAGGACGAAGCGGAATTAGAGGTGGATGTGAGAACGGAGATGTCGCCGGAAGAACTCAGAGGCGTAATTCCGGAATATGATGGCATGATCGTTCGAAGCGCCACAAAAGTGACCAGCGAGATCATCGAGGCCGGGGTGCCCCGGCTCAAGGCCATCGCCAGGGCGGGCATCGGCCTGGATAATGTGGATGTGCACGCTGCCACCCGGCACGGTATCGCCGTGATGAACACGCCCGAAGGCAATACCGTAACCACCGCTGAACACACCATTGCCATGATGATGGCCCTGACCCGGAATATTCCCCAGGGCACCATGTCACTGAAATCGGGTCAGTGGAACAAAAAACAGCTCCAGGGCCGGGAGGTTTTCAGCAAGACGCTGGGGGTGATCGGTTTCGGCAAAATCGGCTCCATCGTGGCGGACCGGGCCCGCCAGTTCAAGATGCGGGTGATTGTTCACGATCCCAACCTTTCCCGTACCGTAATTGAAAACGAAGGATTTGAATATGTTTCCCTGGAAGACATTTACCGGCAATCCGATTACGTGACCGTGCACGTACCGAAACTCAAACAGACCACCGGTCTTCTTAACAGGGCCGCCTTTGATCAGATGAGGGAGGGGGTGATGGTGATCAACTGCGCCCGGGGTGGAATCGTTGACGAAAAGGACCTGTTCGACGCCATCAAATCGGGAAAGGTCGCAGGCGCGGCCCTGGATGTGTTCGACGTGGAACCACCGGGCGAATCCCCGCTTTTTGCCCTGGATAATGTGGTTGCCACCCCTCATCTCGGCGCATCCACAAAAGAAGCCCAGATCAATGTTTCCGAGGCAGCGGCCCGACAGATTATCCAGTATCTGAAATACAAAACGGTGATTAATGCCGTTAACCTGCCGGCCGTCTCCGGGGAGTTGCTGGAAAAGCTCGGTCCCTTCATGACCCTTGCCGACCGGATGGGCTGTCTGCTGGCCCAGTTTTCAGGGGGAAGCCTGACGGAGATCAAGATCGAATATACCGGCGATTTTTTAGGGCTGGACCTTGGGCCGGTCACCACGGCCGCGGTGCAGGGGGTACTGGCCCCACTGGTCAAACACCATGTGAATTCGGTGAATGCCTCGGCCCTGGCCGGGGAGATGGGAATTCCCGTCACCACCAAAAGCGCCACCACCCAGACCGATTACATTAACCTGATCACCATGAGCGTGAACGGAAAGAACGGGCTCAATACCGTTGCCGGCACCATTTTTGGCCGGAAAGCCCCCCGGATTATCCGCATCAACGATTTTCGTCTGGAGATGATTCCCACCGAGGGCTATTTTGCCATTATTCACAATCTTGATCAACCGGGTGCCATTGGCCGCATCGGGCTCACACTGGGGGAACACGGGGTGAACATCGAACGCATGCAGGTGGGCCAGAAGGGAGACAACCAGCGCAATATCATTTTTCTTCGTACGGGGTCGAAAATACCGGCAGCCGCCCTGACAGCCCTGCGGGCGTTGCCGGTGGTGAAAGATGTCACGGTTTTTGAACTTGACGAACGATAAATCGTGTATATTTTTTATAAAATCAGATAACAATGTTCTGCCAATATTGACAGTTTCAGGGAGCAGATGCCATGACAACGGGAAGCAGTGAAGGAAAGGATTTCATCATCAAAGGCGATGGCAAAGGGGACGGCGCCACTGAAAAGACGGCCGATGCGGCCGAACAGCTGCCGGAAATGAATTTTGCCACTTTTATTTTTTCTTTAAATTCCTCCGCCCTTGTTCATCTCGGCGTCCTTGCCGACCCCACAACGGGTAAAACCGAGAAAAAACTGGCAGTGGCCAAACAGACCATCGATATTCTGGGCATGCTGGAAGAAAAAACAAAAGGGAATCTCACTGAAGAAGAGGGGAACATGCTTCAGAATATTCTGCAGGAACTTCGATTAAAATACATAAAAGAGAAAGGTGATTAATTATGAAACCGGTGGAAACACATGCGCGTGGAAACAGGGCCGCGGACAGAGCAATGCTCGCTGTGACCACGGTACTGTTGCTGGCCTTTTACCTGATCATGGCCCCAGCCGAAAGTCAGGCCCTGGCGAGGCACGAAGCGCCGACCATGCCTGGATCTTTCAGTGAGCTGGCGGAATCGGTGAGTGATGCTGTTGTTAATATTCGAACCGAGACCATCACCAACGAAGGTGACGGCCGAAGAATGCATCCATTTTTCAATTCCCCGTTCGGCGGCCAAAACGACCCTTTTAACGAATTTTTTGAACGGTTTTTCAACGGCCCCAACGGTCAGCAGCGAAAGCACCGGAGCCTCGGGTCGGGGTTTATTGTCGATGAAAAGGGGTATATCGTCACCAATAATCATGTGGTAAAAGATGCGGATCAGATTGTGGTGAAGCTTAAAAACGGTGATGAATACGATGCCGAGATAGTGGGGACGGACCCCAAAACCGATCTGGCACTGCTGAAGATCGACGCCGATGAGGATCTGCCCGGTTTGACGCTGGGGGATTCAGATAACCTCAAGGTCGGTGACTGGGTGGTGGCCATCGGCAGCCCGTTCGGCCTGGAGCAGACGGTTACTGCCGGCATTGTCAGCGCCAAGGGCCGGGTTATCGGCGCCGGTCCCTATGATGACTTTATACAGACCGATGCCTCCATTAACCCGGGCAACAGCGGCGGTCCTCTTCTCAACATGAAGGGCCAGGTCGTCGGTATCAATACCGCCATCGTAGCCAGCGGACAGGGCATCGGGTTCGCCATTCCCGCCAACATGGCGGAAAATATCATTGGTCAGCTCAAGGCCAAGGGAAAGGTCACCCGCGGATGGCTCGGTGTCGGCATCCAGCCGGTGAACAAGGAAATTGCCGAGTATTACGATCTGAAGGAAGGCAGGGGCGCGCTGGTAACCGAAGTTTTTCCCGGCGACCCCGCGGACAAGGCGGGCATCAAACCCCAGGATGTCATTCTTGAAGTGGAAGGAAAAAAGGTGGAAGACAGTCATGACCTGTCTGCCATGATCGCCGATATTCCGGTAGGGGAAAAAGTAACCATCAAGGCGTTGCGCAAGGGCAAGGAAAAAACGTTTCATGTAAAGATTGCCAAGCGCGATGATACCGAAATCGCCGAGCAGCAGACGCCGGGCACGACCCAGGACGAAGCGCTGGGGCTCAGGGTGGCGGATATCACCGATGAAGTGGCCCGGAAGCTGAACCTTAATAACACCGAAGGGGTTTATGTCTCCAATATTGCTCAAGGCAGCAAGGCTGCTCGGGCCGGCATCCGCCGGGGTGATGTGATCCGGGAAATTAATCATCAGCGGATTAAGGATGTGAACGACTACAAAGAAATTCTTTCCCGGATCGACGAAGGCGATCCCATGCAGATCGTAATTCGCCGCATGAACGGCATGTTTCTCGTGGTGAAGCTGACGCGGTAAATTTTTATTCATCATATCGGTTTGCAAAAAAGCGCTGGTGAGGTTTTCATCAGCGCTTTTTTGATGAATTCGTAAAAAGCTTCCAACCCCGCTGCGGCGTTTTTGCAGAAAGTAACTTATGGAGGTCTAAAGACCTCCGCTACACAAACCGAGGTAATATCCCCTGATTCGATAATGGCCTCAATTCATGTAGCGGAAGGCTTTAGCCTTCCACAAAAAACAAGTTCCCTGGAAGTACCATAAAGAGATATTTTTATTCCAACCATGAAGAACATGAAGAGATAAAAGGATCGGCCATGAATTCGGCTTCATGCTTATACTCAACATCCGCCCCAGAGGGGCCGGCTTTGGTTACCCCTATAAGGGGATTGTTTATAGTCTGCGCTCACCCTTCGTGTTCTTCGTGAACTTCGTGGTTCAATTGCCTGTGGGTTGATTACCACGAACCGCACGAAGGACACGGGAGGAATCATCTGTCTGCCTTTTCCGTGTCTTTCCGTGTCTTTCCGTGTATTCCGTGGTTAAAAAAGGTGCTTTGATTTTGAATGAATTACCACATTAAGTTCTTTGGAATCTTCCAGCGCTCGAACGGCTGGGTGGGAATCGATGAGCAATGCCGGAATTTCTTTGGTCCCCATGGGGCGATATGGTATGAAAGAATAGCAATGAAAGGTTTCGGAACGACGAACCTGGATATTTACGAAAATGAAAATTCTATCCCCCGCCAAAATTAACCTCTTTCTGCTGGTTACTGGCAGAAGGCCGGACGGGTATCACACCCTTCACTCCCTGATGGCGCCTGTCGGCCTGTTTGACACCCTGCATGTGGATTTCAGCGCCAATGGATTATCCGTGACCTGTGATCATCCGGACGTCCCTTCCGGCAAGGCCAATCTCGCCTTCAGGGCCGCAGCCCTCTTTTTTGAACAGGCCGGCCTGGAAAAACAGGCGGCCATCACCATTGACAAAAAGATTCCCGCAGCGGCCGGCCTGGGCGGCGGAAGCAGCAATGCGGGGACCATTCTCTCGTGTTTCAATACGCACTTTGGCCATCCCTTTTCGCCGGACAGGCTCATGACCATGGGGGCCGGTCTCGGCGCAGATGTACCGTTCTTTATCCGCAGCCGGCCGGCATTGGCGGGGGGCGTTGGAGAAATCCTGGAGTCTTATGAAAGGTTGCCGCAACTACCTGTTTTGTTGATACATCCGCATATAAGCCTTTCCACGGCTGGCGTCTATAAAAGTTTGAAATTTACATTGACAAAACCCAAAAAAATTTCTAACATTCTGTCTTTTACAAAACATACAGTGTTTGATGTGAAGCAACATCTGGCAAATGACCTGGAAGCGGTCAGCGTTGCCCGTTATCCGGAAATCCGCGGGATCAAGAAGCGGCTCGTGGACAGCGGTGCGACCGGCGTGCTGATGTCCGGAAGCGGACCAACGGTATTCGGTCTTTTTTCAGACAGACGGCAAGCGGAAGCCGCCCATGACCAGCTTACCGGGAAGGCGGATGAGGATATATTTTTAACAACACTGCTGACGGACGGGCATTCAGCCTGTATGGATATGCCGCCATAATACTGGGGCGTCGTCAAGTGGTAAAGACACAGGGTTTTGATCCCTGCATTCGGAGGTTCGAATCCTCCCGCCCCAGCCAGTAAACGGTTAACAGGTTTTTTTTTGCAATAAGCTTAAGGACAATATCGGCCATGGAGCCCAAAAACGATTTCAGGATTTTTGCAGGCAACTCAAACCCGGAACTTGCCCGGAAAATTTGCGATTATCTGGGCAAACCCCTTGGCGACGCCAAGGTCTCTCAATTCAGCGACGGCGAAGTTCAGATCGAGATCAACGAAAATGTCAGGCGCCGGGATATTTTTATTGTCCAGTCCACCTGCGCGCCGGTGAATGACAATCTCGTGGAGCTCCTGCTGATGGTGGACGCGTTGAAGCGCTCATCGGCCAGCCGGATTACCGCTGTAATCCCCTATTACGGATACGCCCGCCAGGATAAGAAGGTGGCGCCCCGGGTACCCATAAGCGCCAAACTGGTGGCTGATCTGCTCACAGAGGCCGGCGCCAACAAGGTTATCACCATGGACCTGCATGCGGGACAGATACAGGGATTTTTCAACATTCCGGTGGACAACCTGTTTGCCGCCCCCGTTATCATAGAGAGCATCAAGTCCCTGTTTACGGACGATGATCTGGTGATTATTTCCCCGGATGCCGGCGGTGTGGAAAGGGCCCGCGCGTTTGCCAAGCGGCTGAACGCCGGTCTTGCCATCGTGGACAAGCGCCGGTCTGCGCCCAACAAGGCCCAGGCCATGGCCGTTATCGGTGATGTCAAAGACAAGATTGCGATTATTCTCGACGATATGGTGGATACGGCCGGCACCTTAACCGAAGCGGCCGCCGCCATTGAAGAACAGGGGGCGAAAGAGGTGAATGCCTGCTGTGTGCACCCGGTGCTCTCCGGGCCGGCGGTGGACCGGATCGAAAAATCGGTACTCAAAACCCTTTTTGCGACCGATACCGTCCCTCTGAACAGCAGCGCGGCGGCATCCGAGAAGATACAGATTCTTTCCATTGCCGACCTGGTCGGCGAGGCGGTCATTCGAAGCTACAACGGCGATTCCGTTACATCGCTGTTTGTATGACAGAAAACAAAAGGGGTAACAACAAAAGGAACCACTGAAAAATGGAATACAACGAGTTAAACGTCAGCACAAGAAACGTCGAGAACCCGACAACCAAGGCACTGCGCCGTCAGGGCCTTATGCCCGCTGTGGTATACGGCTATCATAAGGATACCCTGCCTCTTACCATTGACATGAAGGAATGGAGAAACCTGCTCAACGATATCAGCAGCCAATCCCTGATTTCCCTGGTCATCGACGGGGATACATCAAAACAGAAAACCGTCATGATAAAAGACCTTCAACGGCAACCGGTTTCTCAAAAGTATGTGCACGCGGACTTTTATGAAGTGGATATGAAAAAGGAAATTACCGTCAACATTCCGGTGCATGCTGTTGGTACCTCCAAAGGCGAGGAAGCCGGGGGGACGCTTCAGATTATCCGGCGGGAGCTCGAGGTTCGCTGTCTGCCCGGCAATATCCCGGAAGCATTTGAAATCGACGTGTCCAGCCTTGAGATCGGCGACGCCATTCATGTGGACGAGATCGAAACAGGTGAAGGCGTTGAACTGGTATGGGATGCAAACTTCACCGTTATTGCCGTTGCCGCGCCCACGGCGGAAGAAGTACCTGAAGAGGAAGAGGCGGGCGAAGGTGAAGAAGGCGAGGAAGGTGCCGGTGAAGAAGCGGGCGGTGAAGAAGGAGGAGAAGAATCCGAATAATAATCAGCCGGTTCTTTTCAAGGTTGTCCTTTCGGCCTGAAGATATGAATACAAAGGATTTTTATTTGCTGGCCGGTCTGGGCAACCCCGGCACCGACTATGAGAGGACACGGCATAACGTCGGGTTTATGGTCGCGGACCGGCTGGCCGAAAGATGGGACATATCGTTTAATAAAAAGAAATATGATGTTGTGTTCGGTTCGGGGGCCATTGCCGGCAAAAACGTTATTCTGGCAAAGCCGCAGGCGTTCATGAACCGCAGCGGGCCGCCGTTGCAGCAGCTTGGCCGATATTTTAAGATACCAGGCGGGAAGATGATCATCATGCATGACGACATCGACCTTGCTTATGGAAAAATAAAAATAAAAACGAAAGGAGGTCATGGCGGACACAAAGGAATCAAATCCATCGTCAATGCCTTCGGCAGTAACGAGTTTGTAAGAATTCGCGTGGGCATTGATCATCCCGGCGCTCAAGCTGGCGCGCAGGCTGGCGTTCAGAACGGTGTTGTCGGTCACGTGCTGGGGCGCTTTTCAGATTCTGAAAAAGAAGTGCTGCCCCAGTTGATTGACCGCGCCGGGGATGCCGCTGCAGAGGTTTTAAAAAGCGGTGCAGAGGGCGCTATGAACCGGTTGCATCGTTCATAGCGGGGCAGAAAAGATAACAGGCAACCTGTAATTCAGAAAATTATTAACTTTTAACTAGGAATTGAGGAGGTAAAATGGATGCTTTAGCAGGCAATATACCACTGACATGCACGCTTATCGGAGTCGTTGGTATTATTTTTTCTCTGATCATGGCCGTTATGGTAAAAGGTGCACCGGCCGGAAACGAGAAGATGAATGAAATTGCGAACGCGATCAAGGAAGGCGCCATCGCCTATCTTAACCGCCAGGCAAAGAGTATGGGCATCACCGGTATTGCCATTTTTGTGATTATTTACTTCACGATGACACCCCTCACCGCCATTGGCTTTGCGGTGGGTGCTATTGCCTCGTTTTTTGCAGGCTACATCGGCATGCGGGTTTCGGTGCTGGCCAATGTTCGGACCGCGGAAGCCGCCAAGGGTGGTTTGTCCAAGGGGCTGGCAATGGCGTTCAAGGGCGGTTCGGTTACCGGCATGATCGTTGCCGGCCTGGCCCTCACCTCGGTGGCCGGTTACTACACCTTCCTGCTGTCAAAAGGCTATACCGGCGTTGACGCGGTTGTTCCGCTGGTGGCCCTTGGCTTCGGCGGCAGCCTGATCTCCATCTTCGCCCGTCTCGGTGGTGGTATCTTCACCAAAGGCGCGGACGTGGGTGCCGACCTGGTAGGAAAAGTGGAAGCCGGCATTCCGGAAGACGACCCACGGAATCCCGCCACCATCGCCGACAACGTGGGCGACAATGTCGGTGACTGCGCCGGCATGGCGGCTGATCTGTTTGAAACTTACGCGGTTACCGCTGTTGCAGCCATGCTGCTGGGCGCGCTGGTTTTCAATAAAGTGGCCGAGGCCCAGGAAGTTGCCATCGTATTTCCGCTGGTAATCGGCGCGGTTTCCATTATCGCTTCCATCATTGCTATTTTCTTTGTCAAGCTCCGTGAAGGCAGCGACTACATCATGGGCGCTCTTTACAAAGGCATGTTCGGCGCGGCGATCATCTCGGCGGTGGCATTCTACTTTGTGGCCCAGAAGATGCTGGGTGGTCTGGGCGTCGCTGAGCTGGAGGCAAACAACATTTACTACTGCGCGCTGATCGGCATTATTCTTACCGTGGTCATCGTTATTATCACGGAATACTACACCGGTACCTATAAGCCGGTGAAAGATATTGCCGAAGCTTCCACCACCGGTCATGGAACCAACATCATCGCCGGTCTGGCTGTCAGCCTTCAGTCCACCGCCCTGCCGGTTATCGCCATCTGTATCGCTATTTTTGCGGCTTACAGCTTCGGTGATCTTTACGGTATCGCCATGGCGGCCATGTCCATGCTCTCCATGACCGGTATGGTTATTGCGATTGATGCTTACGGCCCCATCACGGACAATGCCGGCGGTATCGCCGAGATGGCTGAAATGGACGAAAGTGTCCGGGCTGTTACCGATCCGCTCGATGCGGTGGGCAACACCACCAAAGCGGTTACCAAGGGTTACGCCATCGGCTCCGCCGGTCTGGCCGCCCTGGTGCTGTTCTCATCATACGTGATGGAGTTTGATCTTCACGCGGGACATGAGGCGGAAAAGCTGGTTTTTGAACTGTCCAACGTGGATGTCATCATCGGCCTGTTCATCGGCGGTCTGCTGCCCTTTCTGTTCGCATCTATCGCCATGCAGGCGGTGGGTCGTGCCGGGTCCGCGGTTGTTGACGAAGTTCGCCGTCAGTTCCGGGAAATTCCCGGCATCATGGAAGGCACGGGCAAACCCGATTATACCACCTGTGTTGACCTCGTCACCAAGCACGCCCTCAAGGAAATGATGGTTCCGGCCCTGATTCCGGTTGTGGCACCGATTATTGTCGGCGTCATCTTCGGTGAACTGGCTGTGGGCGGTCTGCTGATCGGCAGCATCGTTACCGGTATCTTCCTGGCGATCTCCATGACCACCGGCGGCGCCGCATGGGACAATGCCAAGAAATACATCGAAGACGGCCACTTCGGCGGCAAGGGCAGCGATGCCCATAAAGCTGCCGTCACCGGCGACACCGTAGGCGACCCCTACAAAGATACCGCCGGTCCCGCAATCAACCCGATGATCAAGATCGTCAATGTTGTTGCGCTGCTCATGGTGCCGGTGCTGTTCCTGTAATCGGGACACCGTTACCATTGACATAAGCTGTATAAAAAAAGGCCGGTCCTTTTGGGACCGGCCTTTTTTTACTTTCACCGCCGAGGCGCAGAGGCGGAAATCAGCCACAGACGCACACGGACGGACACAGACAATTGGACTGAATAAAAGGTTGATGGCTTCGTAAAAAGCTTCTAACCCCGCCACGGCGTTTTTGCAGTAAGTAACTCGCGCGAGGTTTGGTTTTTTACCGCTATTTGTGCTAAACAACCAATTTTTCATTCATACTTTTCTTTGCTCGCCCAAAGAAAAGTATGCAAAAGAAAGGGCGCCCCGCAGCTTGGCCTTCGGCTTCCCTCGCAGGAACGGTTTTTTCGGCGCGGG
>JAXHVL010000019.1:0-3032 GCA_034189225.1 Thermodesulfobacteriota bacterium
CATAAATTGCTATTTTGCCCGATTTCTGCGTCAGGCTCAAATTTTAATCCTCAAAATACGCAAAGTATTCCTCCGGTTAAAATTTTCGCCTTCCTTGAACTCGACCAAAATATCTAATTTTTGGACGGACACTAACAAAATCAAAATAGTGATAAACTTAACAGTTATCCCACAACTGACTTTAAAGTGCAAGATTTTTTTAATGATCTATCTGCGTTTCGAATGTGCTGAGGCTTGATGATGTGAAGGACAGCTGTTGCCTATGGCAATGCGGCAAACGGCCCGCAACAGGACTGTCGGTGTGAGCGCCTTGCTTAGAGGGCGGAATAGATGCCCGGTATAGGCATGAGACGGGTGTTGCACGTTTTCGTTAGTAAGGCAGTGACATTTTGGCCAGTTCTGTACGGCTTGTCTGGAACATATTGCGGGAGAGGGTGGCCATGTTGTCCGTCAACCCGGTCTGCGGCTCGGTTTCGTAAAAGTCGAGGTAGTCCGTCAATTTGTCCGCAAGTTTTTTGCCGGAAAGGTTTTCAGCATCCATGTTGTCCGCGTACAGGCATCGTCGCGTAAGGATCAGCCAGGGCTTGTTCTGATTTGCCTTATCCGTCACCAGAATGGCATTTGAGAAGGGCGTATACTGGGAATTGCTGAGAATTTTTACTTCGGCCTCGCCGTAGCTGAAGGTTGCGCCTTCAACGGCGAGCTTACCGCATGTCTTTTCGTCTTTCTCAAGAAAGTAGATCTGGGCACCCGTGAGCGTGGCAAGTTTTTCTTTTCCGCTGTGGCGTTCCCGATGCCCGGATGTTTCAAAAATCTCGGTAATCTGCATACCATACCGGGATGCGGTCTCGATGTATTCATGAACATCCTTCCGAGGATTGACAATGCAGGCTTTGCCGCCTTTGGGGCACCCGATGAAATATGACAGGGCGCCTGACTCATCCATCATGATTTGTTTGAAAAACATAACTGACCTCCCTTTTGGTGTATTTGGATTTCTAAAAGCAACCCTCATCATGGCGGAAAAATGTTTGCCACGTTGCTTTAAGAATATACAAAAGCCATGCCATTGCAGATTTTTTTCTTGAATTGCTTTAACAATCTGAAATGAGGGTTGTTTATTTTTTATAAACGGGTTTCGCATGGCTGTGTATTATAATATAAGACAGTTCTGTCCTGTTTTCCGGGACATTCTTCCTGTGTGGCGATACAGGTCTCATCTTTTTAATTGTCAGGAGAGCGTTGACAAGCGGTCACAGGCAATGTAGGGTTACGCCAATATGTTTTCCGGGTATGTTTTCCGGGCAGCAGTTTTTTGTTTTTAATACGAAAGCGGGCGCATGAACTGGATTGCTGTTGTCATCCTGGTGGCTGTCGGCCTCCATTATCTTATCGACTGTATCGCGGATTACCTGAACCTCTCGGTGCTCACACCGGATGTCCCCGATGACTTCACAGGTGTCTACAATCCCGAGCGATATGCCCGTTCCCAGGACTACCTGCGGATTCAGACCCATTTCAACCGGCTTGTGGTGACCTTTGATCTGCTGGTGTTTCTAGGGTTCTGGTTTTTTCAGGGGTTTGCCTGGCTGGATCAGTGGGTCCGTACGGGGCTGGGGCTTGGCAATGCACCCGTGCTTGCCGGTATCGTTTACATCGCCGTTCTGATGAGCGCCCGGGCCTTGCTTACACTGCCGTTTTCAGTTTATTCCACCTTCGGGATTGAAGCACGCTTCGGGTTTAACACCACCACCTGGCAGGTGTTCTTAATGGATCGCATCAAGATTGTGGTGTTGGCCGCCCTCATCGGTATACCGCTGGTTGCCGCTATTCTCTGGTTTTTCGAACATGCCGGGGGCTTTGCCTGGTTGTGGTGCTGGCTGGGCGTTTCTGTGTTTATGCTGGTGATGCAGATCATTGTGCCGGCCTGGATAATGCCGCTGTTTAACAAGTTCCAGCCCCTTGAAGCGGAAGACCTCAAGACGGCGGTAATGGATTACGCCCGAAAGGTGGATTTTCCCCTGACCAATGTGTTTGTCATGGACGGGTCCAAACGCAGCGCAAAATCAAACGCCTTTTTTGCCGGGTTCGGGAAACGAAAGCGGCTGGTGTTGTTTGATACCCTGATCGAAAATCACCCCGTATCGCATATCGTGGCGGTTGTGGCCCATGAAATCGGTCACTATAAAGAGAAACATGTGCTCCGGGGGTTGGTTCTGTCCATCCTGCAGGCCGGGGTGATGTTTTACCTGCTTTGCCTCTTTGTTTCCTATGAACCGTTGTTTCAAGCTTTTTATGTACAGATGCCCTCTGTTTATGCCGGTCTCGTGTTTTTCGGCATTCTTTTTTCGCCCATCGATTTTTTTGCGGGACTTCTGCTGCTGGCCTACTCGCGGCATAATGAATATGCCGCCGACCGGTTTGCCGCGGAAACCACCGGCTCTCCCCAGGCGCTGGCCGATGCTCTTAAGCAATTGTCAGTGGACAACCTGTCCAATCTCACGCCCCATCCCTTTTACGTGTTTCTTCATTATTCCCACCCGCCGGTCAAGGCGCGGGTTGATGCGCTGGCGGGCCTCGAAGCTTGAAGTCATGATCAATCCTTTTATTCAGTCTATAAAACCTGGCCCTTCGGGCCAGATCAACGATAAAAGGCTATGCCGGTAAGGAGCAAAGCACGAAATTAGAAACTCGAAACAAATCCCGAATATCAAATGTTCCAATGATCAAAACACACACCCTTGCAATCAGTTGTTTTGAAAATTGAAAAATTCGGATTTAAAATTTGTTTCGTGCTTCGAATTTCGAATTTTAAACGTTCACGTACGAAGCCTGCAAACAATTCCCTCATAGGGGAAACCAAAGCCGGCCCTTCTGGGGTAGGATGTTTACTGCTATGCCTGTCAGCTTGCCGAAACAACTGAACAGCAACACGTGCCCAGCCCCTTGCAGCGCAGCCGAGCAGGGGCGGTTTTTTCGGAAGACGCGGGCAGACTGTTTGAGCAGACGAGGCTTATCGCATCTGCACAAAA
>JAXHVL010000190.1:0-4470 GCA_034189225.1 Thermodesulfobacteriota bacterium
GGGGCGAACCTTGTGTTCGCCCGATCAGAGGGCGAACACCAGGTTCGCCCCTACACCGTACGTGACATGACGAGAGATGCAGCGCAACCCAAATCCATAAGCGGGCATTGGACTTCCAAGGAACTCGATTCGAAATCGAAATCGGTATCGGTATCGAAATCGAAATCGATAAGTTAAGATTCGATTGCGAAGCCATGGCGCACGTTCCTTCCTGCAAAAACACCGCCGCGTCGGGGTTGGATTGACTTTTTTACCGTAATTGCTTTAAGCAATTTTTTATTCATACTTTTCTTTGCTCGCCCAAAGAAGATAGTCCCGTAAAAAATCGGATTTGGGACGGCAAAGTAAAAAGTTCAAGATCAAGGCGCGCAAATCCCGAGGAATGAGGCGTACTTGCCGTACGCCGCAGTGACGAGGGATGCATCGCAACGCAGATATTGGGCTTTTTACGAAGCCGTCTTCTTTGCTCGCCCAAAGAAAAGTATGAAAGAACCCTCTTGAAATTTTACCGTATTGTCGGTATAATAAATTTTACAATCAAACGGTTTTCTTTAGCCGGCAGACTAAACAATTCCTTTTAAATCCAAACAACTTATCCCTAAACAAGAGATAGCCATGAAATTGGAATTGAAGGACGACCTTAATACCCGTATGCTCATCGTAGACGACAACCAGTCCATTCATGATGATTTCAAAAAAACCCTCGTCTCTTCTGTGGATACAAAAAATCTGGATGTCAAAGACCTGGAAAATCTTCTCTTTGAGGAAGAAGACAAAGAGATTCGGGCCAATCACCTGGATTTATCCAGCCTGCGCTATGACATCGAGGATGCCTACCAGGGGGAAGAAGCCATTGAAATGGTTCAAAGCCATGAATCCGAGGCATCCCCTTACGCCCTCATTTTCATGGACGTCAGGATGCCTCCCGGCATGAACGGCATCAAAGCCATCAGCAAAATATGGGAGATCAACCCCCATATCGAAATCGTCATCTGTTCTGCCTATTCCGATTATTCATGGGATGAAATCGTGCGCAAGCTGGGCAATACCGACCGTCTGTTGTTTTTGAAAAAGCCCTTCACCCCCGTCGAGGTGAAGCAGATGGTTTATTCCCTGATCATAAAGTGGAACCTCAATCACCAGAATCGCCACCTGATTGAAAACCTGGAGCATGAGGTCAAAGCCCGCACCCGGCAGCTTGAAGATCTCTATATCGAACTGGAAGTGGCAAACCGGGTATTGGAAGAAAAAAACAGAATACTGGAGGAAGTGGCCCAGCGGGATGGCCTCACAGGGCTGTTCAATCATGTGGCTCTTAACGAACGGCTGCGGTCCACCATCAGCGAGGCTTCAAGATACCATTTCCCGCTCAGCGTTGTCATGGTCGATATCGATTACTTTAAGCAGTTCAACGACTATTACGGTCATCAGCTTGGCGATGAAATCATTAAAAAGGTGGCGGCCCTTCTTCAGATCAACCTCCGGCAGTACGACATCAAACTGCGATGCACGGAAACCAGACGCCAGAATGCTGAAAGCGGCGAAGAGCCTTCCGAAGCGTCCAATGACGCCGAAAGCGAAGCCGTGGAACATCAAATCGACGAATCCGGTGTAGCCGGCCGGTACGGAGGGGACGAGTTCATTCTCATCCTTCCTTATTGCGGCTACAGTGAAACCGAAACCATCCTGCACCGGCTTCAGGACAATATCCGCGCCATCCGGATAGAAGGATACCCCGACCTGAAAGTCACGGCAAGCCTGGGCGCCGGCGTGCTGAACACCCCCGCCAACTGCAAGAACTGCGACGACATTATTAAACTGGCGGATGAAGCCCTTTACAATGTCAAAAACAGCGGCCGGGATCAGCTCTGCATCCTGGAATTCGGTGACGAGTGCGCTCAGTCCCGGTAATTCCCCCGTATTGCCCCCGGGTTCTCATTCTCTCCCCACTGAGATTTCAGCCTACCCATCAAATTTTTTCATAGCATACGATCCGGGCAGTAAAGCTTCAGGCTTAAATACATCGGCATTTTCCCATTGCAGGATTGCCTGCACAGGTTTGACATTCAACCACCCCTCCTGCTATAACCAGTTGTCATCCAAACAATTTTTCTTCATGGAGGCGGCGAATGGAAGATCAGCACAACCTGGGGCTGGGGATCAATGCCATCAAGGTCCTGGAACGCCGCTACCTGCTGCTGGATGAGGCGGGCAACATCGATGAAACCCCGGCCCGGCTTTTTCGCCGGGTGGCCCGGGCCATTGCCGCCGTAGAAACCCATTTCAATCCGGAGGCGGATGTAAACGCCACCGAAGAAGCCTTTTACACAATGATGGCCGGCCGGGATTTTCTGCCCAACTCTCCCACCCTGATGAATGCCGGCACCCCCCTGGGCCAGCTGTCCGCCTGTTTCGTGCTGCCCGTGGAAGATACCATCGCCGATATTTTCGATACCCTCAAACACATGGCCGCGATTCATCAGTCCGGCGGGGGTACCGGATTTACCTTCACCCACCTCCGGCCCTGCGGGGACGTGGTTCGCTCAACCAATGGCGTGGCCTCCGGCCCGGTCTCGTTTATGGAAATCTTCAATACCGCCACAGATGTGATCAAGCAGGGAGGGAAGCGACGCGGTGCCAACATGGGCATTCTGCGCGTGGATCATCCGGATATACTGCGCTTTATTCGCGCAAAAGCCAACGGCGGTCTGACCAACTTCAACCTGTCCGTGGGCGTAACCGACGAATTCATGGAAGCGGCGGCAAAAGGGAAAAACATTCCCCTGATCAACCCGCGAAACAACCAGCAGACCGGCCCCCTGCCGGCCCGGGACATATTCGACGCCATCGTGGAAAGCGCCTGGCACACCGGTGACCCGGGGATGCTCTTCCTGGACCGGATCAACCGGGACAACCCCACACCGGCCCTGGGACCGCTGGAAGCCACAAACCCTTGCGGGGAACTGCCCCTGCTCCCTTATGAATCCTGCAACCTGGGTTCCATCAACCTGGCCCGAATGGTATCGGACGGCGCCATTGACTGGGAAAAACTGGGGCGGGTGGTGCATACGGCCGTCCGGTTCCTGGACAATGTGATCACGGCAAACGTACTGCCGCTGCCGGCTATTGACGAAATCACCCGGGCCAACCGCAAGATCGGGCTGGGGGTGATGGGGTTTGCCGATGCGCTCATCCTGATGGGCCAGCCATATGATTCCGGGCAGGCCCTGGAAACGGCCGATGCCCTGATGGGGTTTATCCGCAACAGGGCCCAAGCCGCATCGGCCCGGCTGGCCGCCGAACGGAAACCGTTCCCGAATTTTCCGTCCAGCATTCATGCAAGTCCCGGGGAAGCGCCGCTGCGGAACGCCTCTCTTCTCTCCATCGCGCCCACGGGCACGATCAGCATTATCGCCGGGTGTTCAAGCGGTATCGAGCCGTTGTTCGCCCTGGCCTATGTGCGCAATGTCATGGAAGGCACCCGGCTGATGGAGGTACATCCTCTGTTTGAACAGATCGCCCGGCAGCAGGGGGTCTGGTCGGAGGCGCTGAAGGAAAAAATCGCCCGGCAGGGCACCCTGAACGGCATCGCCGGCATTCCGGAAAATCTCCGGCGCCTGTTTGCCACGGATTGGGATATCGATCCGGCCTGGCACATCCGCATGCAGGCGGTGTTTCAGCAACATACCGACAATTCGGTTTCCAAAACCATCAATCTGCCGGCGGAAGCCGATGCCGAATCCATCCGCCGGGCCTATATCGATGCCCACCGGCAGGGCTGCAAGGGCATCACGGTCTACCGCTACGGGAGCAAGGCCGGCCAGGTGCTCAACATGCCGGGCCAGGAACCCGCCGGCGCCGGCCCTTCCCAATATGTCTCCGTTCAGTCGGCATACGCCGGGGGCTGCGCTTCCGGGGGATGTGAGATCTGATATACTTCCAAGGAACTTAGTCTGCCAACTTGTTGTAAACATACCATTTTATTAAATTTTTGTGTTCATTGCCAAGTTTTTCAGTTGGCCAAAACAACTGAACAGCAACACGGGCACAGCCCCTTGCAGCGAAGCAGAAATCCGGGACCTTTTGGCCAACGAAAACCTACAAGAAAAATGAACGATACCGTTAAAGAAGAATACTATGCCGGATTCGACGTCGGCAGCAGTGCCGTCCATTATGCCCTGGTGGACGAGGACCGGAATATTCTTTATGCGCCGGCCCCGATCATGCATTTTGCCAATCCCATCGGAGCGGTCCGCCAGGCATGGCAGGACCTCACCGCCCGCTATCCGGTGGAAAGTATCCGCAGTACAGCCTTCACGGGCAGCGGGGCCGAATCTTACGGCGATATTGTAAACATCCGGCCCCAGAGGGGCCGGCTTTGGTTACCCCTATAAGGGGATTGTTTACAGTCTGAACTCACCCTTCGTGTCCTTCGTGAACTTCGTGGTTCAATTGTCTGGCGTTGATTAC
>JAXHVL010000191.1:0-16280 GCA_034189225.1 Thermodesulfobacteriota bacterium
AACCATTTATCAAATTCTTGCAACGTTCGGGGATAATCCACGCCGCCTGTCGGGTGATTGGGAAATTGGCTTGTCATGGGCCGATTCTATCACAGGGTTAGCGAAGTGGATACCCCCTTTTATGAATACAAAACTGTCTGTTAAGGAAACGGCATTGCCTTTATTCTTGCTCTTTCAGCGGAGCGCAAAAAAACCGCGCCCGCTGAAGAGCCCGTTGGGCAAAGCTGAAAGGAGAGGCTTCATGATCGTGCAATTTACCCTTTGTGAAATGCTGAAAAAAAGCTTTGGGGTGGATGTGGATCTTCCAATAGCGGGAGGATTCGGAAAATGTATAGATGAACCGGTTTTTATCGAATCTCAGGCCGGTGGCAATTACCGACAAGTTGAAACCGATTACCTCAATTACATATGCATGTGTAGGCACATGAATTGGGAGCTTGTACAGTACGACTTGATTTCTGTCGGCGAACGCAGGATTGAAAAAATGAAAATCAAGACGCAGGAGACTACATCCAAGAAAATCATCACCAAAGCAGAAGATTACTACTTTGATATCACAGACTGTATGGGGCCAGCAGATCAGCGGAAGAAGTCTTATCGTGACTTTCCGGAACTCTTCAATGAACTTGATGCGCGTGATGTTGTTTTCCGAGTAGAGTTCAGCTCCAAAGAACGGCGAAACAAAGCGCCTTGGTCGGCAACGTTTGGCAAAGGTGAACTACAAAAGGAGGACGACGCGCTTTGGCAGCAACTTTTTTATGGTCACATTTCAGAGGAGAAAGCACTAGACGACATGACTGATTTGATGGAGCGCTACTATGGGCGGAAGTACCCTTTATCGAGACAATGGAACAGGAAATAACCCAACCTGTCATTCCAGTTTATGCCGAATAGACACGGCACAACTGAACTTTGCGTTGGGCTTTGGAGGTAATATGGAAGGCAAAAGGTTATCCCTTGATAGCTTCATAAGTCAGATTGAGGAAACGTTTGGGAAGAAACTAACTGTGCCAGCAAGTGAAGCTGCTGAAGATTTTTGGAATTACTGGGAAGAATTTACAGAGTTTATCTCCAATCGTCAATTATCTGCAACAGTTGATCCCCTTTTCTTAGCACACAATTTTCCACAATACCGAAGGTATCACACATGGAAGGGGGCGGGGATCGTGCTGATACTCGTTTGTTTAGGAATAATCTGGTTTTGGTGGTATATTGGCATCATTTTATTACTCATCGGATTCGGTTTACGTTCATATGGCAACAGAGTCCGTTTCAATGATGCGAAAGACTTTGCAGAGGAGATTATGAAGGAGGCGACACTTAGCGCGGCGAGTACAGGTTATGCGAGGCTATGCGCAAACTACATTGCTGGTATCGTAGAATTAGCAACACCGCAAGCATCTGCTCATTGGCCTCAGCATCCATCGAATAAAGATAAAGAATAAAGGGGTCAAGTCTCGTTTTGACTCTTTTGGGTTTTCTGTGTACGGAAACGTGCGGTATCGGAATTTTACGGGATTTCGGAAAACGGACCTATCCATCCAGGCGCGGCGTTTTCAATTAGTTGAGAAATATGGCGGCTTATTTGGCAAGAAGATTGCGACGTGATATATTAACCGGGAGCTATAAGGTTTTTCGATAAACGAGTACAGTCCTGTGAGCAATATCATGATTATGGGAAGAATGGAAAACCCAATATCGGCGAATGTGAAGCTACGGAAAACCATCTGGCAGTTGAGGGATATGATCGAAAAGAGTCAAGAGTAGACTTGACCCCTTGACCGAAAAGAGTCAAGAGTAGACTTGACCCCTTGATTCCCCTTGACCCCTTGACACTGGAGAAAAGGCTCTGACCCAAGTAAAAACAGGAAATGTCAGTTTGAATTGGAGCGATTTCTCGCACTATCCTTACAAGATATTTTTATTTCAATCAAATGGCCTATACGAAGGTGACGATGAAAATAATGTTGTTTGCATAAAGAGGGACGAGATAAAGGGCTTTCTTAAGAAATCTCTTGAATGGCTCCCGGAAGTTTTCAAAACGAAATGGGAGATGATTGCAAATTGAAAATGTCAAAAGCTTTTGCAGCGGAGCGCAAAAAGCACGCGTCCGCTGAAAAGCGATGTAATGTTGCATTGGGGGCCATCCGCAAAATATGCAGAAAAAGCTAACATTTGAAGTGAAAGAGAAGATGGTCGAGCTGGCTGGTGCCTGCTTCTGGTATTGGAACGGCTTCTATAGCTTTCTCCGAAGCTGCGGCATATCTAAATCGCTTCAGCAACGCTATCCCCGCGAGGCCTACAACAAGTACACTATGATGCGTGCTGTCTTGGAGCACTTAGAACAAACCGGCAACGTCGAGCTCATAAATTCCCTCATTTCTGGCTTCTATCGGCTCAAGGGAGCGAAAGACTCTGATCAACTCGATGAAAAGAAGGCCAAGCGGCTTCTTGCTGAATTCAGAGATGCTGTAGGCAACGATCCCATCGAGGCAGAGGTAGCTCGGCAAGCTCGTGAAAAGGCGCGTACCTCCTACACGCAGTCGGTTGCCAACAACCGCGAGCGCAGCACGCGCTTGGCGGCATTAAACAACGATTTTCTTTCGCTCACTAGCGGTTCCACCCTCACGGCTCAACAGCGGGGCTTCAAGCTAGAAGAGTTATTTTTCCAGTTGCTTCATATCTGCGAGTTCGAACACAAGCCGCCTTACAGAACGCCCGGTCGCGAACAAATTGACGGACACTTTCGCTACGAAAAATTTGACTACCTTGTCGAGGCGAAATGGACGAAGGAGCTTACGAAGCAGCCCGACCTTTCTGTCTTTGACGGTAAAATTCGTGGTAAGGCGCAAAGCACGAGAGGCTTGTTTATATCGGCAAACGGCTTCGACGAAACTGCGGTCACAAAATATTCAGGCGATTCGCCAAGAATCATTCTCATGACTGGCGAGGATCTGGCCCTTATTCTAAGCGGGAGCGTCCTCTTCGAGGACGTCATGAGGTCAAAAGTCGATGCAATTGTTCGGCTTGGTGTGATTCTGCACCCGGCTCGTAGCATTGCAACATAACCAAGAAGCTCAAGTGGACAGCCAGGGCACTCGGGTTTTGAAAAATCGAGGGAATTGAACAACCAAATTTTTAACCAAGCTGGTGGAAGCCCTGGCTGTCATTGGCTTCAGGCGTTATAAACAAGGAGCATTATTATGGAGATGGATTGGAATGCGCTGTTATCGCCAAAAAGATTAAACGTAGAAGAGCGAGATGAGGTTACGGAGTCTGGCAGAAGTGTTTTTCATAAAGATTGTGATAGAATAACTTTTTCTAGTTCATTTCGAAGGCTTGGAAAGAAGACTCAGGTTCATCCTTTAGCATCTAATGATCATATCCATACTAGGCTCACACATAGTGTTGAAGTCGCTAGCGTAGGAAGAAGTCTTGGCATTAATATTGGAGAACAAATTCAGGATAGATTACCGAGTCACGTTGTTCCTGCGAATGTAGGCCAAATAATACAAGCCGCTTGCTTGGCGCATGATATTGGCAATCCACCGTTCGGACATGCTGGGGAAGAGGCGATAAGAAACTGGTTTCGCCAACCTAAGACCGCACTACTATTAGACGACCTGGAAGATTATCAGAAATTGGATTTCCATTTCTTCGAAGGAAATGCCCAGGGATTTCGTGTTGTATCGCAATTGGAATATTACCCATGCGAAGGGGGTATGAGATTAACCTATGCGGCACTCGCTGCTCTGCTTAAATACCCTTGGACTTCCAGAGAAACAACCAAAGTATCAAAATTCAGTAGTTTTAGGACTGAAGAAAGTATTTTAAATACAATTGCTGAACATGTAGGACTTATAAAGGAAGATGAATTTAAATATTGCAGGCATCCATTTGCCTTTTTGACCGAAGCGGCTGATGATATTTGCTATCGAATTCTTGATTTAGAAGATGCTCATGAAATGGGTATACTGCTATTTCCTGAAATCCTTGAAATTTTAAAGCCATTGTGCTCCAAAGATCCAAAGTTGGATAATATTATTGAAAGCACACAAATATCAAACCGTAGAAAGATGTCATACTTGAGAGGAAAAGCAATTGGTCAGGCTATTGATGGGGTAACAAACTCTTTCATCGATAAGTTAGATGATATAATGAAGGGGAGTTTCAAAAATGACTTAATTTATGCATGTGAAAAAGAGATTAAAGAGCCTTTGGATAATGCAAAAGAAATAGCCAAAGAAGAGATCTTTAAACATCCAAGGAAGATTGAGTTAGAAATAGGGGCTTACACAACTCTTGGCATATTACTCGAAACTTTTTGCAATGCTGTTCGCGAACAAGTCACAGGGAAAACGCTTTCTTTTAGAAGTGAACGCATTTTAAGTATGATGGGGATTAATGCACCAAAGAGAGGAGACTCTTTATACTATTCCTACATGCAAGTAATGGATTATATTTCCGGAATGACAGACAGTTATGCAACACATATGGCTAAACAGATAGGTGGAATGGCGCTTTGATTAAGCTTTATAATCTTGCTGCTTTCAGGGGACGGCAAAAAGCGCGCCGCCCCTGAGTAGCCCGGTGGCGGGCTGACACAATGCTGCGACGCGATTTACTCGACGACGACTACTGCCAAGGGATTTCCTTCTCCATCACAGACGAGAACGCCCTCGCACGGGCCATTGCCTTGGTCCTTGCCCAAGAGTTCATGTTGGCGAAGGCGGTCCTATCCGGTGAGTCCGTTGAAGATGACGGTCCGAGTCTCGAGGCTGACGAGATCGAGGATATCGTGGATCGCCGTCTGAAGCCTCCTGACGTCTACCATCGCGACGGCTTCCTCTTTCAGTTGATGATGTGGCTGGCCGCGCACCTCGACCTTGAGGAAGGCGACCTCGTTGCGCTTCCGCACCCACAGGCTGCCGGAAAGGGCCAGGACTCCATCGTCGTGCATCGCGCAGACGGCGCGGTAGTGGCCGCTCTCCATATGCGAAGATAAGGCCACCGAGAATCCTCGCGCCACAGTGCGAGAGGATGTCTGGCCGGAGATCAGGGACTACGAGGCTGGCGGCAGGAGAGACGAGCTTCGCTCGAACATCATCGCAACCTTGGGCCTCGGAGGAGTTCCGGCTGACGAGGCAACCAGACTCGTGCGCCGCATCTCGTGGAATGGCGCGCGGCGATACCGCGTCCGCGTGACCGTCGAGAGGAACCGGACCCGCAGGCTCTTCAAGGACTTCGAGACCGTCGTGACCGGAGATTGCGATCGCCGTCGAGGAGAGACGATTCACATCCCGCAGCTCCGGGTCTGGATGACCCAGCTGGCCGGCAAGGTCGAAGCCGAGCTCCGTACGTACGCTGAGGAGGAATGAGATGTTCGACTCGGAGACCGTCCGGCTCATCCAGAGCGCTGAACCCCTTGCGGAACTTGACCTCGAACGTCTGCCACAGTTCCTGACGGAAGCATACGCGAAGGTCGTCGCCGCCCGACTCGGGGCCGTTCGTCTGGACGCGGGTTACAGGGACGACGAGTGGGACCAGAACATCAGACAGCTCCGGCGCTTGGCTGACACGTACGAGGGCCTCTCGATCTTTCTGCCGGACGACAATCCCCATCGGGCCGCCTGTGCATTCGTTGCGGGTTCAGCCCACCACACGCTGAGCCAAGCACGGAGCACCGAAGCGCGAATCGCCGATCAGGAGGTCACGGACCGATCGCTGTCGCTCCATGGGGTGGGCCCAGAAGTCGCGGCGTGTCTTCTCTTTCTGATTGGGGGCCAGCAGGCAGACGCGGCGGAGACTTCGAAGCGGTTCGTCAAGCCCGACGATGCTCCTTTTGAAGCGGAGCTCCTCCGCGGGATCGCCGCCCTTGCGTCGGGTGATGGTCAGCGACTCCGTAGCTTCGTTGCGGGCAGGACGGCGGCCGAACCAGTGTCCGGACCGCACGACTATCTGCGCGAGGCTGCCGACGCGCTGTGGGCAGGCCTGGCCCGATCGGTGGTTGCAATCGCGCGAATCGCCCTTGGTCTTGAGGTCCAGGATGATCCGGGCGCACTGATTGACGACGTGCTCGACCGAATCGGCAGGGCCCGGAAGGCGGTGGATGCTGGCGGCGTGGCTTTCGTGGTTCGCCCCAACCTTGAGGGCCCCTACCACGTCGCCCGACTCCTGCGCCGTGTCTCCGACCTGCTGTTGGCCACCGCCGTCACCAGCTTGCCGCCTCCCACCGGCGTGGATGCGGGTAGGTGGGCAAACTTTACGCAAGCATTCGCGGGACGAAGGCCCTTTCTGTGGCGGAACCACTTGAGCTCGTTTGAGCAGGGGTTCCTGGATCCAGGGACTTCGTCGGTGCTCACCTTTCCAACGGGCGCCGGCAAGACCACGATCACCGAGCTTCGAATCGCGGCAGAGCTGCTGCGTGGCCTGAAGGTCGTCTACCTTGCCCCGACCCGAGCCCTCGTCGACCAGGTGTCAACCGAGCTCGGCCGCACGCTCGTTCCGATTGCGCAGGCGGTCGTACGGGGGCGCTTCCTCGAGGACTTCGGAGAGAAAGCCGCAGAGCGAGTGTTCGTGCACACGCCGGAGCAGTGCCTGGCCTACCTGTCGTTCGACGAGGACGCCCACACCGACGTCGGTCTCATCGTGGTGGATGAGTGCCATCAGCTCTCCGGTGAATTTCCGGGGTACGGCTCATCGCGTCTTCCGGGTCGGAGGCCCGTCGATGCGATGTGGACGTTGCTCTCTCTCCTTCAGCGGTCAGCTGACGCAGACGTAGTTCTCATCTCGGCAATGGTCCGGAATGGACAGGCGCTTGGCGACTGGCTTGAGGCAGCGACCGGGCGTCCCGCGGCGGTGCTCGAGTTGCCGTGGAAGCCGACGAGACAAGTGCGGGGTGTTGTTGTCTACGAGGCTCACGACATCAAGCAGCTGAAAAATGACGTGTGGGCAAGGCGGCGAGCTCGAGGTACCGGAGTGCCGCGAAAAGCTGACAAGGCCGACATAGAGGCGCAGCCCGTCGGCCTCTTCTGCCACACGCAGGTGTGGGCAACAGATAGCAGTTTCGCGAAGTTCCCGATTCTACCGGGACCCGTCCCGCTTACGGTGGGCCCGTCCTGGGGGATCACCGCCAACAGAAACACGGTCGGAGGTCTACTCCTGGCAGAGATGGCTAAAGCCGGGATGCGCCCGATTGTGTTCAGCCAACAAGTCGGCTGGACCTCGAAAATCGCAGATGGCGCTTCTTCGACCCTCACAGCAGAAGGCGTCCCCGCCGTCGCCATCACGGATGACGAGCAAGCTCTCTTCGACGCCGCAGCCATTGAGCTCGGAGACGCCGAACACGTCGAGGGGCTGTCCGGCGATCGCGTCGGCATCCACCATGGACTCCTGCTCTGGCCTGAGAGAGCCGCGGTAGAGTCGGCGTTCCGAAGGCCCGACGGTCTCCTGGGTCTGGTGGCCACGCCCACGGTGGCGCAGGGAATCAACCTCCCAGCGGAAGCAGTGGTTATCGCCGGCGACGACCGCTGGATCGAGGATATGGACGAAAGCGGCATGCAGCCGCTGGCGGTGCACGAGCTTCTGAACGCGGCTGGTCGAGCGGGGCGCGCAGGCCACTACGCGCACGGCATCGTGATCGACCTGCCGGGCCAAATCCTCACCGTATCGCAGAAAGACCAGACCTATCTGGTCTCCGACCTAGACCACATCATGTCGCTCTTCGGGCTGCCCGATCAGTGTCTTGATGTGATCGATCCGATTACCCAGATCATTGATCGAGTCCAGGCGGCCGGCGTTGACGCCGACGTATGCGACTACGTCGTCAGGAGGGCGGCCGGTATCCCTGAAGATCTACTGGTGAACATCCTGGGTTCTTCGCTGGGCAACTCGACAAGGCCCGACCGCGATGCACGTGCCGCCAGCCAGGCTACGTTCCTCCGGTCCGTGGGGGCGACGCTCGACGACGAACAGGACGATGCGGAAGGTCTGGAGCTAGACGATTGGCGGGAGTTCGCGAGTTTGGTGGGCGTCTCTCCGGTCGTCGCAGCCAGCACGGCAGCGAAGGTTCCGACACCGGAGGCGGTTTCGCGCTGGGAGTTCGACGACCTTCTGGACTTCGCGATTCTGGAAGTCGCGCGGCAGCTCTTCGCTCTGGTCAGTCCGGGGGGCTCGGGCCTGGCGCGCATCATCCCGAGAGTCCGCAAAAAAGTTGGGCGCGCCTATGAGTTCACCGAGACGGTCGCGGAGTGGGAGAACCGCTGGCGGGCAGTCATCCCGGACGTGCTCCGTGCGTGGATGTCGGGCACTCCGGTGGCGGAAATCGGCGTCGCGCTTCACAGGCACCGCGGCGCTACTGGGCATGTCAAGGCAATCCACCTCGGCCGCAGGTTCGCGCTCCACTCTGCGTCCAGCCTGGCGCACGGTGTTTCGGTCGTCGTCCGCGTCTTCGAGGCTGTCCGCGGCGAGGCACCGTGCCCGGAGCTGACAGCGCAGTTACCGCTGGTGGCCGGCTGTGTCAGAGAAGGCTTCGATGAGCCAGACAAGCTACTGCTTTTCTGGCACCTGCGACGGCACGCGGGGCTCTATCCCCGTGTAGCTATTCATAATGAGTTCGACCGTCTTCGGGCCGTTCTCCCATCCTGGAAGGATGTAGGAGATATCGAAGCTCGGCGCGCGCACATTCGGCGTCTCTGGAGCTGCGAGGAAAGTGGGTGACAAAACCCTCTGTGCCAATGATAGTGAGACACCCACCCCTTGCAAAATTAGAGAAGGGCTGGTAGGAGTAACACTATGAAAACTATACAACTAACATCACCAGACGGCAAGAACAAACTCTAAATTAACAACATTCGAAAATTATATACGGGCACTTTACGGCGGGACCGGGGCGTGAGGCTTATGATAATCTCAAGCTGCCGTCAAATGGTGAATGACAGCTTCGGTTAATCGCTGGCTGTTGTCAGCTGATTGGGTCAGCTTTTCTTCCAGATGGTCACACAGATCCATAATTTGGTCGATTTCGGTGACGATACGGAGTTGTTCGGCAAGTGGTGGGATAGAGATTAGTATTTCACTCACAATTTTTCCAGATACTTCTTTAAAGGTTGTGCCGGAAGCATTTTTATCAATTTCTTTGGACATACATCTTAAGAAATAATATATGTATTCGTTCATTCGTAGTATATATGGCACACATGACTTGAAGCCTTGATTCGTACAAAGTTCGTTTGCGGCTATTGCGACATATCCTATTGGTGCCCGGCTCGAAAAAATAACTGTATTTTTAGGCATCAGTTGTGCAGAACTTTTTTTTAATCCTAAATCAGTTATATCCCTTTTACCTTTACTGATATATTTCCCTTTTAATTGATAAAGATCGGCAGGCGTAAGCCAGGGAATACAATTATCTGTGAAGTATTCAGCCTCACTTGTCTTGGGTGTGCCACCTCCAATAATTCTGCCTACATTTCCCAATCTTGTCCACTCCCACCCCTTCGGCAGTTCATAGGGCATTTCCTCCGGGGTAACCGGCGGCAGGGGTTTTGATTTTTTGATCTTGCCCTGTTTGATGAGTTTTTCTTTTTCGGCGTTGATTTTTTCCAGCAGGACGGAGGCGGGTTCGTCATTGGGGTCCTGGGGGACCAGTTTGCCCTGGACGGCCAGTTGCAGGATGGTCTGGCGGAGGGTGGGGATGGTTTCGGGGGTGTCGTACAGCAGATCAAAGTTGTGGCAGAGGCGCTGCCAGCCGGTGGTGAAGGCTTTGGGGGTGGGGGCGGTTAAGAGGTTGGCGGTGATGGATTGGTTTAATCGGGCGCGGGCGGTCTCTTTTTTTTGTTGGCGGGTTTCCAGTTCATCGCACAGGGCCATTAGCTGATCGACTTTGGAGGCTATGCGGTGTTGTTCGGATAATGCGGGAAATGGTATTAGGAAATTTAACAAAACATTTGCGGGCATTTGTTTGACTGCGGAGCCTGTTGTTTTATCCGTAATCGATGATTGAAAAAAAACTGATTTGCTATAAAGGTTAAAAAATTCACATAGAGATTTGTTTAACAATCTTATAATCAGCATTTGTGCGTTTATGAAACCAGTTGTGAATTCACATGAAGCTCGGAAAATGGCAGTTTTTCCGACACTTCCCCTTAGTAAAACCACAAAGTCATTATCAATAAGTTTTCCGTTTCTAAGTTCATCAAACTTTGTTTTGGAAATAAACCGAAGCCCATTATCAAACCGAAGCATTCCATCAACCATATCTTTTGCACCAAAGAATGGTATGCCTGAATTTTGAAAATCATTTTCTTTTGGGTAGCGTTTACTCCTGTCTCCATTCTCAAGTATTGCTATATCCCCCAACCTCACCCACCCCCACCCCTCCGGCAATTCATAGGGCACTTCCTCCGGCGTAAGCGGCGGCAAGGGTTTTGATTTTTTGATCTTGCCCTGTTTGATGAGTTTTTCTTTTTCGGCCTTGATTTTTTCCAGCAGGACGGAGGCGGGTTCGTCCTTGGGATCCTGGGGGACCAGTTTGCCCTGGACGGCCAGTTGCAGGATCATTTCCCGGAGTTTGGTCACACCGTTGGGGGCGTCGGCCAGGTATTCAAAATGGTCATAAAAGGTTTGCAGATTCATATTCGCGAGCGCTTATAGAGATAGTTGTGTTTGGGGTGCTGATCTGTCAATTTCAATTGGGATGTCCTGATATTTTTTATCGTTCCAGGGCCTTTTTCAGTTCTTCTTTTAGGGCCTGGCGGGTCTGGGCGATATCCTTCAGCAGGGCCTGGTATTCGGTCAGGAGTTTGTCCGGGTCGCCGTTTTCCTCGGGTTTGGTGTGGGGGTTTTTGATGTCCAGGTTGTAGTTGCCCGCCCGGATGTCCTCGGCTGATACTTTCCAGGCGTGCTGGTTCTGCCGGCGTTTTTTCCACCACTTTTTTTCCGGTTCAAATTCCTCTATGCGCATGGGCTTGGTCTTGCTGTAGGACTTGGCGCCGGGGGGATAGGGGTGCTCGTAAAACCAGATGTCCCGGGTGGGTTCGCCCTTGGTGAAAAACAGCAGGTTGGTTTTGATGCCGGTGTAGGGGTTGAACACGCCGTTGGGCAGGCGGACAATGGTGTGCAGGTTGCATTCGGCCAGGAGTTTTTCCTTGATGCGGGTTTTGATGCCTTCGCCAAAGAGGGTGCCGTCCGGCAGGACCACGGCGGCCCGGCCGCCTTCTTTTAAGATGTGCATGATCAGCACCAGGAAGAGATCGGCGGTCTCCCGGGTGCGGAAGGTCTTGGGAAAATTGTTTTCAATGCCGTCTTCTTCCATGCCGCCGAAGGGCGGGTTGGTGACCACCACGTCGACCCGGTCCCTGGGGCCGTAGCCGCGAAGCGGTTTGGCCAGGGTGTTGTCATGTTGGATCTGGACCGGCACGTCGATTTCATGCAGGAGCATGTTGGTGACGCAGAGCAGGTGGGGCAGGGCTTTTTTTTCCACGCCATGGATGGATTTCTGGAGGGTTTCTTCGTCCTTGACGGTTTTGACATCCTGCTGACGGATGTTTTCAATGGCGCAGACCAGAAAGCCGCCGGTGCCGCAGGCCGGGTCGAGGATTTTTTCGCCCAGCCGGGGCGCGACCATGTCCACCATGAACTGGGTCACGGCCCGGGGGGTGTAATATTCGCCGGCATTGCCGGCGCTTTGCAGGTCTTTCAGGATTTTTTCATAAATGTCGTTGAACAGGTGGCGGTCGCTGGAGCGGTTGAAATCGATTTCATTGATCTTGTTGATGACCTGGCGCATGAGGGTGCCGGACTTCATGTAGTTGTAGGCATCGGCAAACAGGGACCGGATCAGCAGGGCCCGCTGATCAGCGCCGGAGCGGACCTTCAGGTTCTTGAGATTGCGGAAGAGGTCGTTGTTGACAAAATCCATGAGATCTTCGCCGGTCATGCCTTCGGGATCGGCGGCCCAGTTGCGCCAGCGCAAACGGTCCGGGATGGGGCTTTTGTAATTATCGTCCTTGAGCTCGATCTCCTGCTCCCGGTCATCGAAGATTTTTAAAAAGAGCATCCAGACGATCTGGCTGATGCGCTGGGCGTCGCCGTCCACGCCCACGTCCTTGCGCATGATGTCCTGAATGGCTTTTACCGCGGTGGTGATGGTCATGGGGAATATTTGCTTTCCGTCATTGCTCAGGCCACGTCATAAAGATGGCTTTCCAGCTCTTTGATGGCCTGCTTATATTGGTCTTTGCCGCCGAAGCTGTCGATGATCTCCACCATGGTACCGTACGTGTTGATGGGTTGCAGCCGCAGCACGTCTATGTCTTCGATATTTTCGATGCCTTCGTCGGCGTACTTGTCCAGCAGGGCGTTGATGACCTGCCGGGCCGTTTCTCCGTAGCGGGTGAAATAGTTTTGCTTTTTGACGTTGTCGGCCCGTTCCCGCCGGGTCAGGGGCGGCTGCCCAAAGGCCACGTGGCAGATCAGGTCAAAGGGGCCGAAATCTTTGCCCACATCCTCGGCCAGGGGGTCGAACAGCACCCCGGCCTCTTCCAGTTCCGTGATGATGGCCTGTTTGCGGTCGGCCTGGCGCCATTGGTTTAAAAAATCATCCAGGGAGGCAAAGTTTTTCCGGACCGTGTTTTTGGTGTAATCCCGGATGGACTCGGTAATCAGGCGGCCGTCCGGGCCGTAATACTGGACCCGTTCGGCAATGACGGATACTTCCACGTCCTGGACATAATATTTAACCCGGCCGGCGGGCGGCGGTTCCTCGATGATTTCGCCGGGGGCGGTTTCGGGAGGGGGCTCGTCTTCCGGGCTTTCGGGGGCGTGGCCGTCATCATCCGGCGGGACCGGCGAATCCTCCGGACCGGGTTCGTAGACCTGGACCGGTTCCCCGTCAAAATCCGGGTCGGAAAAGTTTTCCGTGGCCCGCTTGAAATCCATGATGGTGAAATAGTACTTGTCAAAATCCTCCTGGATGCGGGTGCCGCGGCCGATGATCTGCTTGAACTCGGTCATGGAATTGATGATCCGGTCCAGCACGATCAGCTTGCAGGTCTGCACGTCCACCCCGGTGGACAGCAGCCGGGAGGTGGCGGCTATGACCGGATAGCGGCTTTCCGGATCGATGAAATTGTCCAGCTCGCCTTTACCTTCCTGGCTGTCCCCGGTGATGCGCATGACATAGCGGTGGTTTTTGGCAACTTCAGCGGGGTTCTGGTTGCATAAGAACTGGCGCATGCGTTCGGCATGATCGATGTCTTCGCAAAAGACGATAGTTTTGTCAAAACGGTTGGTGGCCTGTAGAAATTCGGTTATCTTGCGGGCGACCAGTTCGGTGCGTTTTTCCAGGACCAGGGATTTGTCAAAATCGGTCAGGTTGTAAACGCGGTCTTCAATGGGGTTGCCGAGCTTGTCGTGTTTGCCGTGTTCCGGCCGCCAGCCCATGAGGTCTCTGTCCAGGTCGATCCGCACCACCTTGTAGGGCGCCAGGAAGCCGTCTTCAATGCCCTGCCGCAGGGAATAGGTGTAGACCGGGTCGCCGAAATAATGGATGTTGGAGACATACCGGGTCTCCTTGGGGGTGGCGGTCAGGCCGATATGGGTGGCGGTTGAAAAATACTCCAGGATTTCCCGCCAGGCGGAGTCCTCGGCGGCGCTGCCCCGGTGGCACTCGTCGATGATGATGAGATCGAAAAAATCAGCGGAAAAGTGGCGGTAGATGTTCTGGAATTCTTCGGTGCCGGACACGGCCTGGTACAGGGCCAGGTAAATTTCATAAGAAGGGTCCACCCGGCGGTTTTTGATTTTGGTCATGGCCCCGCCAAAGGGCTTGAAGTCGTTGACCCGGGCCTGGTCCACCAGGATGTTTCTGTCGGCCAGAAACAGGATCCGTTTTCTGGTGCGGGATTTCCAGAGCCGCCAGATGATCTGAAAGGCGGTATAGGTTTTGCCGGTGCCGGTGGCCATGACCAGCAGGATGCGGTCCTGGCCTTTGGCGATGGCTTCGATGGTGCGGTTGATGGCGTTGATCTGATAATACCGCGGTGTTTTGCCGGCGGAGTCAAAATAGTAATCCTGGGTGACGATTTCGTTGACGGCGTCGTCGAGGCCCCTGGCCCGGCGATACCGCTGCCAGAGCTGTTCGGGCGAGGGGAAAGCGTTCAGGGGCAGCTCGGTTTCCGAGGGGCCGTCGGTCTTGCGGCGTTCGTGCTCCAGAAAGGCGTCGCCGTTGCTGCTGTACACAAAAGGAACATCGAGGATTTCGCCATACCCCAGGGCCTGCTGCATGCCGGCGCCCACCGCATGGGTGTTGTCCTTGGCTTCGATGACGGCCATGGGAATATGGGATTTGTAATAAAGAATATAATCGGCGCGTTTGACTTTACCGCGAGTGACCAGTTTGCCCCGGACAATGACCCGGCCGTGGGTAAAAGAGACTTCCTCCCGGATCTGCTCCATATTATCCCACCCGGCCTGTTCCAGGGCGGGGGTGATATATTTGGTGCAGATATCGCGTTCCGTGAGATTCTTTTTATTCATAATCCGTGTGAAATCCGTTTGCAGTATACCTTTTTTATCATACGGACCTCAGCATTTCAATAATATTGATTGTTTTGCCGGAGAGGGGGCAAAAAAGGTTTCACAT
The DNA here is from genome assembly GCA_034189225.1 of Thermodesulfobacteriota bacterium. Taxonomy (GTDB): domain Bacteria; phylum Desulfobacterota; class Desulfobacteria; order Desulfobacterales; family Desulfosudaceae; genus JAXHTY01. Next base: position 14,645 of record JAXHVL010000191.1, read on the forward strand.
TAGCAGCGCAAGCCAGAGTCAGTGGAAAAATGATTGAAGTTTAACCATCTTCCATGGTATTTTATATACATTCTATAGAATTATGGCGATCCCGTACACAAAACCAGGAACAACAGCAGGGTATGCTGAAAAATCGGCAAAGCTTCCAGTCATTGTTGCCTGCAAATCATTTTCATGAAAACAACCCAATATTTCGACTATACAAGACAAAGACCCGATCGGGCGCATATAAAAGATGAATGGATTCGTTTTGTGATACAATATGCCGAGAAAACGGTAATCCAGGGTGACGGCAGAATCAGAAAATGGGCAAAAATCCAGGAAGTCGACAAATATCTCCGGGTGATATTGCTGGAAGACGGAGAAACAGTTCATAACGCCTTTTTTGACCGGTCGTTCCGGGAGGATTAAAAAAATGAGAGTAAAATACTTTTCCGATACAGATACGGCTCACGTGGAGTTCACGGATAAAGACGTTTTTGAAACGCGTGAGATAAGCGAGAATATTTATATCGACATTGACGAAAACGGCAACATCGTCAATATGACCATTGAACACGCCAAAGATAACGCCGGACTGAGGGAATTTTCCTACCAGGAGATATCCTGCAAAACCACGTAGCCCTTCCCATCATTCTTTTCTGCCGCCTCGGGCCCGGGTTTTTGCATGAAATTCGCAGAATTCCGGGGAATTCCGGGCCGGGAATTCCGGGGACAGAATTCCGGGGAATTCCGGGAATTCCGGGCCGGGAATTCCGGCCGGAATTCCGGGGACAGTATATCCATTTATTTCTCTTTTCTTTTTTTTCCCGGTTTTTGCGGTTTCAGCTTTCTGCCCAGTTTGTGTTCCAATTCCGCCACAAAGGCAGAGCTTCCCAGCGGTCTGCCTGTTCGTGAATGTTTGCGGATCTCTTCCTGTTCTTCATCTGGAAATGCCCCTGACAGAAATTGCTGCCAGTCACCACTTATGATCGAAAGCTCGGGTTCCACATTCACGAGCTTATCGTTTTTCCGAGCCATGTGGACAAACGCACTTCTCCAGGGCCACTTGTCCGGAGACGTTGCCAGTTTTGCCCGAACCGGGTTGTTTTCGATATACCGAACACAGACAACCAGGTCGATATATGCCTGATAATCTTCATCGGGAAAAAAGGTCGGCTGACGCCTGTTCCCGCGCTGCGTGATATGATGCGGCCTTTCTTCCGCCACCACTCTTGCCATTCTTGTCATGAATACAAAATCCCCTCCAAGCGTATTATATAAGGGTGTTAAAATGGCCTGTTTCAGGCGAAAATTTAATTTCTGAACCTACTGTTTTTACATAAAAAATAGAATCAGGTTTTTGATGTCTCTTGAAACGATATCCCAAAGTGTAGACATCGACCACATATTACTGGCTGATATTGTTAGGAAAGTATGCTTTGGCATAGTATTTAAGCGCTTTTTCTTATATAAGTGTATGTTATTATTAAAGAATACACTGATTATTTTAACACCCTTTATATGTCAAAAAAGGTAAACATCCGGCCCCAGAGGGGCCGGCTTTGGTTACCCCTATAAGGGGATTGTTTACAGTCTGAACTCACCCTTCGTGTCCTTCGTGAACTTCGTGGTTCAATTGTCTGGCGTTGATTAC
>JAXHVL010000192.1:0-35268 GCA_034189225.1 Thermodesulfobacteriota bacterium
GAAAGCCGGGATACGGGTCTACAGACCCGTTAATGCTCCGTCTTGAAATTACCATCTTTCTCAGGTTCAAAATGGTACTCAATATTAAATTCGAAACACGAAGGCACGTGATTCTTAAACTCACCCTTCGCGTTCTTCGTGAGCTTCGTGGTTCATTTGCTTGGGGTTGATTACCACGAAGAGCACGAAGGACACGAAGATATGTGCATCGAATTTTTCTCGTTCCCACGCTCCTGCATGGGAACGCAGAGAATCTTTGAGGTCTCTTTCCGTGCCCTTCCGTGTATTTCGTGGTTAAAAAAGGTGCTTTGATTTTGAATGAATTACCACATTAGGGTTCGTCACAAAATAAGTTGGGCAAATTTGGCGCCGGAATTTTTTCCGTCTTCGAGACGCGAGGAGGCAAAATAGCAATTTATGGATGGGCACTATTTAATCGTGATGATGCATGTCCGTTGCGAATGCGGCAGCCGCATAACCCGTGGCCTGTGGGCAATACTTCATGTCATCCCCCAGGGACACAGGCGAAGAATTGGTGGCAGGCTCCTGGTGTTCAAGAAAATTCAGAAAACGGGTCAACCCCTTTTCCATGGTATCAAAATTGGAAAGAAGCTCCGAAGCGGAAAAACGGCTGACCTCTTCAGCCACAAACCTCCCGACAGCCGCATTGATGGCAGTGTCATTGGAAACACCGGGCTTCAATGAGAGTATATGCTTTAATCCATCCTCAATGCACTTTACCAGTCGCTCTTTCCTCATGGATATACCTCCTTTTATTCACAACCCGCGGGGTTGCTTAATTGATGGAATACTTGGCCTTTTGAACAATTTTTTCAAACACGCATTTCACATCGGTAAAATCACTGTCGGAAAAACTTAGAATCTTGGGCCGCAACCCATAGCCCTTTTTGACGTTTCCATTCCGGTTGTCCGGAAGGATCAGAATAAGGGGAATGTTGACAAGCCGGTCCCGCAGCAGAAACAGATCGCTGAGCTCTCTTTCCGAAGACACGATAATCACGGCCACCGCCACTTCGGATAACGGCTGATACAATGTCTTGCAGAAATTCTCCACCGTGCGGACGATGGTAATGTTGTCACGCGTGATGACCGATTCCAGGGTCGTCAGCAGTTTAATGCCGGCTGAATCAAGTTCTGAAGAATACACCACTATATTTACCGAATCCATCATGACCCCATTTTGATTTTTTTGAACGATGTTGTCTTTATGCTAAATCAAGAAGCGGGCCAATCTTGACAAAAATCGTAAAATTATTGATATAGTTAGTATATTCAAAGACTTATATTTTAATCAGAGCCGTATGGAGACAGGGGAAAGGCAAAAAAACTGTCAACTTATCAAATACAGTTCTATCTGATAAGACAAACAATCCTGCAAAAATGGACAATGGCATCATGCGGTGGACAATATGGGAAAATGTCTGTAATAGTCGAACTTCAGCTTCGCAGACCGGCGATGAGCCGTCTGGGTGCAGAAAGGAGAGAAAGGGCCGAAAGAATATCCGGACACACCATGTCCGCGGCATTCACGGTCGCTACGCAGGCGCCTTCTTTCTGAATCAGCGCAATGCCCAGGGCTGCTCCGGCCAGCATGAGGCGATCATTCCGGCCGTTGCCGATGGCAACCGTTTGGTCGGCACCCAGTTGCTTGATATATGCCAGTTTTCCCCTGTCCTGCGCCGCCTCGGGCAGAATGGACAGTTCGGCAGGGGTGCCGGCCAGTTCGGCCCCGGCCCTGCCGAAGGTATCCGCGGTAAGCACATGAATGGTCAGGCCGGTAAGGGCATCAAGACGCTCGGCAACCCCGTCAATGAGCCGCCCGTCGCATGCCATGGTACCGTTGTAATCCATCACGAGATGGGCAAGGGTCAGTTCTCCGTAACCGGGTATATCTACTTCGAGCATTGTTTTCGCTCCTTATTCGTGCAATCTTCTGTTCATCTTACGGCGGAGGCGCGGAGAGCGCATAGGGTTTGAGCCGCTGCGGCCTCCGCGTCGCCGCGGTGAACAATTAATACGAGGGGGTAAGCAGCCCCTGAATGATCATGTCCGTTGCCTCGTTCTCGTTAAGGCCGCGGGACATAAGCGTCTCAAGCTGCTTTGAATCCACGCTGCCCACAGATGCTTCGTGGGTAACATGGGCGCGGGAGTGCTTCACCTCTACCACTGGAATGGCGCTGGCCGTTGCGTTTCCCTGCACGATCTCCTTGCAGTCCACGTGTCCTCTGGCTTCCGGTGCGGAGGCTGCCATGGTATTCTGGATCTTTGCCGTGGCATTGTCCCGCACAGCAATATTGGTCATGAGCACACCATGAGCACCCTCTCCCTGCAAGTGGGCCTTTTCATTGATAGCGATATAATCATCTTGGGTGCCGTTGATCCTGGCCGACATCTCAAGAATGCTCCGGGGACCACAGAAGGCTTCGTATTCCATGTCAATATGGCCCACCCGCCCTTGAATCAGCTCAAAATCCGTCCGGAACCGGGCCCCTTCATCCAGGTAAACCGCGGCCCTCGGGATTACGGCAACGCCGCCGGCATCGCCATGGACATGACGTTCAAGATAGGCATATTCAGCCCCCTTGCCGATATGAATCTCCGCCTCCATGGTATGGCGGACATCTACGGCATTGGGAAAGGTACAGCTGGCCACAATGGAAATGGAAGAATAATCTTCCAGGCGGGTGGTCATGTAAATTTTTTGAACCCCTGTTTCCGGAAGCATCCCGAAACAGATCCTGACTGGCTTTTCAACGGTGGTATTTTCGGCCACCGTGATTTCGGCACGGATCCCGTCCTCCAGCTCCTCGGCCTGGACATCCAGGCCCGGCACCAGGTGAAGGCCGAGCACCTTATTGCCATGAATCTCCACGTGGGCCACATCCGGCGCCATCACGTGGGATTCACCGAGACTTTCATACAAGCGGGCGATCATATCGTTGTTGCTCGTGTCGTTATTGTTCATGAAACAGCCTCCAGCTCGGGTTCATTTTTATGGTCACACGGAATACATTTCTCACCGAAATAGTTCATGATCTTATCCACATCGCCTTTTTCGACCACCCGGCCGCAGCACATCAGAAAGGCGTGATCCGCCTGCTCGAGCACCGTCCGGGAATGGGTGATCAGCAATACCGTTGTCCCGTTTTCTTTCAGCCGGGCGATGGCCTGGAAAATCTTATTCAGCGCCTCCACGTCGATCCCGGAATCCGGTTCGTCCATCATTACCAGGGACGGCTCCATGGTGAGTATCGATGCCAGTTCGATGCGCTTTCGCTCGCCGCCGGAAAGGGTTTTGTCCACGGCCCGGTTCAGATATTCGGACGGTTTCAGTCCCACCACATCCAGGGCCCATTCGGCCTTTTCCTCTGACTTGTCCATCGCACCGGCGCTGATAAAGCTTTTGACGGACAGTCCTTCAAACCGGGCCGGTTCCTGCCAGGCCAGGGTAATGCCCTTCCGCGCACGTTTGTCAGTGCTCAGCCCCTTGACCGAGGCTCCCTGAAACCGGATATCGCCCTCGTAAGCCTCGTAACCATGAAGCCCCATAATGGTAGACGCCAGCGTGGATTTGCCGGCCCCGTTGGGCCCGACCACCGCATGAATATGACCGGCCCAGAGCGAAATCGAAAGCTCGTCCAGAATCCGTTTTTTGCCCAGGTGTAAGGTCAGGCGGTCAACATCCAGCAGACCGCTTCCCGTGATTGGTTCATTCATCTTGTATTTCCTTTTACATTTCCTTGGTCTGGATGGTTGTCATTTGCGGGGAGCAGCCCAAAACCGGCCTGCCGCCAGCGTCTGTAACAGGCCGGCAAACAGAATCCCCGAAAAGGAACATATTGTGATAAAATACGACATGTGATCCCATTCGTCAAATGATCAACCCGAAGCCTCAAAACCATCGCAAGCGTCGTTCCTTACTGCAAAAACGCCGCGACGGGGTTGGAAGCTTTTTACGAAACCGTCAAAAAATATCCGCCCCATTCCGGGTTAATGTTTGCAAAAAAGGGGGATAATGCATTACAACGAATAAATGCCATGAAATGATAAAAAAAGGATAAATAATGGATACGCAGAAGGAACAGATCAGCATCAGCAACGCCACCCAGACGCTGGTGAATTATGCCGTGGACCGGGAGGATATCAAGGTCCTGCTGGAAGCGATGCCGGAACCGGCAGAAACCGGTGACGCCGCACCGGATCTCAGCAAAACCACCATGGAATACGAAATTCAGCTGCTCAAAATTGTGTGCACGGGATGGGCCGTGTCCTATTACCTGGTCGAGCATCCCCACAAATCAGAACTGGCCACCGCCTTCTGGATGGCTATTCAGGAATTCTCCGAAAAAATTTCGGAGATGAGTTCCACCGCGGCAGGCCTGGATATCAACTACTTCAGTCTGATCAAGGAGCGGGCCGATCTTTACATCAAGGCCATGCAGATGAACATGACTGAAGGGGACCCGGCTTCCGTCATCGGCATAACTTTTGCCGAAGTCTGCGGCAGCAAGGACGAACCAATGATGATCACCTCGGGCAAACGCATGTTTTCCATCACCCTGGAAAGCATCAAGCGCTACCTGGATGCCGTGAAGATCGTACCGGAGGAAACCGAAAACGAAAGTTGACTACCCCTCTCATCGCAGAGGCGGCCAATCCTCTGCGAGGCGGTGAATCCTGAAAATTTGGCACGGAACCAGTGTCCGTCCAGAAATTAGATATTTTGGTCGAGTTCAAGGAAGGCGAAAATTTTAACCGGAGGAATACTTTGCGTATTTTGAGGATTAAAATTTGAGACTGACGCAGAAATCGGGCAAAATAGCAATTCATGGATGGTCACGAACCAAATCATGATCAATACGGTACTCATCATCATCGGGATTTTCGTAGTTTTGGCGGGACTGGCCGGCTGTATTCTGCCGGTAATTCCCGGCCCCATCGTGGCCTACATCGCGCTGATTATTCTGAACCTCGCCAAGGGCTGGGAAGCCTTCGGCCTGGGGTTCATGCTGGTCATGGCCGGCGGTGCAGTGCTCATGACCCTCCTGGATTTTTTCGTCTCCATGGTGGGAGCGCGTAAATACGGCGCCGCCAAAGCCGGCATATGGGGATCGGTCATCGGCATGATCGTCGGCATCTTTATCATTCCGCCCTGGGGGATTTTCATCGGCGCCCTGGCCGGCGCGATCATCGGCGAAGCCCTCACCGGCCGGCAGACCACAGAGGCCATGCGCGTGGGATGGGGTGTGTTCATGGGCAATGTTGCCGGCATCGCCCTGAAGCTGGCCTATTGCATGGTGGTGCTGTTTTTTTATCTCAAGGAAATGTTTGTTTAGCCTTCGGCGGACTTTCCCTCCATTCGGGAAACATCGGCCATCCGCAAACAACCGACGGACAATTGAAAGGGCGATTTTTCGCTTGCGTTATAACAGGAAATATATTACGATTTCGAAAAATGGCATTGGCAAAACACGTATATTTTTTGCCGATCGTTATACTCAATTAAACACAACGAAAACACCTAACGGAGGAAAACGTCATGAAACAGCGCAAATCGTATTTTCGGTGGATGACAAGACTGCTGGCCTTCCTGATTATGTGCATGATGGGCAACATCGCGGCGGCCGAAGAAATTCACGTGGCCGTGGCCAGCAATTTCACCGAGGCCATAAAAAAAATCGCCGAACATTATGAAGCGGCCACCGGCAACACCGTAATCCTTGCATTCGGATCCACGGGCAAACATTATGCGCAGATTAAGAACGGCGCCCCCTTTGATGCATTTTTTGCAGCTGATGTGAAGCGTCCCGAATTACTGGAACAGGAGGGTATCGCAAAGCAGGGAAGCCGGTTCACCTATGCCATCGGAAGGCTGGCATTATGGAGCGCCAAGCCCGGGCTTGTAGATGCATCCGGGAAGGTATTGCATACCGGTAAATTCAGGTATCTGGCAATCGCCAATCCGAGACTGGCGCCGTACGGCCTTGCCGCCAAACAGGTTTTGCAGGCACGCGGGATATGGAAGCCGCTTCAGGGACGGATCGTGAAGGGCGAAAACGTCAGTCAGACGTATCAGTTCATTACCAGTGGCAACGCGGCACTGGGTTTTATCGCTTACGCCCAGATCAAAAGCCCCGGCCGGGCAATTCAGGGGTCATACTGGCTGGTGCCCCAATCACTTCACGATAGCATCGAACAGCAGGCGGTGTTGCTGAAGAACAACCAAACGGCCCGGGATTTCCTGAAATTTGCGAGAAGCGACGCGGCATTGGCCATCATCCATGGCTTCGGGTATAATACGCCATGATTCTTGAACAACAAGATATCACCGCCCTCTTGATGACCCTGAAGCTGGCCTCATTAACGACGGTCATTCTCCTGTTACTCGGCACTCCGATGGCCTGGTGGCTGGCCCGGTCACACTGGCGATACAAATTTCTGCTGGAGGCAGTGGTGGCGTTACCTCTGGTACTTCCCCCAACCGTCCTGGGATTTTACCTGCTGATCGCGCTGGGGCCGCATGGATTTATAGGGGGAATGATGAAATTCATGGGCGGCAGCCCCCTGGCATTCACCTTCGCCGGACTGGTGGTCGGATCGGTGGTCTATTCCATGCCGTTTGTGGTACAACCGCTTCGAGGCGCATTTGCCGCCATTGGCCGAAGGCCCCTGGAAGTCGCCGCCACCCTGCGCGCGCCCCCCCTGGACCGTTTTTTTTCTGTGGTCGTGCCCCTGGCCTGGCCTGGTTTTCTGACCGCCGCCGTGCTGGGATTTGCCCACACCCTGGGCGAGTTCGGGGTTGTACTGATGATCGGCGGCAATATTCCCGGACGGACCCAGGTGCTGTCCATCGCCATCTACGATCATGTGGAAGCCCTTGAATACGCCCGTGCCCATTATCTGTCCGGCGGGCTCCTGATACTTTCCTTCTTGCTGCTGATGCTGGTCTACGCCCTGAACCGTCGTTTCATGGTGGTGCAGCCATGAGCATCGCGGCAAGATTTAAAATCTGCCGGGGAACATTTTCTCTGGATGTGGATATGGAAATTCCGGGGCGCGGCGTAACCGCCGTATTCGGTCCCTCGGGCTGTGGTAAAACCACCCTGCTGCGGGCCATCGCCGGCCTTGAACCCGGCATCCGGGGAACGCTGACTGTAGGCGGCAAAACATGGCAGGACAGCAAAAGCTTTCTTCTGCCCCACAAGCGACCGGTGGGATATGTCTTTCAGGAACCCAGCCTGTTTGGTCATTTAACCGTAAAGCAAAACATTGAATACGGCAGACGACGGGTGCCCCGGACAGAACGGCGGATATCCGTGGACCGCGCCGTATCCCTGCTCGGAATCGGGCATTTACTGGGTCGTCGTCCCCATCAACTGTCCGGTGGAGAGCAGCAACGGGTCGCTATTGCCCGGGCGCTGGCCGTCAGCCCGGCTCTGCTTCTCCTGGACGAGCCGCTTGCGGCGCTGGATATGGACAAAAAGAAGGAAATCATGCCGTATCTGGAATCCCTGCATCGGCAACTGGCGATGCCGGTTCTTTATGTCAGCCACTCACGCGATGAAGTGGCAAGACTGGGGGATCACATGGTTTTGATGGATGCCGGAAAAATCCTGGCGGCGGGCCCGGTCCGTGAAATATTTTCCCGGATTGACCTGGCCCTGGCCCATGGGCCTGACGCGGAAACCATTATAGAGGCGACTGTGGGGGGTCATGATCCGGAATTTGCGCTGACATACCTGGATTGCCCGGCCGGCCGGTTTACAGTCGCCGGCAACAAAATGCCGACGGGCAATACGGTGAGGATCCAAATCGCGGCCAATGATGTCAGTATTCTGCTGAGCCGCCAGTCCGGTACCAGTATACTCAATATCTTCCCGGCACGCGTGGACCGAATTGCACCTGCGACAAAGGCGTTGACAACCGTGCGCCTGATGGTCGGCGAAATGCCCCTGCTTGCCAGAATCACCAGAAAATCGGCCGTAGACCTCGGCCTGGAACCCGGCAAACAGGTTTATGCTCAGATCAAGGCCGCCGGCACTCTGTAATGATGACATGCCTGCCTTTGATGCACTCATAAAAAGTCAATTTTGGGACGGCAAAGTAAAACGTTCGAGTTCGGGGCGCGCGAATCTCGAGGAATTTTCTGTAGGGGCAAACATTGTCGCCCTCTGGTCGGGCGAACACAAGGTTCGCCCCTACACCCTACGTGCCATGACGAGAGATGCAGCGCAACAAAGAAATTGGACTTCCAAGGAACTTAATCTGGCAATGTGTTGTAAATATTTCAACTTTATTCAATTTTTCAGTTTATTGCCAGGTTTTTCAGTTTGCCGAAACAACTGAACAGCAACACGTGCCCAGCCCCTTGCAGCGCAGCCGAGCAGGGGCGGTTTTTTCGGAAGACGCGGGCAGACTGTCTGAGCAGACGAGGCTTAACGCTCCTGCACAAAAGAACAGGCGAGTTTCTGCCCGCGCCGAAAAAACCGTTCCTGCGAGGGAAGCCGAAGGCTAAGCTGCGGGGCGCCCTTTCTTTTGCATACTTTTCTTTGGGCGAGCAAAGAAAAGTATGAAAGAAAAATGGATTGTTTAGCACAAATGGCGGTAAAAAACCAAGCCTCGCGTGCGTTACTTTCTGCAAAAACACCACAGCGGGGTTGGAAGCTTTTTACGAAGCCGTCACTTTTCAGACCCGTAAAAACGTTCTTTCTCACTGTAAATACAGCCGCAGTATTGCTGGCGGTACATATTCAGCCGTTTGGATTCCGCGATGCCCGCTTTCCAGCCCTCCCGGAAGTCGTGATAGTAAAACGGCACCCCCACGGATCGGCCGACGGCCTCGCCGATTTCCCGTATTAATTCATGCTGCTGAAACTTACTGTACAAAAGTGTGGAGGTAAAATAATCAAATTCCCCTTTTCTGGCGGTCAGGGCGGTGGTGCGCAGCCGGTCATGATAGCAGTAGCGGCACCGGTCACTTTCCCGGAACACAACGTTCTGCAGAAACGTCTCCAGCTCATATCCCTTCTGATAAATGACCTTCAATCCGATGCTGTCGCTGTAATCAACGAGCGTCTGCTCCCGCTTCATGCATTCGGTAAACGGGTGAATGTTGTGCCTGTAAAAAAACCCCATAACGTCCATATTCGCTTCCCTCAGCACATGGAGCGGATAAATGGCGCAGGGAGCACAACATATATGCAAAAGTATCTTCATTGTCGGCCACCGAAAATAGCCGTCCCGATCCGGATCATGGTGGCGCCTTCCGCGATGGCCGCCTCAAAGTCACCGGTCATACCCATGGACAATTCATCCATGCGGACATTGGGCAGCCCCTCGGCCGCAATGGTTTCTCCCAGATCCCGCAAAGCGGCGAAATAGGGCCTGGCCGCATCGGGATCGTCAAAAAACGGCGGCATGGCCATCAGGCCGCGAAGGGAAAGGTGGGGCAGCGTGCTGATCTCTGTTGCCAGCTCAATGGCCTGCTGCGGCGCAACCCCGGTCTTAGCCGCCTCCCCGCTGATATTGACCTCCATCAGCACCTTCTGAACCTTGCCGTGTTTTTCCGCCTGTTTGTTGATTTCACGGGCCAGTTTCACCGAGTCCACTGTATGAATCCACTCAAATAGCGGCACCGCATGCTTTGCCTTGTTGGATTGCAGATGGCCGATAAAATGCCAGGTCACATCATAGGCTGCCAGGCCCGCGATTTTATCCCGGGCCTCCTGAACATAATTTTCACCGATATCCGCCAGGCCAGCCCGAATCCCCCGTTCAACCGTTTCCACGGGTTTGGTTTTACTCACCCCGATCAACCGGATGGCGCTCGCATCTCTGCCGCATCGGACCGCGGCATCTTGCATGCGTTCCCGCAGACTTTCAATCGTATCCTTCATAACGGACCTTCTACCCCACCGCCGGCATCTGCATGGCTTTCTTCCGATACCCGAAATTCAGCGACGCCCGTGGCATGATATTGTGCATGCTGCGCAGCGAGCGCCACAGGGTCCGGTTGAGCTTATAGGTCTCCCGGAACGCCCAGAAATAGCCGCGCATCAATTCTTCCGGTGTCATGGCAACCGGCTTGAAAATAACATCACTGGTGTGATATTTACCCCAGTCCCGGTCCACGATCCGGCCCTCGGCCTCCATGGCATCATAAAGCCGGGTGCCGGGAAACGGGGTCAGAATATGAAACTGGGCCGCATCAATGCCGGTTTGCCTGATAAACTTTACGGTCCGTTCAAACACGCCGGGATCGTCATCGTCCAGACCGAAAATAAAACTGCCCAGAATGCTGATGCCCGCCTTTTGAATCCATTGAATGGCGGTCTTATAGCTGTCCGGTGAATTCCACGACTTGTTCATCCGCCGAAGGTTGGCCTCGGAAAGGGACTCGAACCCGATAAAAGCGTATTTCCCGCCGCTTCGGGAATACAGGGACAGCAGTTCCTCGTCATTGGCGAAATTGATGGACGCCTGGCCGCCCCAAACCCGGTTCAGCGGGGCCAGTGCCCTGAAAAGTTCCTTTGCATAGCGACCACTGCCCACGATGTTGTCATCCACGAAAAAGAAACTTTTGGTGTCAAATGTTTTGATCTCATTGATCACTTCACCCGCGGGTCGCCGCCGGTATTTTCTGCCGAAAAACGCGCTGACCGCGCAATAGTCACAGTCAAAGGGGCATCCGCGGGTGGCCTGAATCGTATTGAACCCGGTAGCATACATCTTTTTATTCAGCAGCTCCCGCTGAGGATTGACCATATCCTTCATTTCGATGAGCGAATCGGCCTTATAAACCGATTTTAAGGCGCCTGCCTCAAAATCCCTGAGCAACTGCTCCCACACGGGTTCGGCCTCGCCCACCACCACGCTGTCCGCGTGGTTAAGCGCTTCTTCCGGCATGGCGGACACATGAAAACCACCCATCACCACAGGCGTGCCCCGTTCGCGGAACCCGTCTGCAATGGCATAGGCGCTGGGCATTTCCGCCGTAAAGCCCGTTATTCCCACGAGATCAACCTTTCGATCATAATCAACCGGTGTCACCCGCGCATCCAGAATCTCAACAGACCAGTCGTCGGGTGTCAGGGCGGCAACCGTGGGCAGGCTCAGACGGAGCATGCCGGCTTTCCCTGATTTGGATACATGGCCCCAATAACCGCTTTCATGGCGGGGCAGAATCAGCAGTAGTTTTTTCAACAACGGTCCTTTCAGCAATCATGCAAGTTTCGGGTTAAAATGCTATCACCCCATGCCGTATCAGATGATCCACCACCTCACACACCGGCAGGCCCACCACGTTTGTATAAGAACCGTTTACATGGCTTATAAACATCGCGCCCAGGCCCTGTATGGCATAGCCACCGGCCTTGTCATAGGGCTCCGATGTTTCAGTGTACCACGCGATCTCTGCCGGCGAAAGGGTTTTAAAACGCACGTCGGTTTTTGCCCAATCGGAAAAAAAATGGCCCGCCTGACTGAACACAACGGCATACCCCGTATAAACGCTGTGAACGCATCCGCTCAGGGCTGTGATCATTTGCCGGGCATGTTCCTTTGAGACCGGCTTTTCAAGCACATTGTCATCCAGCACCACGATCGTGTCGGCGCCGATGATCCATTGGTCGGGGTATCGCGCCGCCACATCTTCTGCCTTTGCCATGGCGAGGGTTTTCGTGTAATCCTCCGGTTCGGTCCATTCATAGCCGGCCTCATCCACGTCACTTTCGCACACGGAAAATTCGAGCCCCGCCTGTTTCAGCAAAAATTCACGGCGGGGAGACCGGGAAGCCAGCACCAGCGGCTGATGATGATGTATAATTGATGGGTTATCCATACTCCAGGCCATATTTCAGGTTCAAATTTGGTGGTCTCGTAAAAAGCTTCCAAGGAACTCGATTCGAAATCGGTATCGGTATCGAAATGGATAAATAAAAATACGCCTGATGAAAAACAATGGCAAGGAGAATGATGGACTACTGGCAATTGCCGGGGCGGGCCGGGGGCTCTGCATATTGAGAAAATGCATCAATCGCTGGCTGTGCGCCTGATCCATGCCGCTGAAAACAACACTGCAGCGATTTTTCCGCGGCATACCCATGGGGTCTATCCTAGAAATTATCTGAAGAATTCTCTTCGGAAATTCGGGTATCGGATACGATCTTTCCAGGGATTTCGTTGAGGTAAAAATTTTTCTTGTTAACGAGTGTCCGTCCAGAAATTAGATATTTTGGTCGAGTTCAAGGAAGGCGAAAATTTTAACCGGAGGAATACTTTGCGTATTTTGAGGATTAAAATTTGAGCCTGACGCAGAAATCGGGCAAAATAGCAATTTATGGATGGGCACTAACGAAGATATTCTGCATGGCCGGGGTTTGCAGCCGCTGCTCCCGAAAACTTGTATATTCAAACCCCATTCCGCCCGTACTGATGTCGACAATTTTTCCCATACCAGTGTAATTTCCGATGAAAAAAACAACCACACCATTTTTGTCAAGAATTAATCAGCCCCCCATCAAACCCTGATCAATACGGGAACCGCCTTGAATTTCATTATTCCGTGGTTATACTTAATGCATTATGAAACCAATAAATGAAAAAAACATACCCGATCCCAAGAAAGTGGAAAAAGAAATCGGCGACTTCCTTCATGAAAAATACGGAGATAACATTAAACTGGTTACCCCTATCAGGGCCGCGGAGTACGATGAGACCGGCGGCGAGCCCCACGAGACCAAAAAACCGGATATCCAGTTCGATCTCAAACCCGAAGCGCTTGTGGCCTATCTGGACCAGTTTATTATCCGCCAGGAAGATGCCAAAAAAATACTGTCAACCAAAATCTGCACCCACTTCAACCGCATCAAGCACGACACCCTGTGGAACGGTGCGGCCAAAATGGTGGGGGGCATCAAAAACAATGTGCTGATGATCGGCCCCACGGGTGTGGGCAAAACCTACATGATACGCCTGATCGCCCGCAAACTGGGGGTCCCCTTTATCAAGGGCGATGCCACCAAATTCAGCGAAACCGGCTACGTTGGCGGTGACGTGGAAGACCTTGTGCGGGACCTGGTCCGGGAGGCGGACAACGATATTGAACGGGCCCAGTACGGCATTGTTTATATTGATGAAATCGATAAGATTGCTTCCAGCACCAACTTCGTCGGGGCGGATGTGTCCCGGTCCGGCGTTCAGCGGGCACTGCTGACCCTCATGGAAGACACTGATGTGGAGATGAAGGTGCCCCACGACCCGGTGTCCATCATGCAGGAGGTGGAACAGTTCCGCAAAACCGGTAAACGGGAGAAACGGGTCGTGAACACCAAAAACATCCTGTTTATCATGAGCGGGGCGTTCAACGGGCTTCAGGACATTATCAACAAGCGCCTCTCCAGGCAGTCCATCGGGTTCTCGGCCCAGATCCAGCCCCTAGATGCCGATCCCTACGAGGCGATCAAGCACATCAAATCCGAAGACCTTGCAACCTTCGGCTTTGAGGCGGAATTCGTCGGAAGGCTGCCCATCCGGGCGGTTTATGAAACGCTGGGCCAGAAGGACCTGTTCGATATTCTGAAAAACCCCAGCAACCCCATCATACTGAGTAAAAAAATCGATTTTGCCGCATACGGCATCCAGATCGCGTTCAGCGATGATGCGCTGACCGCCCTGGCGGAAAACGCTTACAAGGAAAAAACCGGTGCCCGCGGCCTGGTCAATGCCGTGGAACGCGCCCTGATCCATTTCGAAAGCAAGCTGCCGTCCACAGACGTGACCAAATTTCCGGTAACCAAGGCGACTGTGGACAACCCGGAGAAAGACCTGGAACGTTTTCTGGAACCGGAAAACAGGCCCGCCATTGAAGAGGAATTTGACCAGACCCTCCGCCAGGAAAAAGCGGCCATCCGGCATCACATCAGCGAAAACTGCGCCGGGGTTGCCGAAAAATATGACTTTTCGCTCACACCCGAACGGGTGGACATTCTGGCCGAGTTCTGCATGAACCGGATCACCGACATTGACAATGCCTTCAAGACGGTGAAGGCCTACTACGATGAAGTAAAGAACATCGAGCAATATTTCGCGGGCAAATATCATCTGCATATCGTTCTGGAAGAAGACGCTGTTTATCATATTTTAATACGGTATATTAAAGATGAGTTTGCAAATTTTGAAAAAATATGTAATGAGCTAAGCAGGAATTTTGTCGACGGCTTCAGGCTGCTGGCGGAAAAAGGCGGGCAGCAGCGATTCCATATTACGGAGCAGGCCCTTATGTTTCCGGAATCCTGGCTTGAAAGCCAGATAAAAGAGGTCTTTGGTAGGCGATCCAGTGAACTGGCGCCGCACAATATAAACACGTTTACACACAGAAATGAAACAGACGAATAATGATCGGTATATCAAAGCTTTATTGCGGGACCACGGAACCATCGGATGCGCTTCGCTACGGGCGCCGCTCCGAAGACCTGCCGTCCCACCTGCTGCAATTTTCAAGTGACAAACGGCCCGTGGTGGTCTGGAACATGACCCAGCGGTGCAACCTCAAATGCGTTCACTGCTATGCCCATGCCAAGACCGGCGCCCGGGACAACGAGCTTTCCACGGCAGAGGGCAAACAATTAATTGACGACCTGTCAGCATTCAAGGCGCCGGTCATGCTGTTTTCCGGAGGTGAACCCCTGATGCGGGAAGACCTGCCGGAACTGGCCGCCTATGCTGTGGAAAAAGGCATGCGGGCCGTGATCTCCACCAACGGCACCCTGATCACCGCCGAGATGGCCAGGACCCTCAAGGAAATCGGCCTGTCCTACGTTGGCATCAGCCTGGACGGCGGCCCCCGCATCAACGACAAATTCAGGGGAGTGGACGGCGCCTTTGACAATGCCATGGCCGGCATCGACAACTGCCAGGCCGCCGGTATCAAGGTGGGGCTGCGGTTCACCATTAACAAATTCAACGTGGACGAGGTCCCGGTCATTTTTGACATTCTGGAAGAAAAAAACATTCCCAGAGTGTGCTTTTACCACTTGGTGTATGCGGGCCGCGGGTCCTCGCTCATCAACGACGACCTGTCCCATGCAGAGACCCGGCAGGCGCTCGACCTGATCATGGACCGGACAAAAGAGCTGCACGACCGGAACAAGCCCAAGGAAGTGCTCACCGTGGATAACCACGCGGACGGGCCTTACGTCTACATGCGACTGCTGCGGGAAAACCCTGACCGGGCGGCGGATGTACTGACCTTGCTCAAAATGAACGAGGGCAACAACTCCGGCCGGGGCATCGGCTGCGTCAGCTGGGATGGCGAGGTTTATGCCGACCAGTTCTGGCGGCATCACAGCTTCGGCAATATCCGCAACCGGCCGTTTTCCGAAATCTGGACCGACACCGAAACCGACCCGCTCATGGGCCGGCTCAAAGACAAGAAGCAGCACGTCAAGGGCCGGTGCACGGCCTGCCAGTGGCTGGACATCTGCGGCGGCAATTTCCGGGTAAGGGCCGAGGCGGCCACCGGGGACTTGTGGGCCCCGGACCCGGCATGTTATCTTACCGATGAAGAAATCGGGATCACTCCCGGTCAAACGAATGCAACCGGTTAATCGAAGGAGATTTACATGCTTTTTCCTGACTACAGGCCCAGGCGGCTCCGGCAGACCGAGGGATTCCGGCGCATGATCCGGGAAACGTCCCTGTCGGTCAATGACCTGATTCTGCCCCTGTTTGCCGTGCCCGGCAAATCCGTCAAGCACCCCATTGAATCCATGCCGGGCCAGTTTCACCTTTCCCTGGATTATCTGACAAAAACCGCTCAAGAAGCAAATGACCTGGGCATCCCCGCTATCATGCTCTTCGGCGTTCCCGGTAAAAAAGACCCCCTGGGTACGCAGGCCTATGCAAAAGACGGCATCGTCCAGAAGGCGGTAAAAGAAATAAAAAACAAGGTCCCCGACCTCATGGTGGTGACGGATGTCTGTCTCTGCCAGTATACCGATCACGGCCACTGCGGCGTGCTGGACGGCAACCTGATCGACAATGACGCCAGCCTGGATTTGATTGCCAAAACCGCTCTTTCCCATGCCGGGGCCGGCGCGGACATGGTGGCCCCCTCCGACATGATGGACGGCCGTGTCGCCGAGATTCGGGGACTGCTCGACGATGAAGGCTACACCAACATCCCGATCATGTCCTATGCGGCCAAGTACTGCTCCGCCTATTATGGTCCCTTTCGCCAGGCCGCGGAATCGGCCCCCGCCTTCGGGGACCGGCAGACTTACCAGATGGACCCCGGCAACGCGGTGGAGGCCATTCGCGAAGCCAGCATGGACATTGAAGAGGGCGCGGATATCGTCATGGTCAAGCCCGCCCTTCCCTACCTGGATATCATCTGCCGCATCCGTGAAGAGACCGATCACCCGGTTGCCGCCTATAACGTGAGCGGCGAATACGCCATGATCAAAGCAGCCGAACAGATGGGCTGGCTGGACGGCCGGAAAGTTATGATGGAGACCCTGCTGTCCATCAAGCGGGCCGGCGCCGACATCATTCTCACCTATTTCGCCATGGACGCCGCAAAGGCGATGGGGTCGGCATGATGCAGCATCCATCCGGCCACGCACCAAAAGACAAGGCCAGCGGCGACCTGCGACTGGTAGCATGGGAGACCACCCGGAACTGTAATCTCTCCTGCCTGCACTGCCGGGCATCGGCCAAACACGGCAGCTTCACCGGCGAGTTGGACACCCGGCAGAGCCTTACCCTGCTGGACCAGATCGCCGAAACCGGCAGCCCTATCGTCATTCTCACCGGCGGCGAACCCCTGCTGCGGCCCGATATTTTTGAAATCGCCCGGCACGGCACGGACAAGGGCCTTCGCATGGTCATGGCACCCAACGGCACCCTAATCACTGAAGAAACCGCGCAAAAAATGGCAGCCTCGGGCATCGAACGCATCAGCATCAGCATCGACGGCGCCACCCGCGACCGCCACGACCGGTTCAGGGGCGTGGACGGCGCCTTTGACGGGGCCCTGAACGGGGCTGAAATTGCCCGGCAAGCCGGCATCGAGTTTCAGATCAACACCACCATCACCCGGGCCAACATGGACGAAATCCCCCGCATCATGGCCCTGGCCGAAGAGGTGGGCGCCGTGGCACATCATATTTTCCTGCTCGTGCCCACCGGCCGGGGCAAGGATCTGGCTGACCAGGCCATATCCGCGGAAAACTATGAAAGTACCCTGAACTGGTTCTACGATCAGAAAAAGACCAAGTCCATGCAGCTCAAGGCCACCTGTGCGCCCCAGTACTACCGCATCATGCGCCAGCGCGCCAAAGAAGACAACATATCGGTCACCTTCGAAACCCACGGCCTGGACGCGGTCACCCGCGGCTGCCTGGGCGGAACCTCCTTCTGCTTCATCTCCCACCGGGGCGTTGTCCAGCCCTGCGGCTTCCTGGAGCTCAACTGCGGCGACGTCACGCAGAACACCTTTAAAACCATCTGGGAGACCGCCCCCCATTTTCTTGCCCTGCGGGATTTTTCCAACCTCAAGGGCAAGTGCGGTGCCTGCGAATACAAACGCGTCTGCGGCGGCTGCCGCGCCCGGGCCTTTGAAGCCACCGACGACTACCTCGCCGAAGAACCCCTGTGTGCCTATCAGCCGCTTAAATTGCGGTCATAAGCCGCCTCTTTTTTACGTTTCCATGCAAAAGCATGTGAGCGGGGAAGGCGAAGGGTTATTGGAAGAGATCGTGGGAGTGTCTGACGTATGAAATTCAACCCAAAAATTCATCATCGCCGATCTATCCGGTTGCAGGGATATGATTATTCCCAGGCGGGAGCCTATTTCGTGACCATTTGTACCCAGAATCGGGAATGCCTGCTTGGCGACATCGCGGATGGGGAAATGCGGGTGAATGATGCGGGGCGAATGGTTCAAACCGTCTGGGATGAAATCCCGGCACATTATCCAGGTATTGACATTGATGCATTTGTCGTCATGCCCAATCATATTCACGGAATTATCGTACTCGTAGGGGCAGGCCCCCGTGCCTGCCCTGGCCCCCGTGCCTGCCCTGAACATGATCAACCAGGGGGGGGGTGGGCAATTAGGGAATGGGCAACCACGGGGGGTTGCCCCTACGGCGGTTCGCGAACCATCGACGATATACGAATATGGTGTGTCGTCGTCTCAGGACGAGGGGTGGATGGTATGATGGAATTACGCCACTATCCTGTATACGTGGAATATGCCCTGCACGACGCCCGCAAGCCCATGGGCGTGGCGACCTATGAAATCACCAGGACGCTGCCGAAATCGTTGCAAGGCCAGCTACCGACGCCGAAAGAGACCGCTTGAATTGAACGCATCCAGCACCATATCCGGCCTTTCGCGGCTGGCAAAGATTGCCCGGGAACTGGAGGACCTGACGTCGGTGTGCAAGAAGTGCGGCATCTGCCAATCGGTGTGCCCGCTGTTTCCGCTGACCGGTATGGAACGGGACATTGCCAGGGGCAAGGTGGCCGTGCTGGAAGGAGTAATGGCGGATGTGGTGAAGAACGCCAATGTGGTGCTGGAGCGGTTCAACCGGTGCCTCTTGTGCGGGGCATGCGCCGGGGTCTGCCCCAACGGCGTGGACACCATGGCCATCTTTCTCCGGGCCCGGGCACTGCTAACCGAATACAAGGGGCTTTCGCCGACGAAAAAGCTTCTGTTCCGGCAGGTTCTGGCAAGGCCCCGCCTGTTTGACCGTATGGCGGCCATGGCTGCGTGCATGCAGCCCTTATTTCTTAAAAAAGACAGGGAAAATGCGGAAACCCGGACCCCCCGGCTGACGGCTTCGCCACTGCTTCACGACCGGCATGTCATTCCACTGGCGGACACCCCGTTCCATGCCGCGACGCAGGGAAACGACCGGTCCGTCAGCCATGACGGTCCTGCCGTGCTGTTTTTCACCGGCTGCCTGATCGACAAGTTCTTTCCAAATATCGCCACCGCTTCCGTCGGCGCCATGCACCTTCACGGATTTTTGCCGGTGGTCCCGCACAACCAGGGATGTTGCGGCATTCCCGCGCTTTCTTCCGGGGACATGCCCACCTTCCGTCGGCTGGTGCATCACCACATACAGTTGTTCAATGATCTGCGCTTTGACCGGGTGGTGACGGCCTGTGCCACCTGCGCCTTTACCATCAAAAAGCTCTGGCCCGCCATGATCGAAGAAGACGATCCCCTGGCGGATGCGATAAAGGCTGTGGCGGCGAAAACCACGGATATCACGACCCTCATTTCAGAGGCCGGGATGCCGGAAGCATCGGCAAACGCCGATGCCCGGACCGTGACCTATCACGACCCCTGCCACCTGAAAAAATCCCTGGGAATCGATACGGCGCCCCGGCGATTGATCCGCGCGGCCCCTGAATACAGGCTGGTTGAAATGGCGGAAGCAGACAAGTGCTGCGGCATGGGAGGGGGATTCGGTATCCAGTTTAACGACCTGTCAACATCCATGGGCATGGAAAAGCAGCGGCACATCATGGAAACCGGGTGCAGCGTCGTGGCCACGGGGTGTCCGGCCTGCATGATCCAGATCGCGGGCATGCTGGCGGCAGCCGGGCATGTAAATATTGCGGTCCGGCATCCCATAGAGCTTTATATGACGGCTTCGTAAAAAGCTTCCAACCCCGCCGCGGTGTTTTTGCAGAAAGTAAAAAGTTCAAGATCAAGGCGTCGATGTATCTCTCGTCATGTCACGTACCGTCAAATACGCTCCATTCCTCGAAATTACGGCGCCGGCAGGCGTCACGGTTCATCCCACTTCACCGTGAGATCAAAACAATCATGCTTATCTTCCATGAATGATTCGACATTTTTTCCGCCAGTAATTTTCGTCAGCTCGTGCATGGTCCCCAGAATGGAATAAATGAGCACCGGCGCCACTTCTTTCCCGCGAATTTTGGTATCCACATAAATACGAAACATTACGCGGCCGGTATATTTTTCAAAAAAATTCTTTTTCGCATCCGGGTATTCGTCTCTAAAAAAGGAACGTCGCCGCACAATAAACCGCTCAATGCTGGTACCCGGATCACCCTTGACCACAATGTTTTTATACACATCGCCCATCTTATAAGCCAGCAGATTGCCATAGGCAAAACAGGCCTCCATTTTTGACTCGCCGACTACCTTATAAACAGCAAGGGAAATGCGATAAAAAAAATCGTCCGGATACCATGCCGACGCCATGATTTCTTCATCGATCATGGCCAGGTCCTCAGGCGTCAGGTATGCGCCCCAGTCCAGATCTTTTGCCGTCCTCACCTGTTTCACCAGATCCAGAAGTATCGTTCCTTTCACAGATACCGTTGTTTCTGTCATACACCCTCCACGCAGCCATGGTTGTTCTTGCCGGTTAGCTTCAACCCCTCGCTCGTTATTCCGACCTGCCATTTTTACAAACCGTGCGCAAACATGTTAATTATCATCTTATCATCAGCAGAAGGAGACGCCGCAAAACAGCAGAGATCATAGGACCGGTCACGTTTTTATTGATTGATTAACATATTTATTTATATAAACAAATAATGGCCAGGTCAATAAATTATTATGCCGAACACAGGAGGAAATCGTGAGCAGTAACTATACAGCAATCATTCAAAATAATCTGAAACAGCGCTATATTGACCTGCCCGCGGACATGACGGACAGAATCGAGGCCCGGCAGACCGGCGATACTTTTATTTTTGACGCATTCGGCAGAGAGTGCCGGATTTCACCGGATAAGGTACTGCTTGACGGTAAAGAACTGGCCTTTACGGTGACGCCCCTGCCGAAGATACAACTGTGCTATATCATTTATGAAGCAGACGAGGATTTTCCGGCCTCCGTGACCTGCCTGTATTCCGCGAACGCTTCGGCATTCCTGCCCATCGATGCGCTGGCGGATGTGGGGGAGTATACATCCAGGAGAATCATGGAACTGGTGGTGGCCGCCTGAAACATTTCACCGCGAAGCCACAGAGGGCACAGGGAGGCTTTCTCCTCTGCGGCTTCGCGGTAGACCATCATCAGAACATCTTGCTGCGCAGCATGCGCGTCATGTTAAACAGCAGGGTAGTGATGATGTTGTTGGCAACGGCCACCAGGGCATCCTGATTGTCCACTTCCAGCGAAATTACCGTTTCCCGGTTATCAATGCGCTGCAAGGGGCTCAAGCACGTTTTGCATACGAAAACACATGGTGCTTGCACTCACCCTTCGTGTTCTTCGTGAACTTCGTGGTCCAATTGCCTGGGTGTTGATTACCACGAAGACCACGAAGACATATGCATCGGATTGATGGCCCGGAAGACACCGGTCTCTTTTTTGATAATTAAAACATTTTTCAGGAAAACATTTTTCAGGTCCACTTGATTTCGGGTTGCTTCCGTTCGGGCATGCGGTGGTATTTGAATTTGGGATGGCCCACCATCATGGCGGCAAAATTGGCGTCGCCGGCATCCAGCCCCAGGGCTTCCTGCAGGGGCTCCCAGTAGGTGGCCGCGGCATTGAAAAAACCGTTCCAGCAGGCCCCCAGGCCAAAGGCGGGCACCGCCAGTTCCAGGTAGGTCATGGCGATAATGCAGGCATTATGGGATGCGGGATTGGCCGTGGGCGCATTGGCAAGAATGAGATGGGGCGCCCCCCGGCTGATGGTATCCATGCCAAACTCCCAACCGCCGACCACCAGGTCCAGGTGCATGGCATTGGCAAATTCGGGGGATTTTTCAATCATGTGACGCATCCAGTCGACCACATGTTCACTGAGACGCACCACATCCGCCCGGTCATAAATCACCTGCCACCTGACCGGCTGCTTGTTATGGCCCGATGGCGCGTACCGGGCGATACGGATAAGTTCAGCAAGGGTCTCTTTGCCCACCGGTTCTTCCTTGTAATTGCGGATGGACCGGCGGTACCGCAGGAAATGCTCCGTAGAGGCCGGCTCGGGGATCCACTCCGCTTTTACGGCCAGGCAATCTTCCGAGGCCAGGTTCTTATGGGAAAGGGCCGCGGTGGGACAGACCGCGACACAATGACCGCAGTCAATGCACAAGGCGTCCGCGCCGTTTACCGAATACGGCACCCCGTCTTCTCCCATCGCGATGATCTTGATCGGGCACTCTGCCGCGCAGATGCCGTCCCTGTTGCATTTTTCCGTATCCACCGTAAATAAAGCCATATTGCCCCCTGTTCATTTGGAATAAAAAATACAAATTTATCATATATTTTAAAATTGTTCTATGATAAATTAGTCTGTTTGTATATCAGTTTATTGCTGTTAGCAGAAATGAATGGAAGGGAATTTTCTTGACATTATTAAGCGCAGGAATTATTGTTTAGTCTGTTAACAAAATTTTGCAAGAAATCTGGGGAGATGAAGTTCTGCGTTTAACCGGTTATTTCATGAATGCGTTCAACCAAACAGCCGTATTGATGGCCGTCTATGAAATCCCATTCGGCGTTTCTATCATCCATCATATTCATGACATCCATTCACCAATGCATCTTTGGATTTCTCCATAAGGCCGGACGCCTTAGCGCTTTAGGTAAAACAAAGACCAGGTCGTGAAATCGCCGTTCCCAGGCAACCATAAACAGACATTAAAATCAAAGACCGTAGAGGAGAGACCGGTGTTTAAGGAGTTACGGGAAAAAGAAAAACAAATTCGACAACAACTTATTGTAGATACAGCGGAATCCATTTTTCAGGAAGAAGGCCACGAAGCGGTGACCATCCGGAACGTGGCATACCAGGTGGGTGTTTCCGCAGGGACGATTTACACCTATTTCAAGGACAAGGAAGAAATGCTGCTGTGCGTCCTGATAAACAACCTGCAACTGTTTGAAGCCAATATGGAGAAAAGCCTTAAAATCGAGGACCCGATTCAGTGTATCACATCCCTTGCCAATGATTACAAGCAATACTATACGCGATTCGGCCGATACGCCGATGTGGTCAGCTACATGGCCAAACGAGAAAACAGTTCGGTATCACGCAATTTCCAGGAAAACTTGAGAGAAAACGTTACCAGGATATTCGGCATGCTTGAAAAACGGCTGGAAGATCCGGAAATGGCAATTATTCGAAAAAATCTTTCCCCGCAGCGGACGGCAATAATCCTGTGGGCCGCCATACTCGGGGTGTGCCAGATCACCCTGCCGGGAACCATTGATGACGGCGTTAAATGGTTCGGCTTTGATCAAATACTTGAAGATATGCTGCATGTGGCAACGGAAACGGAAACCAGTATGAGTGATGTATAATGGCTGTGACGGAAACCTTTTGCCGTTCCCTGAAAACGGAATTCAATACAGGCGATTAACGAAATCTCCCCGCCGGACGCCGTTTATGAACATGAGAAAGCCTGGCACGATGGCAACGGTCACAGACATGTGCAGGCCGCCCTGCTGGGGCCTTCCATAATCATTGCCGTGAGAAAAGGCAGCATGAAGCTGGGTACCTGGCAGCAGGTGGTGGCAATCAACCACGATAACCGGGCCAGGGAGCGGGTCATTGAAGTAACCATCATGGGAACACAGGCATGACCGATACATGCCGTAAACAATCGAAACCGAAAAACAGGAGAACACGCTATGGAAAAAATCATGATTGTTGGATGCGGTGCTTACATGGACAGTGGATACGGATGCCCCGGTGAATGGCGGTGCCTGAAAGCCGCGGCCATGGGAGACGGAAATTTTGAAGAAGCGTCACAGGTGGTCAGTTTTGTGAAATGCGAATGTCCCGGCCGTACCGTGGCCACCAACCTGGGCATGGCCATCAAGCTTTCCGAAGTCAAGCCCGATAAAATCTATCTCAGTTCCTGCCTTGCCAACGCAAAACCCGATTGCCCCTACACCGAGCCCGAGGAACTGGCCACGGTGATTGAAAAAAAGACCGGAGTGAAAGTTTTGGCCGGGACCCATGACTACCACTGATAGAAACAATACGTGGGTGGAAGATGTTACGCTCACCCCGCCGTCCCTGAACGACAACACGGCGGATGTGGACAGACTGATCAATACGCTGAAAAACCGCTTCAAGGTTTCCCGGATCGGCACCGATCTGGCCCTTGCCCGGGCGATTCCGGAGTGCCTGCGGGCATGGGATTACAATGCCCGGTGCATTCTCTTTGAAGAGGGTGACAACACTGTGCTCATCGGCATTGAGGCCCCCGATGCCGGCACCGTGGCCGCCGGCATGGCCATAGATCTCGGCACCACCCGGGTGGTGGTACGGCTGATCGACCTTGAAACCGCCGAGCCCCTTGCCGAATCCTCTTTTGAAAATCCCCAGACATCGGTGGGCGATGACATCCTGACGCGAATTCATTATGCAGATGCCCCCGACGGTCTGGAAACCCTGAACCGATTGATCGTTGACGGCATCAACCATATGGCCGAAACGCTCTGCACCCGATGCGGCATACAGCCTGAAAACATTCATATCGTCAGCGTTGCCGGCAACACCACCATGACCCACTTCTTCCTCAACCTTCAGTCCCGGTGGATTATTAGGGAACCGTATATACCGGCGGTCAACAACCCCGGTGTTCTTTCCTGCGCTCAGGCGGGCCTCAAGGCGGCGCCCCATGCCCGGCTGTTCGTGTTTCCCAATGTGGGCAGCTATTTCGGTGGGGATCTGATTGCGGGCATACTTTTTTCAGGGATTCACCGGAATGAAGAAACGTCCCTTCTCGTGGACGTGGGCACCAACGCCGAAGTCGTGCTGGGCGACAAGGACTGGCTCATGGCCTGCGCCGGCGCGGCCGGTCCGGCCCTGGAAGGCGGAGTTGCGGGCATCGGCGCCAAGGCGGGACCCGGTGTTATTGACGGTGTCACCATCGACCCGGAAACCCATGATATTTCGGTGTCCACCATCGACGACCTGCCGCCGGTGGGCATCTGCGGGTCCGCCCTGATCGACCTTATGGCGGGCCTGTTTTCCGCCGGCCTCATCGACATCCGGGGGAAACTCAACAGGGACAAGTATCCGGAAAAAATCGTTGAAACCGACGGCATTCCCGCCTTTGTGGTTGTGCCTGCCGATCGGTCCGGCACGGGAGAACCGCTCACCATCAGCCAGCCGGATATCGACAACATTATCCGATCAAAGGCGGCCATGTACACCATTCTCCGCACCATCACGGCCGCCGTGGGGCTTTCCCTGTCCGATATCGGCGCCTTTTATGTGGCCGGCACCTTCGGCTCCCTGATCAACCCGGTGTCCGCTATCACCCTTGGCATGTTGCCAGACCTGCCCCTGGAAACCTTTTCCGTGCTGGGCAACAGTTCCCTGGAAGGCGCGGCCATGGTCCTTACATCCCGGCAGCCCATGCGGGATATCGCCGCCATTCAGAACAGGATCACCTACCTGGAGCTGAACGTGAATCAGGAATTCATGAACCGGTTCAGCGCGGCAAAATTTCTGCCCCACACCGAAAGAGACCTCTTTCCGTCAGTGACCATTCCGAAACAATGATGGTGACGCTTTAACCGGATATGAATACAATCCACAAAAAGACACTGCACTTTGAAGCCGACGGCCTGGTGCTCACGGGCGTTCTGCATCTGCCTGATAAACGCCCAGCCCCTTTTGTGGTGGGATGTCACGGACTGTTTGCGGACAAGGATTCGTCCAAACAGATTGCCCTGGCAGACCGGTGCGCCGGGGCGGGCCTTGCCTATTTCCGGTTCGATCACCGGGGATGCGGCCAAAGCCAGGGTAATTTTGCGGCAGAGACGTCCCTTGACGCCCGATGCCGGGATCTGGCGTCAGCCATCGCCGCCGTCCGTGACAATCCGGACACGGACCGGCTCACCGGCCTGTTCGGCAGTAGCATGGGCGGGGCCGTGGTCATCGCATCGGCCGGCGGATATAAAGCAATCAAAACCGTGACCATTGCCGCCCCTCTGATCAGCGAACCAGTGGCTGCGGCCATTCGAACATCCGGCGAGTCCATGGCGGAAAAAATGCCGGACGGCTTTTATGACCGCGCCCTGCGGTTCGATATCAGCGACAAGGCGGCCGGGCTTTCAAACATTCTGCTGTTTCACGGCGAAGACGACACTGTTGTTCCCTGCGACCATGCCACACAAATATACGCATTGTGCAAACAGCCGAAGGAACTGGTCATTCAGAAGGGCGGAGACCACCGCATGAGCGCTCCCCGGCACCAGGCGGCGTTCATGGAAAAGGCGGTGGCGTGGATGGAAGGCAATCAAGACAATGTACGGGATTAATCGCCCTTTCAGTTGGATTTTCTTTTGCAATGCCCGGCATGATGCCGGGGTTAAGGCTCCGGTCGTTCCATGTTCTCTGATTCAGCCTTTTTTTCCGCGCCCCGCTCTTTAATATACTTGGCCACTGTCCGCCTGTCGAGCTCTGTCCTTTTGGCCACCTCTTCATAGGTCCCGAAGCGCTCATAAAGAAGCTTACAATAGCCCATGATCAGCCGATTAACGGGAATCGTTCCATGCTCAAGGCCTTCTGATAATTCTGTCTTCAGGTCGTTGCACAAAATCTTTTTGTCCCCCGTGTAATCTTTCTTCAGCAGAACCCGGCGGACACACTGTTCAAGTTCCCGGACATTACCGGGCCAGAGGTAGCGCCTGCCCAGCCGATTGGCAATCACGTCCTGTACCATTTTGACAAATTCAGGCGCGTCCCGTCCCACCGTCCGCTTCACAATAACGGCGATAAGATTGTCCAGTTCGTAAGCGTCCTGCTCCAGGCGCTCCCGCAGCGATGGCACGTAAATCACATCAGAACATAACCGATAATAGAAATCATCTCTGAAAATACCCTCATGGCGAAGTTTATCAATGGAACCGTTTGTGGCGGCAATAACCCGCCCGCAAAACCGTTCTTTCTTGCGACTGCCGACCGGGTAATAATATCTTTCCTGAAGCACTTGCAGTAATTTTATCTGCATGGGCAATGAAATTTCGCCTATTTCATCAAGCAGAATGGAACCATGAAGACCGCATCGTGAAAAAATACCATTGTAGTCCTCGTTAGCACCGGTAAAAGCCCCTTTTTTATGGCCGAACAGTTCGGATTCAATAATGGACTCGGGAAACTGGGACAAGTTAATGGATATGAAAAACCGGGTAAAGCTTTCGACAAAACGGTTCCGCCTCATATCAAACGGTATATAGCCTGAATTGCCGATGGCGGCGGCCACGGCGCCTTTTCCCGAGCCAGTCCCCCCCAGAATGATCGTTGAAAAATCCTCCATGCGATCCCGCAAATACGTTTTGTATAATTCAAAATTATGAGTGAAGATATTATTCCACAAGTCCAGCCGTAGTTTCTGCATCACCTCGCTTTTACCTACAAGATTACGATTAATAAAAAAGAAGGCGCGCCTGAGCTGATAGGATTCTTCAATGATGCTCTTAATACTTTCTTCGTCAAACCCCCTGTTCTGGAGTGTGGCTTTAGCCTCATTGGCGAAACCCAGCTTTATAACCCTGTCGCCGGCATCGATCTGATCGAGAATCAACTGATCGAATTGTTTTCTGTAGATATAAAAAAAATCAAAGGCAAAGAGGTTTTCGACCAAATGCCGATCCTGTCCCGAAAACAGGTTGATGTTACCGCGACCGGTTTTATCCAGAGACTGAATCCGCCCTTTAACCGCATCAACCGCCTTTTCGAGATGCCTTGCAGGGCAGCTGGCGGCAGCTGTACCGGAAATTTTTCGATCAAGCTCGTCCCGCCGGACACTGAAAGGATTGGTAAGCGTCGCTTCTTTTATCAAAGAAAAAAAGGCCCGTTCTTCATCTGTCAGGGTTCTGGCGTCGTGTGGCATTTTTGATCCTCATCGATTCTTTGTGGAGACATATCCCGAATATTTCGTGGAATATCCGATCCGGGATTAAGTGCATGCTGTGCATAACCAATGTACATTTTGTGATGATTCATTTTCCAGAGGAAAATTCAAATGGTTTGAAAAAATTAATTTTACTGCATAATTTCAATAGATTAACTTTAACCATAAACCTGGCACACCTTTTGTAACCAAAACAACCCATAAGAGCAATAATAGTACCAGGTATTTTCCAGTGGACATAAGGAGTATGCGATGCAATCCGGCAGAAAGCTGGCTGCGGTTTTCCCGGGACAGGGCACACAGCGAAAAGGAATGGGTGAAGATTTTTTTCAGGCCATCCCTGCCAGCCGTGACGTTTATGAAGAAGCTTCCGATGTGCTGGGCTGGGATGTAGCCCATATGTGTTTTCATAAAAATGGCCTGATGGACCAAACCCAATACGCACAGCCTTGTATTTTTACAACAGAAATGGCCATGTTCCGGGGTCTTCAGGAGGCCTATGGGCTTACGCCAGATTTTTTCGGGGGGCACAGTGTCGGTGAATATGCGGCCCTGGCCGCGGCCGGCGCCATGCCGTTTTCTGAAGCCTTAAAAATCGTACGGGACAGAGGGCGGTTGATGCAAGCATCTTTTCCCGAAAACGCCGGCGGCATGCTCGCAGTAATCGGGGAAAACCTGGCACCGGACCGTATTGGCGAGGCGATTGCCCACCTTACCACAGATGTGGCCAATATAAATTCAACCGACCAGATTGTGATCAGCGGCCGTTTCGAAGCGCTGGATCACGCCCGGCAAATGATCGTGAAGTCCGTTGCGGATCCGCAATCTGTTCGTTTTGTTCGTTTAAACGTGTCCGCCCCTTTTCACAGCCGGTTTATGGCCGGTATTGCGGAAAGCTTCAGGGCCTGCCTGGCGTCTGCTCAAGAGACCATTCATTCGGCCTGCGCACAGCAGGTTACATCAAACTATACCGGCGGATTTCATTCGGACGATGTCAAGGCGGTGATAGACAATCTTGTCTTCCAGATCAGCGGAACCGTTCAATGGCGGCAAAATATGGATCGTCTTGCCGAAAAAGCGGATACCATATGTGAAATAGGTCCCCATCGACCATTAAAACAATTTTTCAGGTCCATTGACGTGGAATGCAAATCCATAACAACGCTGGCGTCAGCAGAACGCACATTTAATTGATAGGACAACATCATGTTTTCATTCGATCCTCAATACTGGGCCATCATCATCGGGGGCTCCAGTGGTTTCGGTATGGCAAGCGCACAAAAGCTTTCCAGACATGGAATGAACCTGTGCATTGTTCACAGAGACAGAAAAGGGGCCATGTCCCGCATCACGCCTCTTTTTGAAGAAATGCGATCAAACGGGGTTGAAATAATCACTTTCAATACCGACGCGATTTCTGCTGAAGGAAGAACCGGCGTGCTTGACCGCCTCGAAGAAACGCTTGGAAAGGCTGGTAAGGTCAGGCTGGTGTTACATTCAATCGCCCTCGGGAATCTGAAATTACTGGCCCCGTACAAAACGCCAACGGATTCGGAAACGGCTACGGAACGACTGGCCGAAAAAATATCGGTACCCAGGGAACATCTGTACAATGCCCTGCAATCTCTTTTTGAAAATGGTTCGGACGCGCTTTGTTTAATGGCCTCGCCGCCTGAATACAACAACCAGATGTTTCTGAAAACCGACGATTTTGCCGGAACGATACATGCCATGGGTTCAAATATTGTGGAGTGGGTTCAGGACCTGCACCAACGACGGATGTTTGCCGATGATGCCCGCGTGTTAAGTCTCACCAGCGAAGGGAACAGCACTGCCTGGCGGGGTTACGCAGCGGTGTCCGCGGCAAAAGCTGTTCTTGAGTCCGTTTCCCGATCCATGGCTGTTGAGTTAGCGCCCTATGGCATCCGTTCCAATGTGATTCAGGCCGGTGTGACAGATACGGCTGCCCTGCGGGCAATCCCCGGTAACCGTCATATTTCATCCAAGGCCCGTCTGAGAAATCCCTTCGGACGACTGACCGTACCTGAAGATGTGGCAAATGTTGTTTTTCTGCTTTGTACGGATGAGTCGGCATGGATCAACGGTACCATTATCCGTGTTGACGGTGGCGAAAAAATCGGCTGACCGGACTGAATTTAATGGATCTGTTCAACGCAATTATCAGGGTAACAAAACCATGAAACCACATGACAGCTCGACAAACAGAAGCCAACCGCCCGTTGCTATCGTCACCGGCGGAACGAAAGGAATCGGCGACGCCTGCTGCAAAGCATTCGCCGAAAGGGGCTTCCCGAAGAGGTGGCCGAGGTTGTGGTCTTTCTGTCGCTACAGGGAAGCTACATCAACGGCACGGTCATCCATGTAAACGGAGGCAATTATGGCGGATAACCGTAAAATGATTGACCGGGTTCTTGAGGCGATTCCGCAACAGGCGCCTTTCCGATTTATTGATGACATACTCGATATTGATGAACAATCCGTTACGTCATCTTACCGGTTCACCAGCGACGCCTTTTTTTTCAAAGGGCATTTTCCGGGAAACCCTATAACACCGGGCGTCATTCTGGTCGAAACGATGGCCCAGGCTGGTGTGGCAGCTCTGGGCATTTACCAGCTTTTAAAAGACCTGCCTCAAGGGGCCTCAATTGACAATTTGACGCCACTTTTTGTATTTATCGACCATGTTGAATTTCTTCATCCAGTAAAACCGGGGGACCGGGTGGTGATTCAGGGAGAAAAAATATATTTCCGCCGGGGAAACATAAAATCGAGAACCAGCATTCAGCGTGAAGACGGTCTGACCATCTGCCATGGGGTGCTGACCGGAACGGGGGTAAAGCATTGATAAAACGCAGAGTCGTCATAACCGGCATCGGGGTTATCTGCCCCAACGCCAACAATACAACCGAATTTGATGATGCCCTGCGAAACGGCCGTTCGGGCATCCGGTTTGTCCAACAGCTGGCGGATCTTAATTTCGGCTGCCGGATCGCGGGTATTCCCAGAGACATTGACACAATGTTTGAAAAACATTTCTCAAAAAGGCAGTTAAAAGACACCAGTGACAATATCGGATACGCCTCCGTA
This sequence comes from Thermodesulfobacteriota bacterium, assembly GCA_034189225.1. Taxonomy (GTDB): domain Bacteria; phylum Desulfobacterota; class Desulfobacteria; order Desulfobacterales; family Desulfosudaceae; genus JAXHTY01. The sequence goes on from JAXHVL010000192.1 coordinate 31,012, forward strand.
GCGACCCTGGAGGCCTGGACCAACGCGGGATTCTCCGTGGACAAAAACAGCGAGGAAGCCGACTGGGACACGGGCGTGGTGATGGGGTGCGGCATCGGCGATATGGATACCATTGCCGAACGAATCATTCCCCTGGTAAACACTGGCAAGGTCCGTCGGATCGGGAGCCGGGTGGTGGAACAGGTAATGAGCAGTGGCATCAGTGCCAGAGTCGGTGGATTGCTCGGGCTGGGAAACCAGGTAACGTCAAATTCATCTGCCTGCAACACTGGATCTGAAGCTATTATCGACGCCATGTATAGAATTCGCGACGGTCGGGCCAGGTGCATGGTCGCGGGCGGCGCAGAAGGCCCGTCACCGTATACCTGGGGGGGGTTCGATTCCATGCGGATATTATCCAGAAAATACAATGATGCACCGGAAAAAGGATCCAGGCCCATGAGCGCTTCGGCCTGCGGTTTCGTACCGGGTGCGGGCGCCGGCGTTCTGATCCTCGAAGAACTTGAAGCCGCTTTGCAGCGAGGCGCAGATATTTATGCCGAAATTCTGGGCGGCCATGTCAATTCCGGCGGACAGAAGGGCGGCGGCTCAATGACAGCACCCAATACCGACGGTGTACTTCGCTGCATCAGACAAGCAATTCAGGATGCCGCCATCTCACCCGATGAAATCGATGCCATCAGCGGGCATCTTTCTGCAACTTTTGCCGATTCCCATGAAATAAAAAACTGGTCCAACGCTTTGAGGCGGGGACCTTCTGATTTCCCGCATATAAACTCAACCAAATCATTGATCGGTCATTGCCTTGGCGCCGCCGGTGCGATTGAAACTGTTGCGGCCGTAATCCAGCTTCACAACGGATTTTTGCACCCGTCAATCAATTGTGAGGATATTCACCCGGAGATCATGCCTTTTTCGGATAAAATCGTGCAAACCCGCAAAGACTGTCCGGATTTAAAGATAATGGCCAAGGCCAGTTTCGGCTTCGGCGATGTCAACGGCTGCCTGATCCTGAAAAAATGGGATGCAAGAGCGGCCTTTAACCAAACCCGCAACAAAGGAGACGAACAATGAACGAACAAGCCATTTACAATGAACTAATCAGCATTATTGAAGAATTTGTTAAAGACGAGGAGGCATTGGAAAACGCCTCCCTGGAAACAGACATTATCAAAGGCCTCAAGGTAAACTCAGCCCGGCTGGTTGATATTATTATCAAAGCGGAAGACAGTTTTGACATCGAAATCGATGACGATGACGCGGATGCCATAAAAACCATCGGAGACGCCGTACGGATTATTCACAAAAAAACAGCCCCCGTCGGAGCCAGGGTATGAACCGCCGTGATGCCTTTCTGCTGCATCTTCAATATCTTTCAGGACGATTCGCCATCTTTATGACCGCACCGCTTCTCGTTCTGTTGATCAAGATGGTCGGATACCGGGTAAACAACCTTAAAAAGCACAGAAAGGATATTGCAGCACTCTTTAAGGAGCACAAAGGCCCCTGGATCATCTGCGCCAACCATCTGACCTTGATAGACTCGGTTCTTCTGAGTTATGTAATGTTCCCTGTATGGCGTTATATGCTGCAGTACCGATTGCTGGCCTGGAACCTTCCGGAAAAAAGGAATTTCCAGCGCAACCCGGTTATGGCGTCTTTATGCTTTCTGTTAAAATGCATCCCCGTCGTCCGTGGGGGCGAGCGGGAATCAATTAAAGCCTGCTTTGCCAAATGCGGATATTTTCTTAAACGGAGAGAAAGCATTATGATTTTTCCGGAAGGCACACGTTCCCGGTCAGGCCGGATCAACACCGATGCTTTTTCTTACGGTCCGGGCCGGCTTGTCGACAGCCATCCGGAGTGCCGGGTCATGTGTCTCTACCTGAGGGGCGACCGTCAGGCAACCTATAGCAATATTCCCGCGCCCAATGACCATTTTTATTTTGCAGTGTCAACCTGTGAGGTAGACCGCAACATATCAGGGTTTAAAGCACATCGGGCACACGCCCGTAAAATTATCGGAAAACTGGCTGAAATGGAAGGCGCCTATTTTGATACACGTGGGCAATGATGTTGTCGATCTTCTCTCCCCCTATGTGAAGGGCAAAAGCGGCGACCGGAAATTTGTGCAACGGGTTCTCACGCCCCGCGAACATCAGGCACTCTTAAAATATGATGCGCCTGACAATCTGCTGCAGATTTATTGGGCGGCAAAGGAAACCGCTTATAAGGTAATCTTAAAATCCTGCCCGGATGTCTCTTCCGCACCAAGGCAATACAACGTATATCTTGACACGCCTGAAAACGGAAGGGACTTCCAGGGATGGGTACATACACCCCGGCGTATCGTGCATATCACAGCCCGACAAAATAAAGACTTCGTTCATTGTGTTGGCGCAGAGGCGTGTATGATTAAAAAAACCGTGATTCACTGCGTTGAAAACATCAGTCACCGGATAGAGCCGGACGTTTGCAGATATTCTGATGTCGAATCACGCATGGTACGAACATCAGCAAAAAGAAAAATTGCTTCAATACTATCAGTGTCAGAACATGACATCACAATAACAAACGTCCATCATGAAAACGGCAGGTTATTTCCAGCAGTTGACATCAGGAGGGAAAAAACCGGCATCAGTATCAGCATGAGCCATGATGGTCGTTTTATCGCCTATGCCTTTTTGATCCAAAGCTAAGATACAAAAGGTCAACAAATTTATACCGAGTTTTTTAAACAACAGGCCATGGAGGGGCGCTGATGTTCGATCAACATCGCATTTCTGTTTTCTTTGCTTTAATAATCTCTATCAACTTTACCGACATACGTCAGGGAGGTGATGCTGCGGTTTTTAGACTGCGGCGATCTGCATAAAGGATTTGTCCGTGTCCGCTGCCATCATGACTGCGGCCATGAAAACCTGGCCCGGTATATTATCCGGGCGGCCTTTTCGCAGGAATCCATGACATACATCCCGGCATCAAGCGCACCCGACGGCCGGGCCAAAGTCATTTATCAGTCTGAAAACGGCCGTGAGCGCAAGGTGTTTCCTGCTTTGGATTGGCTGGCCCAGCTGATTACGCATATGCCCAACCTTGAAACACCCCATCGATCCCACTCAAATCTATCCGTCAACATGTAGTGGCCACAAAATTATTTTATTGACACACAAACCAAGCCTTTGCTACAGTTGATGTTCATAAAAGCAAAATCTTATCCTTCACTGACGATATACATCGGCACTTCATTATAGCTTTTTGTGGTCAATAGGTTGGAACCGGTCTTTATCGGTTTCATCAACTTTAACAATCTCGTAAAGAGCTTCCAACCCCGCCGCGGCGTTTTTGCAGTAAGTAACGCTCGCCATGGCTTCGAAATCGCAATCGAATCATAACTTATCGATTTCGATACCGATTTCGATTTCGGATCGAGTTCCTTGGAAGCGCCCAGCGCCACGCGCGGCGTTTTTGCAGAAACTCAACAACCACCCCGGCCTTTGTGGCGGGATGGGTTGAAAAAAACGGCTGAAAGCCGGGATACGCGTCTACAGACCCGTTAATGCTCCGTCTTGAAATTACCATCTTTCTCAGGTTCAAAATGGTACTCAATATTAAATTCGAAACACGAAGGCACGTGATTCTTGAACTCACCCTTCGTGTTCTTCGTGAGCTTCGTGGTTCATTCCTGCCTGTGCGTCGCACGCAGACAGGAAAAACCGCCCCTGCTCGTCTGCGCTGCAAGGGCTGGGTACGTGTTGCTGTTCGGTTTTCTTCACCAAGCTGACAGGCATGGCAATTAGCTGAAAAATCATATGAAATGATATGGTTACAATAAATTGACAAATGAAGTTCCTTGGAAGTCAAATTTGGGACGGCAAAGTAAAAAGTTCAAGATGCGCCGTGTCAATCTTACTCTCGAGGAATGAGGCGTACTTGACGTACGCCGCAGTGACGAGGGATGCAGCGCTTTGCTGCTATTGGACTTTTTCTACAAAGTCGTCAATTTTAATCATGTCAGTAAAAGGGGGTTGCACATGAATCGCGTATCTTATGGACGAAACAGAAAGTTTACTCTGGCAATTGTGGTTCTTTCCCATCTTGTTTTCTTTATTTTTTCCACATCCGTATTTGGGGCGGCCTTATCAAAAGAAGCGGTGCGGCAGACCATAAAAGAAACCATGGAAACGGTTTTGACCGGCCAATCCGTTACACCGGAATTAAAGCAGAAGATTGAGACCATAAAAACCATGGTGGCAT
>JAXHVL010000193.1:0-6200 GCA_034189225.1 Thermodesulfobacteriota bacterium
GGCACATACATTGCTGAATCATAAATAGTGTTCGTCCAGAAATTAGATATTTTGGTCGAGTTCAAGGAAGGCGAAAATTTTAACCGGAGGAATACTTTGCGTATTTTGAGGATTAAAATTTTCGCCTGACGCAGAAATCGGGCAAAATAGCAATTTATGGATGGGCACTGAATAAAATGGAATGAATCATGACCCCAGCAACCCCCCACAAACCGGAAAACGCGATAAAAGAAGCCCCCCCTGCCATGAAACGGCTTCGTCATGAACGGGATCGTGCCATCGAGGTGTTCATGGAAAAGGGGCGGATCAAACCGTTTCTGTCCCGCCACACCAGCTGTCTGGATCAATACTTTACCGACAGTTTTGAAAAAAGTATGGTCGGTCCGAAAATGCAATTCCACAAAAAGCCATATGCCATGATTGCGCTGGGGGGATACGGCCGGCAGGAGCAGTGCATTCATTCAGATGTCGATATTCTGGTGCTTTTTCAAAAACAGGTACCTGCCGAATCCGAGGCCCTTATCCGGGAAATGCTGTATCCCCTGTGGGACCTGGGGTTTGAAGTGGGCCATGCCACCCGAAGCATAAAAGAGTGCATCGCCCTGGCCGCTGATAAGACGGACGTGCTCACCGCTCTGCTCGACGCCCGGTTTCTGTGCGGCATGTCCACTCTTTACGGAGACCTGCGGGATCGGCTGGATAAATATTTAACCGGCAAACGGGCTCAAAATACCATTAAAGAACTTGTCAGGCGCAACCAGGATCGCCACGAGCGATTCGGCGATTCCAGCTACCTGCTGGAGCCCAACCTCAAGGAAGGCAGGGGCGGACTGCGGGATTACCACACCATTCTCTGGCTGGCGCGGATTGAACATAAGATGATGCAGCCGCGGGATCTTGAATATTTCGGCATCCTCTCTCATGATGAATACCAGCGCCTTGAACAGTCTTTGTGGTTTGTCTGGAAAACCCGCAACCATCTCCATCTTTTGACGGGGCGCAAATATGATCAGCTGTATTTCGAGCACCAGGTCAAAATCGCCGAATCCCTAGGATTCAAGGCTGCCAGGGGTCAGCTGCCGGTGGAACGCTTTCTGGGCAAACTCCACGCGGAAATGGAATATATCAAACAGACCAACATGGCCGTACTGCTGGAAATGGGTGTGTCCCGGCGCACCTTTTCCATTTCCCGCAGGCCCGTCATCCGTGAAACCGATGTGCCCGGACTGCGGGTGGAACGAAATCTGGTGGGATTTGTTTCACCGGAGCATATTCTAAACACGCCGGTTCTGCTGATCAGAATATTTGAAGAAAGCGCCCGGCTGAAACTCCCGCTCAGCGCAGAAGCCCGCCGTCTGGTAAAAGAATTCACTTATCTGGTCAACAAATCATTTCGCCAGGACCCTGGCAATGTCCGGATATTTGAACGGATTCTCATTACCCCCACGCCGACTTACAATGTGCTCAATGAAATGCTGAACACCGGCTTTTTGGAACGTTTTATCCCGAAGCTGAAAACCATCACCGACCGGATTCAATACGACGGGTATCACCTCTATCCCATTGACCGGCATTGCCTGAGAACCGTAAAAACCCTGAAAAATTTCGCGGCCAGGGAAAATGCCGATGTCCTGGCCCATAAGCTCTTCAAAGAAATTGGCAAACAAAGAAACCTGCTGCTCTGGGCGGCCCTGCTGCACGATATCGGTAAGGGCGAGGCCGGTCCAGGCCACGCAGACAGCGGGGCCAGGATCGCCGAGCGTATACTGTCCGAGTTCGGGTATACCGAAGATAAGACCGACGTTGTGAGATTTTTGGTAAAAGAACACCTGTTTCTTGTAAAAACCGCCACACGCAGGGATCTGAACGACGAAGAGACCGCCATCTACTGTGCACGGCGAGTAAAAAACGAAAAATACCTGAAGATGCTTTATCTCCTGACGTTGGCCGACTCCATGGCCACGGGCCCCAAGGCCTGGAACGACTGGACAGCCGAGCTCTTGCGGGACCTGTTCTTCAAAGTGCTAAAGATCCTTGAAAAAGGCGAACTGGCAACCACCGAGGCGGTTGAGGCAATGAAAAACAAAAAGCAGGCCTTGCTGGCAGCCACTTCTGACGACCGGGAAAGAACCGTTCTGGCAACGCATCTGGAAATTCTTTCACCACGCTACCTGCTATACACAACGGATGATGCGATCCTGGCGCATATGCACCTTTACCGCCGCTTGAGCACCGATGCATTTGTCTGGGAAATCAATCAGAATCCGGGCTCGCAAACCCGGACCGTCACCATCTGCGCCCCGGATCGGACCGGGCTTTTTTCAAAAATAGCGGGTGTGCTGGCACTTAACGGCCTGAACATTCTGGAGGCAGAAATATTCACATGGAAAAACAACACGGCCCTGGATGTTTTTGTAGTCAGTCCGCCGGCCGACCTTATTTATGAAGACCAGCGGTGGACCCGAACGGGCGAGGATCTGCGGGCGGCGCTGGCGGATGAACTGGATATTACCCGCGCACTGAAAAAAAACACCGGTGGTCGTTTGCGACGCAGCCCCTATGCCACACGACCGCACCGCATCACCATCGACAATGACGCATCCAGTTTTTTTACCCTTATCGAGGTGATCGCCTACGACCGGTCCGGCCTGTTGTTCGACATCACCGATGTGCTGTTCCGGCACCACCTGGATGTGAAACTGGCCAAGATCGCCACAAAAATTGATCAGGTGGTGGATGTGTTTTATGTGAGGGATACGGAAGGGCTGAAGATTAATGATGAAGACCTGCTGGATCAGGTCCGGACCCGGATCGAAAGCGTGTTAGGGCAGGCGCCGAATGAACCATAATTTTTTTACCGCAGACACGAAGGTCACGAAGATAAATGCATCGCATTGATGCCCCGAAACACTCCGGTATCTGTTTTGGTCATTGGAAAATTTAATATTCGGATTTGTTTCGAATTTCCATTTTCGAATTTCGTGCTTTGGTCCTTACCGGCATAGCCTGCTATTGCTGACCTGGCCCAAAGGACCAGGTTTTCTGGACTGCAATAAAACTTCTGACAACGTGACAACCAAAGGAGAAAACAATGAAGATCAAACATCTCATCTACACACTCATCGGCATCCTGCTGCCCCTGTCCACCGCTTTTGCCGGCGACGGCCTGGACACCGGAGATACGGCATGGATCATCGTCGCCACCGCTCTCGTCATGATGATGACACCGGCCGGTCTGGCGCTCTTTTACGGGGGCATGTCCCGGCACAAGAATTTATTGAACACCTATGCCATGACCTTTGCGGCCTATTGCCTGGCCAGCCTGGTCTGGGTGTCCTGGGGATACACCCTGGCCTTTGGGCCGGACAAAAGCGGCCTGATCGGCGGCCTGGACTTTCTGTTTTTAAAGGGTATCACCACTGACAGCCTTTCGGGCACTATCCCCACATCCATTTTTGTGCTATTTCAGCTCACCTTTGCCGGCATCACCGTGGCACTGGTGCTGGGATCGATTGTGGACCGTATGAAATTTTCCTCCTGGCTGATTTTTTCCCTGCTCTGGCTCACCCTTGTCTACTGTCCCATCGCCCACTGGGTGTGGGGCGGCGGCTGGATGGGAGAAATGGGGGCACTGGACTTTGCCGGGGGCAACGTAGTGCACATCAATGCCGGCATTGCCGGCCTGGTACTGGCCCTGGTCCTGGGAAAACGGGAAGGATACGGCAAGGAAGCCATGTTTCCCTCCAGCATCACGCTTACGGCCCTTGGGGCGGCCATGCTCTGGTTCGGGTGGTTCGGATTCAATGCCGGCTCCGCCCTGGCAGCCGATGGCATTGCCGGCTCCGCCTTTCTGGTCACCAACACATCCGCTGCAACCGCGGCACTGGCCTGGATGTTCGCAGAATGGATGGTCAGCAAAAAACCAACGGTTCTGGGCCTGGCCTCGGGCGTGGTGGCGGGACTGGTGGCAATCACCCCGGCTGCCGGGTTCGTCAGTCTGCCCGCCTCCCTGATCATCGGCCTGGCAGCCGGGCTGCTGGGCTTTTACAGCGTAGCGGTCGTCAAACATAAAATCGGATACGATGACTCCCTGGATGCCTTTGGCGTGCACGGCATCTGCGGCATATGGGGCGCCATAGCCACGGGCCTCTTCGCCAACCCGGCCATCACCGAGGGTGCCGCCGGCCTGTTTTACGGAAATCCCAAACAGGTCATTGTTCAGATTATCTCCATAATCGCCACAATAGTCTTTACGGCAGTGGGAACAATCATTATAATTTACACCACCAAATTGCTCACCAACGGCCTGCGGGTCAGCCGTGATGATGAGATCATGGGACTGGACAACGCCATTCACGGCGAACGGGCCTTTGAACTGGACTGATTGCCGCTTTAATAAATAACCACAAGGAGATTCACCATGAAAAAAATCGAAGCCATTATCAAGCCGTTCAAGCTTGACGACGTCAAGGAAGCGCTGAACGAGATCGGCATCACTGGCATGACCGTGGCGGAGGTCAAGGGATACGGCCGCCAGAAGGGCCATACCGAGATTTACCGCGGCGCCGAATATCAGGTTGACTTCATCCCGAAGATAAAAATCGAACTGGTGGTTCAGGCCGACATGACGGAAAAAGTCATCCAGGCCATTTGTGACGCCGGTAAAACCGGCAAGCTCGGGGACGGCAAAATTTTCATCCTTCCCGTGGAGCAGGCCGTTCGGGTCCGTACCAGCGAAAGCGGGAAAGACGCTATCTGATGTGACCTGTACCGTTCGAATCTCTTGCATAAAAACCCGGATGCCCTTCGGCCATCCGGGTTTTTTTTGCGGGACAATTCGTGACGGCTTCGTAAAAAGCGGCTTACCCCGCTTTGCGGTGTTTTTGCAGTAAGCAACTTGCGCGAGGTTTGGTTTTTTACCGCTAATTGTGCTGAATGATCTATTTTTCTTTCATACTTTTCTTTGCTCGCCCAAAGAAGATGCACTCGTAAAAAGTCTGATTTTTTGACCATGAAGCGCATGAAGATCATGAAGAAATAAAATCAAACAAGTTGATCCGCCAGTATTTTCCAAAGAAAACAGACTTCAATAATCTGACTGATGCTGATCTCAGATACGTTGAAAACCAATTGAATTATCGGCCAAGAAAATGTCTAGCATTTGAACAGCCTATGGTATTCTTAAAAAGTCACTGTTGCACTTGATACTCGAATCTAGCTATTAAAGAAGTGATGATAATGAACTGAAATTTCCCTGCTTACAAAAGGCATCGTATGTAAGACATACGGTAACCAAAACAGAGTAGATTATTTACCAAAAGGAAAAGAATTTCACTTCACTAGTACCAACCACCCATTCCAAAAATATTGGCAAGCAAAAAAAGAATTCTTTGATATTTCGATTAATTTCCTGGTTCATAAGTTTGTAATAATTACACGCCAGAACCTTGAGAATTAACTTATAAAAATTCTACTATTAAATTACCTTAACTAACCCTAAGTAAAAATTCTTGCCATTTCTCGGTTGTTTTTTACGTTTCTATCCATCAGTGATTTCTCTGAGTTGAAAAAGTATTTTTGCTATTCTTTACCCTAGTTCCATTTAGGATGTAGGGTAGAACAATTAATTCGTAAATGGTAACTTCATGAATAATTTATATTCTTTGCAAAACATACATTAATCAATAAGAAAGAAAATCGAATTAATTGACAGCAAAATTCCTTTGTCATGAATTAGGTAAAAACAATAATATGATTATGTAAATATCATAGGAATTTAGTAAAAGGGGATTGAAAAATCATAATTCATGCTTATTCATTGATATTTGTAAACATTCAAACCAATAATGATTCATAAGATGAATATTTTCTCTTAATTTTACACAACCCATGTAAGAGTAAAGGGGTCTTTTGGCCGGAGTAGGGAATGATTTACTTTGATCCCTTATTACGCTTTTCACCACCTGCTCTTCCTTATGCGGATCCATCTCCAAAATCGCTTTTGCCCATTCATACCGGCTGCAGGAGCCGCCGCCGGCCAGGTGGTACAGCCCGCGCTTCTCCCGAATATACTCAACCGGCTCCCCCCGCCCCTGGGCAATCACCTGTGCGGTGGCTTCGGCGAGGGTGCGCGCCCAGGTGGGGCTGCTGATCTGGTCGTCCACGATCCGCAGAGTCTCCTGCTCCCGCGCCCATTTCAA
>JAXHVL010000002.1:0-4759 GCA_034189225.1 Thermodesulfobacteriota bacterium
AAGTAAAAAGTTCAAGATCAAGGCGCCGATGTATCTCGAGGAATGGAGCGTACTTAGGCGTACGTGACATGACGAGAGATGCATCGCAACGCAGATATTGGACTTTTTACGAAGCCGTCAATAATGCCGTTTTTCAATTTCCCAACAAACCGTGTCCTTTTCTTTGGCGCAAAGAAAAGGACCCAAAGAAACATGCCCCGGCTTCGATAAACGCCAAGACCCATGTAGCGGAAGCCTTCAGGCTTCCACATAAAAATAGGCCTTATTCCTTCTGAAAAACACCTGGCTCCGTTCATCTCCTCGGCCGCGGGCCTGGCTCCGCCAACGGCCCTTGCGGCCTTCGGGATGAACGTCCCCCTACCGGCCTGAGGGGCACACGAGGCGAAAGCCCAGGTCGTAGTCCCGGGCGCCCGGTACGATCCTGCCACGATACGCCGATCGGCAGTACTGGGCGGCGCCGTCCCAACTGCCGCCGCGATACACGCGGTACGAGTCGGAAGAAGGCCCTTCAGGGTCCGTAACATTGCCTGATGGATAATCGCCGTACCAGTCCGAACACCACTCCCACACATTGCCATGCATGTCATACAGGCCCCAGGCATTGGGCTGTTTCTGTGCAACCGGATGGGTCCTGCCTTCAGCATTATTACGATACCAGGCATAATTGTCAAGGCCGGAATCACGCTCCCCAAAACAAAACGCCGTGGTGCTCCCTGCCCGGCAGGCATACTCCCATTCGGCTTCCGTGGGCAGGCGAAAGGTTTTGCCGGTCTTTTTCGATAACCATTCTGCAAACGCTTTGGCCCCATGCCAGCTTACTTCAACCATGGGCTGAGCGTTGTCTTTACCGAATTTATTGCCACTCAAACTGTAATTACCATCATTATTCAAAGGGCAATCGTCGTCATCATCCCAGTCAACGCCGTCTTCCTTGTGGGTCGCCTTTAAAAAGGTCCGATACTGACCAATCGTCACCTCCGTGGTCTGCATGTAAAAGCCTTTTGTCAGGGTGACCTTGTGCTGTTTCTCGTCACTATCCCGGCCTTTTTCATTTTCCGGGCTGCCCATCATAAAGGTGCCCGGCGCAATCCAGACAAATTCCATGCCAAGATCGTTGGTAAACGACCGGCCACCGCCGGAAAGACGGGCCGGGGTGCCGTCCTTTTTCAATGGAATAAATTCGTCCACCATCCAGGCCTGGGCCGATCCCGCCAAAAGCCCCAAGGCCACCGCCACAACAACCATTATTGCCATTATCCGTTTCTTCATAGAGGGCTTGTCCTTTTGTCTTGTTTTATCCATGCAGTATTTGTGTGGAGGGCTGAAGCCCTCCGCTACATCGGTTATACAGATGCATGGAGGCCTGAAGGCCTCCGCTACATCGGCAGAGGGGAATGCCCCGTCTTCGTTAAACACCCCGTCCCCGGTAACTACCACGGCTCATGTAGCGGAAACCTTCAGGTTTCCACATAAAAATTAACCCATCTTCCTTAAATCTGATCATTCTGCTTCTTTTTTATGCACCACATAGGGCAACAGTACATCCTGGCACTGGTCGGTAAACTGTGAATACCGGGCAAAAAATTGTGTAATGGCCATGGTCGTAAGGGGCGTAAAGTATTGAAAAAAATCCACGGTGTCCGGCAAGGCCGCTGCCACGAAAATGGCCTCCGCGTTCTGGTCGTGACCGGGCAGCACGGCCATTTCCCAGACAGCCCCGCTGTCCGGGGGCGGATACACGGTCTGGTGCGGACCGGCGGTCCTGATGCCGCTCTGGCGCGTGGGGTAAATCATGGTCACCCGGTCGTCGGCCATAATATTGAAAAGGGCCACGGCAACGGGCTTGTTGGCGGACACATTGACGGCCAGATCCTCGCCCTGCTGAAAAAAGGTGCGGTTCAGTTCGGCCGTCAGGCCGTAGCTGGCTGTTTTTTCCGGCACCACCACATCGGCCGTAATGGCAACCCGGTATTCGGGAATGGGCGCACTGTCCGGCGTCTCCTGATACTGGCCAAGGGGCGCCCATTGCAGGGTCTCCCTGACAATATACCCGCGGGCGTAGCTTTTGATAAAATCCACGGCGGTGGTACTGTTCTTTACCACCGTGGCGGCCTGGACAGTGACGCCGGCGGCCTTTTCAATGGCCGCGGCCCGGGCCCGGCGAAGGGCGATTTGTTTGGCCTGTTCCGCGGTAATGCGGTCGATGATGCAGGCCCCCTGGCCGGTGACATTGGTGACCTTCCGGTTCGGTTCCGCATACACGGCAGGCGGGCGCCAGGAGGCGAGCAGCAGAATGATGACAATCCATATGCGCAATTGTTTCATGAAACCTCTCTGAATTTTTTCATACACTCACGGCTTTGGTTTGCCCACGGGCAAATCCCGTATCTTATTACTATGTGGAGGCCTGAAGGCCTCCGCTACACCGGCGGAGGGAAACGCCCCGGTTTCGGTAAATGATCCGGTCCCCAAAAACGCCCCGGCTTCGGTGAACACCCCGGCCCCGGTAATTGCCCCGGCCCTGGTAATTGCCCCGGCCCATGTAGCGGAAACCTTCAGGTTTCCACATAAAATCTGCCCCTCTTCCGTTATTCTCAATTTCCCATTATTTCAACGTCACCATTTCCCTGTCGGAATCACCCCTGACCAGCGGGGTCTGGGTGCGGTTGGACAGGCGGCCGGCCCAGTAGGGCACCTCTTTTTTCAGATAACCGGCCATCTCGCCGATGGTAACGGTTTTGTTGCCGTCATTATCCGCGCTGCCGGACAGGCCCTTCAAGAAAAAGTATGTAAACAGCCCGTGGCGGTTGTCCGGATGCCAGGTGGCCACCTGGTCCTTACCGGCGCTGCAGAAAACGGCGGCATTAACGGTTGCCGGCACAGGCTTGACATTTTTGACCATCACCGGGCTGATGTTATCAAACAGGGCGCCGGCCGCGGAATCGCCGGAAAAACAGGACTCCAGCACCACGGTGGTGTTTTTCACCCCCAGACGGTCGATGTTTTCATAAAACAGGTTCAGGGAATAGCCATTGTTGGCGATAAAATCGGGGCTGGCATCAACAGGCACGAGATAGGCACTTTTGCCGTCCGGGCCGGGCGCGCCATGACCCGAATAATAGACGAACAGGTCGGCGGTGTCTGACCGTACATACCGGGCCAGGGCACCCTTTCGGTTGGCGGCGGTGCCGAATATCTCCCGCAAATCCCCGCTGGTAGTGTTCAGCCGGGTGATGATGTTGTCGGGATTGTATCCCATGGCTTGAGTGAGGTATTTTTTCATGATCGCGGCATCCCGCTCGGCATAGCGCACATCATTAATACCTTTACCGGCCCGGACATAACGCTGATTGCCGATCACCACGACCACGGCCCAGGGGCGTTGCGTCCGGCCTGCCGGAATGTGTTTGTCCACATCCGCCACCAAAGAGAGGTTCTGGTCCGTGGAGCGGCTGTCAAACAGGTCGGCCATGAGGTTGTCCGCGTCTGTGTTCCCCTGCCCGGCTGACGTCCGGTCCGCAACGGCGTCCGGCACCTCGATGCTGGCAGTATCGGCCAGGTAGGCCTCAAACAGTTCATCATAGGTGGTTTTGGCGATTGTTGAATCGGGCCATTGCTCGGCAAAGGCCTTGGCACGGCTGACCGCCACGGCGGGCTTACCGAACTTAAAGGCCTCATACAGATTTTTGGCGGCCTGTTTCATGACCTGATCAAACAGCCCGTTTGCAGCGGCATCCCTCGGGAAACGGGATTCGGCTTTACGGGCCGCGGCCAGGGCCTGGTCCACCTCGCCCTGGTTGGCCAGGCCGAGGCTGTAGGCCCGGGCAATGGCCGGGTATTGGCCTGCGCCGTCAGATAGCCCCGCCAGGCCCGATTTGACCTGGCCGGCCTTGATCATCTCCAGGTACCGGATCAGACAGGCATTGGCAATGGCCTTCTCCTGTTTTGCGATCTGACGGTTGTCTGCCCATTTACGGCCGGCCCTGTGAATCTGGTCCAGGGCGTCGGCATGGTGATTGTTGGCCAGATGGGCGGCGGCCAGGGTGGCGGCAAAGGCTGGGACATCGGGCGCAGTCCTGACGGCCGATCGGGCCAGAGACAGTGCCCGACCCGGGTCTTGGTTGGTGTCCAGGAGCATCTGGGCCAGGTTGTTTTCCCACAGGGGCTCAGACTTTTCTGACACTGCCGAAGCGAGCCGGTCAATGGCTTCGGCATGGGCGCCGAACCGCCAGTAGGCCATGGCCAGGTTGTAGTCATACACCGGGTCGTCGCAGAGTTTTTCCGCCTTTGTAAACAGCTGCACACCCCGCTGTTGATCGGTTTCAAATGTCTCGCGGGCCTTTTCAGAGATATCCACGGCAAGATCGCAGGTGTCACTGGCCGCAGCCGGCAGGCCCGTCAATGGAAAAACCAGGAAGGCCACTATTATAATGGGAAAAAACCGCATGTCCGCCTCCTTTTGTGTTTTGATCAAATTGTTTTATTATAAAAAATAGTCAATGGTTTGCAAGTGTTGGGAAACTTTTGGAGAGTAAAACAGGTTTGTTTTATTGTGCCGAAAACAGGGGGAATTTTACTGGCAAGCCGGATGGAGGGCTGAAGCCCTCCGCTACATCGGCCGTGGAAAATACCCCGGTTTCGGTAACCCCCCCCGGCCACGGTAACCCCCCCGGCCACGGTAATCCCCCCGGCCACGGTAATCCCCCCGGCCACGGTAATCCCCCCGGCCACGGTAATCCCCCCGGCCACGGTAATCACC
>JAXHVL010000020.1:0-4083 GCA_034189225.1 Thermodesulfobacteriota bacterium
CCTGGAAGCCTGAAGGCTTCCGCTACACTTGCCGATGGCGGCATAAGAATGCACATGTAGCGGAAGGCTTTAGCCTTCCACCAGGATTTTAGTGACACATGACGATTGACATGACACTAGGCCGTCAGCCGGGCAAACAAATGCCGTCCCAGCATGGCCAGGCACTCCGGATCCAGATAGGCTTCCGCCCGTTGCTCGAACAGAACCGTGACCGTGGCCGAAAACTCCTCGTCCCTGTCATTGAACAGCAGCATCAGCGGCACTTTCGGCAAAGCCGAAAACGACAGCGCCAGATCACAGGCCACGTCCGTTTCCGCCGGCCGGCCATCAATGGCCCGGCCAGCCGCCTGCAGCGCATCAATCCGGCCGGCAAACGCCGACGCGATAGCCCGTTCCACATCCTGCTTGAAATAAACAGCCAAAGGCCCGGCATCCTTCAGCCCGTAATAAGTGGCCCAGTCGTCCGCTGCGGGCGATTCCGCCGGGCAGCGCAGCAGGTAATTGGCCAGAATAACGCACACGTCAAGCGTAGGCCGTTTCCCTGCCGCATCGGCTATGCCGTCGCCGGAGACCCGGAACGATTCTCCCAGCAGCGGTATAACGGCCACCCCGTCCACCATCTCAACCCCCAGCGGCGTTGCCAGCCCCGCCGGATCCAGCCCCCGGAGCCGGTCAAGATAGTTGTGATAGGTTTCCCTGAATACACTTCTGTCTTTCATTCTCTTTCCGCCCGAAAATTTCATGATGTCGAAGCCGGGGCAGCCGGTTTAGATCAGCCGCTGCACAACTACAGTATCATAACGCCCACGGGGGGTCCATGAAATAGATGGCGATCACCGAAGATGCTCTCGTAAAAAGTCGCAAACGGGATGGCAAAGTAAAAAGTTCAAGTTACGGCGCAGTCCTATCACTCTTGAGGAATGATCTGTAGGGGCGAACCTTGTGTTCGCCCTCTGATCGGGCGAACACAAGGTTCGCCCCTACACCTCGTACGTGACATGACGAGAGATGCAGCGCAACAAAGAAATTGGACTTTTTACGAAGCCATCACCGAAGGCCGAGCTTTTTCATCCGGTTGTACAGCGTGGTCCGGTTGATGCCGAGAATCGCGGCCGCACCTTCCGGGCCACCGATTCTGCCGCCGGTTTCATCAAGCACATGGGTGATATAACGGCGTTGAACTTCATCCAGGGTGGGCATATCCGAAAAAGGACTCCTATGTCCCGGCGCCGCACCGGTTGTGTTGGGAAGATCAAGGGTGAGCCGGTCCTCGGTTGAAAGCAGTACCCCTCTTTCGATAATGTTTTTCAGTTCCCGGATATTGCCCGGCCATGCATAATCAAGCAGCGCGGCTGCCTGTTCGGCATCCAGCGAAAATTCGGGACGGTTGTACCGGATGGCAAACCGCCTGAGAAAATACCGTGCCAGGTGCAGAATATCCTTTTTTCGTTCCCGAAGGGAGGGCACGATGATGGGAATGACATTCAGGCGGTAATAAAGGTCCTCCCGGAATCGCCCCGCGGCAACTTCCTGCGCCAGGTCCCGGTTGGTGGCCACGATCAGACGGAAGTCACTGAAAATTGTCCGCGTGCCTCCCACGCGCATAAAGGTCTTTTCCTGAATAGCCCGAAGCAGCTTCACCTGAACGGACCGGGGGATTTCTCCCACCTCGTCAATGAAAAGCGTTCCCTTGTGAGCCACTTCCATGCGGCCCTTCTGCTGTCGGTCGGCTCCGGTAAACGCCCCCTTTTCATGACCGAACAACTCGCTTTCCATTAAATTTTCAGGAATGGTGGTCGGGTCAATGACCACGAGGGGACGGTCCCTGCGGTGGCTCTGATCGTGAATCCGCCCGGCGATAAGCTCCTTGCCCACGCCGGTTTCGCCCAGAATCACAATAGTACTGTCCGTGACGGCGACCTGATTGATCTGGGAAAAAATCTTGTTCAACGCCGAGCTGTTGCCCACGATTTCCGTTCTTGCCGACTGCTCTGAGGCTACGAGGGTCTGGTCCGACAGTTTTTCCAGGTCCCTGCTCAGGCCGCAGGCATGTTCAATATAATTGCCAAGGGTATGCACCAGCCGGTTCAACTGGGGTTCCTGAAGAAAGTTGAAGCAGTCGGGCAGATAGGAATTGTCATGGTAGAGCACGCCCCTGGCCTCCCCGCCCACTTCAAACGGAAGGCACAACACAGCCTTGTTTTTATAGGGACGGCTCACTTTTCGGTCGCCGCGGATCATTTTCAGACGGTTCTCCCGGTGAGACTCAAATACCAGTGCAAGGTTGGACCTGAAATCATCGCCGAACACCTCGGTTTCCGTGAGATTGCAGGCGGCACGCAGGACCGGCGTCTTCTGCCGCAGCCCGTCACCGAACCAGAACAGTGCGCCCCGTTCGGCGCCGAAATACCGGTTTGTGGATTTTACAAGGCGGGTGAGCAGGGCCTCCGGATCGGGTTCCGGCATGATTTCCTGAATAATATCGATAAACCGGGTGTGAAACCCGTCTCCCGTCTCTTGATCCGCATCCGTCTCCTTGTCCGCCGGCAGAAGAGGACGCAGGTCATCGGGGTAAAACCGCCCCCCGTAACCGGCCAGTTCTTTCCATGCCTGTTGGGCAAGTTTCCGCGCCTGGCGCCGATCGCCCTGCCTTAAAAGAATGCGGATTAATTCAAACCGGGTTTTGGCCAACTGAACAGGTGTATTGGCCACAGCCAGACTGTCGATACTGGCTTGCAGATCCTTTATTGCCCCCTGAATATCGCCCCCGGACGCCATCTTCTGGATGGCCAGAAGCCGAAGCAGAACGCCCCGCAGGTGTATGTTGGGCTCCTGCATGATGCGGACGCTTTCTTCCTGTATGACACTGTCCGGATATATGGAACGGCCGGCCTTATACAGTTCAAACCCCATTTCAAGAAAGGCCGGCGACGCATATTGACGGATCAAGCCTGCGTTTTCCCCTCCCCGAAGGGCAAAATCAAGATACTTCTGGCACGCATCCATGTCGCCCTCTAAAAAATAATAATAGGCGATGCCGCCGCGGGCAAAATAAATGGCCAGCGCGTTTCTGGTTTCCTCGGCGTATGTTATGGCTTCAAACAGGTGAAACCCCGCTTCCTTGATCTTTCCCAGCTCAAGCAGAACAATGCCCAGAACGGCGCGGGTGGTGGTGGCCAGGGCATGATCCCCCCGTTCAATAGATATTCTTCGATAATAATCCAGCGTCCCCACGGCCCGATGATACTGTCCCAGGTAGGCAGCGCAATAGCCGAGCCAGATGGGTGCAGAGGGATTTGTGGCCACATGTCCCTTTGCCGACTCAAAGCTTTCCACGGCCATCTCAAAATAGGACAGGGCCTGTTTGAACAATCCCTGAATGTGATAATAAAGGCCGATAAATTCTGATGACTGGGCCATGATATCATCATCGCCCAGTTGCTCGGCCTCGGCTTTTCCGGCCTCAAAGGCGGCCATGGCATCCTGCCGCTTATCTGAAAAATAATACAACCGGCCCAGGTGGAGCTTGATCATGGCCCTGGAACGACGGTCGCCCAGATATTCCGCTGCTTCAAGGCTGGCCTGGAGAAAGGGGATCGCCTCCTTGAAGCCCTTGCCGAGAATAAAATTCAGGTTGGAGAGCTCCAGTGTGGCGGTGACCAGCAACGGGCTTTTTCGGACTTTTTCATCGCCTGCCATGAGCCGGAGCAATATATTATGGAAATGATTGCGCGCGGCTTCCCGGTCAGCCTTTTCCAGCGCCCGGTAGGCCATGTCCGCCTCCAGCCGTGCGGCCTCTTCTGTATAATGGTGAAAAGTATTCATGGTATATCCCTGGTGGCTTCGTAAAAAGATCCCATTTTCGCAAATTTTCTCTCGCCAAGCCGCCAAGATCGCCAAGACTACTCTTTTCATTCTTTGCGAGCTTTGACGGCTTCGTAAAAAGCTGCCAACTCCGCCGCGGTGTTTTTGCAGGAAGTAACGTATTATGGCGGGATCGAAAGATTGCTTCGCCACTTCTACCTTTTCGTGATCGTAATCGACTGCCGTTTGATTAACCACGGAATACACGGAAAGGCACGG
>JAXHVL010000021.1:0-53497 GCA_034189225.1 Thermodesulfobacteriota bacterium
TGAACCTGAGAAAGATGGTAATTTCAAGACGGAGCATTAACGGGTCTGTAGACCCGTATCCCGGCTTTCAGCCGTTTGTTTCAACCCATCCCGCCACAAAGGCCGGGGTGGTTGTTGAGTTCCGCCGTCATGGCCGCATCCATCTGCTGCAGCATTTCATAAACCTGCCGCGCGGCTTAGTTTTTTGACAGCAGCCGCAAAGCCCAGGCCCCAGGCCGTCCACCCGGATCATGACATTTTCCTGGATGTTGGGCCTGTCATCAAAAACAAACGGATTGTGAAGCGTGTTGCTGTAAAGCACCGCGCCCACAACAGCAATATCACTACGGGCGCTGATGATAAGGCTTTTCCCCGACTCATGCGCCACCCGCATCCGCCAGTATATCGCATATCCGCTCTGCTGCCCTGCCGTCCCACAGGGGCGGGCGGTTCACCGGGGATGGATTGCCTGCACCGGGTTCAAGGACCGCTGCGGCAGCCCGGAGAATGTCTTCTTTTCTGTTGCCCACCAATTTGTTGGTGCCCATTTCAAGGGTGATGGGCCGTTCCGTGTTAAAGCGCAGGGTCAGGCAGGGGACGCCAATGGCCGTTGTCTCTTCCTGAAGTCCGCCGGAGTCGGTCATCACCAGGGCCGCGTCCTTCCACAGGTACAGCGATTCCCGGAAACCCAGCGGGGGGAGCTGGATAATATGGGCCGAGAGCTCCAGGCCGAAGGCCGCGATCTGTTTTTGGGCTCTGGGGTGTACCGGAAAAACAATGGGGATATCCCGGGCAATGGTGTTAAACGCCTGGATAATACCCGTCAGTGCTTCCCTGGTATCGACGTTGGCAGGACGGTGCAGGGTTGCAAAAATATAACGATCCAGCCTGCGCTTGACACCATGTACGGAAAGGCGGGAGGCCTCGATGGTTTCCAGCCGCTCGAGCTGATGAAAAAGATTATCGATCATCACATGGCCCACAAAGTGGATATGGTCCGGGTTTTTGCCTTCCTGAAGCAGATTGTCCACGCCGCTCTGTTCGGTAACGAAAAACCGGTCGCAGATGGCATCGGTGAGCATCCGGTTGATCTCCTCCGGCATGGCCATATCCCGGCTGCGCAGCCCGGCCTCCACATGGGCGACACGAATGCCCAGTTTTTTGGCCACAATGGTGCACGCCATGGTGGAGTTTACATCGCCCACCACGATGATCCAGTCGGGTTGATGGTTTGTGCAGAGCTGTTCAAAGGCGGTCATGATTTTGCCGGTCTGTTCGGCGTGGCTTCCCGAACCTGCCTCGAGAAACGCATCCGGCGTCGGCAGCTCCAGGTCATCAAAGAAAGACTGCGACATTGCATAGTCATAATGCTGCCCCGTGTGAATAATCCGGGCGGCGATGTTCCGGCTCTGGCAGGCCACCCGCCAGATGGGCGCAATTTTCATGAAATTGGGCCTGGCCCCGGCCACCAGCATCATCTCCACGTTTGTTGTTCGGGTGTCGTTCATAAAGATCATTGTTCCTTGCGTTTTAAGTGTCTTCAGCCCGCTGGTCATTTGCCCGGCAGGTATTTATCCAGTACCGGCAAGGCCTTTCCAAGAAATCGGGCCATCCGGTTTTCCGCTGTATCAAGGGATTCTCCCGTCCCCACCGGTGTAATCACCCTGACAAGGGCGCCATCGGTCCGGCGTTTTGTCAGGTTGTCCCAGAAGGTATAGAGCTTCAGTTCATACGCGTTGACCAGGGTGCGTTCCCGGCATGGAAACCAGAAGTAAGCAAGCATCCGTGCTTCTCCCTGTTTGAGAATCACACGGGTCACCCGAAGCGGGGACTTCTCATAAGCGGGAATCTTGATTTTTGTTTCCTGCTTGTCGTGAAACCGCCATCCACCGCCCAGCAGGCAGGTTTCCGGCGAATGAATGGACTCCCCCTTGCGCTGGGAAGCATACCACGCCACATAAAAATCGATTTCTGCGGTTGACGGCTTACGGTAAGTGATCTGAACATAATCGGTGAGATCCAGTCGTTCGATCACTCGGGGGCTCATTTTCTGGCGATAGCCGGACCATTGCCCCATAGTTTCCGGAAATGTGGCAAAATTTCCTGCCTCGGGAATGATCATTCCCGCCTGTCCGCGGATGTGGGTGAAACCGGAAACAGCGAGGATTATCAAAAAGGCCGCGGCCAGTGGAACCGGCAGAAACCGGTCGGGCTGTTTTACGGCATTGGTCTCCCGAACCCCGCCATTGACCGCATTGCCGGGAGGAGCGCTCTGCCTGCCGGTTTCAGATTTAGTCATCAGCAGCGTCAGTCCGAACATGACCCCCGTGCCCACAAAAAACATTCCCCAGCCGGTAAGGTCGTGAATCGGTCCTTCTCCCATGGACGAATCCACCTCGCTGATCAGGTATCCAATAATGCCGATACGAATACCATTGAGCACCACTGCCAGGGGGATGGCGGAAAGCAGTATGACCAGGCGTTTCCACCATCTGTTTTTATAAAGGTAGGCCAGGAGCAGGGCCACAATGGCCATTGGGATAAGAGAGCGCAGGCCCGAACAGGCATCCACCACCTGGAGCTGTTCAACCCCCAGGTCCAGGACATTGCCTTTCTGGTACACGGGAATACCCATCAGCCGGAGCAATGCCGCGGATATTTTGGAAGACAGCAACTGCATGTGAATCGTGATTCGCGAATAGATGAAGCTGGGCGGCGGGAATGCCGTTACCATAAAGCTGACGGGAATTGCAATAACGGAAAAACGTTTCCATCCGAATGCCGTCCAGCAGAGACCGAATACAACCAGAAACAAAGAAAGATATTGAATGAGGAATTCGCCGCCGAATTCACCGAAGATGAACAGCAGCAGTCCCATGGCCACCGGCAACATACCCCAGGGGCTTGGGCGTGACACACGGGCAAAGAATTCATGACGGACCTCCCACAGCAGATAGACAATCACCAGGGGAATCAGATAACAATAATCAAAATCCTGCCGCGTCCAGTCCTTGAATATCAACCGTTGCAGGGTCGAATGATACAGCAGACCGATCAGCAGAACGCTCAAACCGGCTTGCAGCCACCCGGCAGGCCGTATGTGGTTAAATAAGTCTTTCACGTTTTTCCTTATCGATGGATTTTAATCATCATTTTTTCCAGCAGGACCTGGGAGGCAAATACCGGCAGCACGCGCTGCCGCTTCAGTCGCTTGGGGTCGGAGATGAGCCGGTAGAACCATTCCAGGCCCGTTTTGCAGAAAACCACTGGTGCCCGTTTCACATTCCCCGCAATTACGTCCAATGTGCCGCCGATCCCCTGGCAGGACCGAACGTGCTCCAGCCGGCTGCCATAGCGCGCCAGCCACTGTTCCTGCCGCGGAGACCCCAGGGCCAGAAAGAGAATGGCAGCGCCCGAGGCATTAATGCGGTCGATCAGGTCGTCCATGCCCTCTGCCGGTACATACCCGTTGGACCGCCCCACGATCTGAATACCGGGAAACCGCTCCTGAAGGGTCTGAACCGCTTTGGCATTCACTGTCTCCTCAGCCCCGTATATAAAAACCGGATATCCCTTTTCAGCGGCAAGCCGGCAGGTCTCCTGCATGAATTCGCATCCCGGCACCCGTTTGGCCGGTATTTTGTACAAAAGGCGGGCCGCCATAACAATGCCGATACCGTCCGGCAGCAGCAGATCCGCGGTTCTGTATTTTTCATACAGGATCGGGTCTCCGGGAACCGAAAAATTTTTTTCCGGATTGGCGGCAAAAATGGTATGCACGCGATTGTCGCCCTCCACGAATTCAACGACCTTTTCCAGGGCGCTTTCCATGGTTACGTCATCCGCCCATATATTCAGAATGGGATAGCGTTTGGTGGTATTCATTGTCATAGCGCCTGAGTGTTCTGCCTGGGGAACAGGGGAGGGAAAAGGGATGAAGAGGCCATGGCTGAATCAATGGTCGCTCTCTCCACGGTCGGGATAGGTACCAATATGGGATACCGGGCGATTTTTAAATATTCAGATGTAGCCCAGGCAATGTCGTATGGGTGAACGACCAGTTGAGGGGATGGATTGCTTATGACAGGTCCAGTTTTTTAATCTCTTTTGCCGGGTTCCCGGCATAAAGAAACCCCGCTGGAATACTTTTTGTAACAACGGAGCCTGCACCAACAATGCTGTTTTCTCCAATTGTTACATCAGGCATGACCACGGTATTGACACCGATAAACACATTTTCACCGATTCGAATTGTACCTGTTCCGGTTTTATGCGTGTTCATTCGCTTGGTTGCCCCGTCATGGGAGAGGAGAACACAACCGTGTGTAATAACACTATTGTCACCAATAATGATGTTACCTCGTCTCGTGTCAATTTTTGCTCCCATGCTGATCATGCATTTTTTACCTATCCCTACACCCGCCAAGCGCAGCCATGCAATCCTGATGGTTCTGATAATATTGCCGACTCGCATCAGATATTTTCGAATCAATATGGAAGTGTTCATTGTGCGGCATCTCCATATCTTCAAAGGATAATGATGTCTCGGGAAAATACGTGTCAAGGATAAGACTCAATGAGCCATGAACCACTTATCCGGCATCTCATCAAGCGTTTGATAGCAAACCGCTCGATAAATATCAATCAAGTATTCCGAGACAATCGTTGCAGAAAAATGGCTCATGGCATATGACCGATTGAAGTCCGATATACTTTTTCTCAGGTTTTCATCTTTTAAAAGGGTGTTGACGGCGTCTGCCACCTCACGGGGGTCTCCGTTATCAACCAGCAGTCCATGGCGACCGGGCAGGAAAAAATCACGAATGCCCCCAACAGCCCGGGTCACAACCGGCAGGCCCGCGGCCATGGCTTCCAGCACGCAATTGGGCATACCTTCACCGTATCGGGTGGGGAATATAAACAGGTTAGAACGGGCCATAAGGTCAAACTTGTCTGTTTCATTCAGGTATCCATGAAAGCAAAGGCCCTCGAGATGGCCATATTTTTTTTCAAGCATAGTTTTTTCAGGGCCGTCTCCCGCAACTGAAAGACGCAAATCCGGATGGTCATCTTTTAAGAGGCGGAAGGCGTCAATGGTTTCAAGCGGGCCTTTTTCTTTAACCAGACGGGACATGAACATGAGTTGTTTATGACTGTCGCCGGGAGGAGAGGGCTCAGAAGCAAGGGATGTATCCACAATGGTGGATGTGATCATGATTTTGTGATCAATGCCGAGACTCTCGAGTTTTTTCTTGAATTCCGTCGCCAGTACCAGGGTCAGGTCTGCCCGGTTGAACACGGCACTAAAAATGGTTTTAAAACGCTTGTGAATCAGACTCTCGATGCTGTTGTTCCATCCCCGCCAGAAAACAATGACTTTTTTGCCCATCAGTTTTGCCAGAAGCAGATACGCCCCGTTTCGGACAACATCGTGTGAATGCAGTGACGGGTTTAAATGGACCAGTTTGCAGTTGTTCCTGACAAGCGCAGACAAGAACTGGATTGGCTCGGTGATCATTGCAGCAAGAATGCCGATGCCGGAGCGTCCGCCGCCGTGCTCATAAAAGCGAATTTCTTTTACATCGGCCAGATACCGTTTGACAACACGATAGTAATTGCTGACCCCGCCCAGGCAGGAGAGGGGAAGGATGGTGATCAGGACTTTCGGGGTACGGTCTTTGTTTGCCTGTTTGAGTTTTTGAAAAAGTTTCATTTTTTTTCCTTGTTTATTCGATGTTTGCAATGGTTTGAGAAGAGCAGACAGAAGCATAGACGTTCAGGTATCTGGCGTACATGGTTTCAATGGAATAGCCCTCGGCTTTTTCCAACGCATTGTGGGAGAGTTGCTTTCTCAAGAGGCCCCCGTTTATCAGTTTTTTGATTTTATCGGCCAGGTCCTGGACGTCCGATGGCCTGAAAAGCAATCCTGTTTTGCCGTCTTCTATCAGTTCAACAATACCGTCGGTGGCTGACGCAACAATGGGCAGGCCGGCGGCCATTGCCTCCATGATGACGATTCCCAGTCCTTCAAATCTCGACGGCAGTACAAATATATGAGAAGCAGTAAGCAGCGCCGGTACATCATCGCTTCCGCCAAGAAGGTGGACACAATCCTCCAACGCAAGATCATTGATCAGTTGCTGCAAAAGATTCCTGCTTACCCCCTCCCCCACAAAAAGGCATTCTATGGGAAAGCCGTCGGATTTCAGCCGGGAGATTGCATGAATGAGCAGGTCCTGCCCCTTCTGGGCATGCGCCAGTTTGGCGACGCAGACCATGCGTATGGGAGGGTTGCGGAAAGCCGCCGCATGCTTGAATTTCTTAAGATTGATACCGTTATAGATGATGGTTGTTTTTCTTTTAAAATGTTCATTATCAGAGAAATCGTTTTTAACGGCATGGCTGATGGCAATGAATGCATCAACTTGCTTTACCGCCAAATTTTTGATCATGAGGTCCCGAATGCCGGTGTTATACAAACGGGTATTATGAAGCGTGTATATCTTTTTGGCAGAAAGCCCTTGTGCGGCTAACCATGTGAAGAAGAATGATAACCTGTTATGCACATGAAGAATGTCCGGCTTGAGTTGCTTTATCGCTTTTCTGAGACGGAGTGCATAAAACGGAACCGTTCCGGCGTTTCCCGGAGGACGGTCAAGTAGGACGAGGTTGACGTTCAATTGCCGGATGCTGTGGACCAGTTCAGGGCGGTAATCGTGGTTAATGATGATTACGGAGAACGACGCATCTCTGCGCTCATGATTGACCTGCGCCAGGTCAACAATCAGTCGTTCGATCCCGCCAAAGGTAAATGAACTTAGAACGTGAACGATATTCATGGGGAAGGATTTTCTTAACCAGTACTTTCATTATGCGCCAATAGACGCGGCGTTTATTGGGGCTCAGGAATCCGGCGCCGTGTCTGGCTAGGGTTCTATTGATCTCCAGTAGAAATTTGAAATCCCCTGTCACGGTTTTGCATGCGTCGTGTCTTCTAAAGGATGCCGCAATGCAGGCCAGATATGCCGCCTCATATTTTGACAGGATTTTAAGCCAGAGATCCAGGTCCATGCAGTAATGCAGGGATGTATCAAGAAAGCCGATTTCCTCCAGTGCCTGCCGCGAGTAAAAAGACCCCTGCTGATTAACGTAAAACCACTTATTCAGAAGATATTCAAAGTTAAACCCGGCAATACTTTTCTTGGTCCATAATATATTGTTGTGATCATCGAAATATTCGATATCGCCAAATGTCATACCAAGTTTCGGGTTGGTGCGAAAGGCCTGCACCGACCGTTCAACGATGCGTTCGTGTAATTTGTCATCGGAATTGATCCAGCCCATTATGTCCCCCCTGCCCAGACGAAATCCCTTATCAATGGCATCGGCCTGGCCTTTGTCTTTTTCTATGATAATTCGACTGACACGGGGATGGTCTTTGTATTTTTCCAGAATGTTACGGGTATTGTCAGATGAGCAGGCGTCCAGAATTATATATTCAATGTCGTTATAGGTTTGATTGATAACACTTTGGATGGTGTCTTCGATATAGCCCCCCTGATTGTAAGACGGTGTTACGATTGTCACTAACATTCTCGATCTCTTTTATTGAATTAAATAGACATGGCGTTCATAAGGCAAAAACGTATCGGCTATAACCCCCTGGTGAATATCGATGGATCTGTTTTCAAAAAGAACGTTGATTTTTTTATTTTGCAGCTTTTCCGGCAAAACATCCCCAGGCAGCTGAAAATGCGCGGCTTGCTCAGTGTGTTGAAAGTTCACCGCAATGATGTACCAGGATCCATTGGCATATCGTGCGGAGGCCTGGACCCATTCCGAACCGGATTGAATGGCCCGTGTCCGGGATGATTGCAGGACCGGATGAAGCCTCTTCATTTCTTTGATGACCGGGGAGATGGCATTTAAAACGATTTTTGAGTTGGGCATCATCGGCCATGTTTGAAATCCGGTGGCCCCGTTCAGGGATGCAAGGTATGCCATGCACTTGAGTTCCCGCGGTGTCGGGTGCCTGCCGGTATCTGAAAAGAACTGAAGGAGAAAAATAGTGGGTTTGCGGTTTTCGCCGGCGATGGTGGTGGCTTTCGTGCGCCATGCCAGATCAGACATTTTGCGATCCGGTATGGGGTAGAAGTCCAAGGACATGATATCGCCGGGCGCTGACAGATTGTTTTTGAGAGAAATGACAATTGCCCAAGCATAGTTGATATACACAGGATGGTATGGATCTAGAGACTTTGCGTGATTCACAAGGGTATGGGTTATGCCCTTTTTGATCAATTGTCCGTCCGGTTCGTCATAAATATACCATCCAAGTAAGGCGGGGTGTGATTTCAGCGCCGGAAGCAGGCGGCTGTATTCCCGGCGGTAATGTTCCTGAATGATTTGCGGTTTGCTGTCACGGATACGTTGGAACCCGCTGTCTTTGGATAAAATCGCGTTTGTCGTTATCCAGATCACCACCTTCAGGTCCCGTTGGTGGGCCATGTCCAGAAAGTGCCTGATTTTTTCCGTGGATGCCCGGGTGTTGTTGCCGGCCTGGCAGAAGCTGGGAACAACAACGGTGTATCCCAGGTCCCTGACCTTATCTAGCATTTCAGCCCAGCGGTGGTCATAAAGATGGGCACGGGCGAACGTGGCGGCGAAAAAGAAAAAAGGCGCTCCATCCACAAGGAAACAGCGCCTTGAATGGTCAATTTTCACCGGATTGTTGGCTGCGGGCAGTATGGAGAGGGCTGCTGCTGTTTTGGCGCGTACGTTGCCGTTTTGATCTTTCAATTCAGCCGTCACCTTGTATTGCCCCTTGCTGAAACGGGATGCCGGGATCCATAAGGGCGTTTCCGGCAAGGCAAATGAAAACGCATTTTGTTCCGCGGCCTTGTGTCGTGAGGCCGGTATCGGGGTTAACGTAATCTGCCAGTCCGCCTGCGGGGACGTGTATTGAGGCAGGCGAACATCGAAAAAGATGCGCGGTTCATCTGTAAAAAAAGAATAACGGGGGAATACCTGAAACTGACGATCTGATGTAAAATTTTTTGTGTATTTTCTGACGGTACCATGAATTTCGGTGAGGGTGTCCGGCGCAGGGATTGTGTAAAGCCTTTTTTCATTGATCGACGGCTTGTAGGTTGTGGCCTTTTTGCCTTCTTCCAGCTGAACCGCATCGATCCAGATTGTTGCACCGGGATCTTCGGGCATGACAGCCAAGTCTACCAGTTCCATTGTGTCTAGCTTAACTTCCTGGGTAAAGGTATATCTTTTCCACTGGTCATCGACCTGAACGACATATGATGTTTCATGAAAACAAATCCGGACGTCGATTTTCAGCGGCGATTTTCTGTTGCCTTTCATATACAGCGACAGGGTATGGGGTCTGCCGTTCTTTGGTTTTGCGATCTTTGCGCGTTTCAGCATTCTTTTCATGGTGCTGCGCTGGAGTTGCACAAGCGTGTCGCCAGCTGTTGGCGCGGTGATGCAAAGGCTTTTTTTGCCGTGAAACGCTGTATTGTCATCCAGTTTCCACAAGTCGAACCAGTCGTGGATCTTCTTGGGCCCCAGGTATTGCCCCCAGCCATCGGGCACATCACCAATGGTGGTGATCTCAAAACTGCCGTTTACAATATAGTTCCCTGCCATGGCCGGTCTGGTCATAACCGGGGAGGATAAGAGCAGTGTGAGAATGAAAAAGAAGTGCAAGCGTATGGGCATCTTGTGACAGTTATGCATCATCCCTTTACCGGATGATAAAATCAGTTAATAAATATGCGTATTCTGTCGGTTCCAGGGAGTTGATAACATCCTGATAATTTGCAATCTCATTTTCAATACGGGACGAACTGATCTGCTTCAGGCCCGGCTGCGGAATGTTGCAAGCGGGAATATTCAGAAAACGGAAGATGTCATTCTCAATGGTATTCCGCTTTGAAAAAAAAGCCTCCGTGGTAAATTCATAATATGGGTATTGCCGGGAAAATAACGCTCTATGAAACTGCACCCGGGCTTCCTGTTTTTGGATGAACTTCCATAGCTGTTTAAGATTAATATGGACAGGACGGGTTTTGACTTGCCTGTCTGTATGGGCAAGCTTTGTTTCCGCTTTACGCACAATTGATATAAAGGTTTTTAAATGGTTGGTTCTGATGAGATGCAGTATCCGGACATCTTTGTTTCTTATTAACCATTTCATGAGTTGCGGATAGGTTTTGAGCTGGCTGTACATGAGCTTGAAGCCGATACAATCAGAACCCGGTTTTCTCGGCATATGTTCGTTCCATGACCGAATGTCCGACCATGGGCCGGAATGGTGCGGGGCATGGAATAAAGAAACAAGATACGATTCAATAATTGTGTATGGAGTAAAGTTAACGGGCAAAGACTGTGCGGCTCTGTTCAGAAAGAGCCATTTACAGACTTTTCTGTATAAACGGCGGTCACAGTATCTGGCGAATCCGTCAGGCGCACCGTAATGGGGTAAAAACACCTCACTATGGCTTTCGATTGCAGGGTGGCCGTTCAGCCAGAGACTTACATACGTTGATGCGGATCGCTGTGATGATAATAAGAGAAATTTTTTCATCGGATAAAGCAGATAGTGATAATCAGCCCGTCAGGTGCGCTTCTCCTGTGCTGCCAGCAGGTTCTCCATTGCCGGATCGAATTGTTCAGCCCGGATATTTCACGAGTCGATTTGGGCGCAGCTGCAAGGCGCGGGCTGCGACGCTGTAGTCAATCTACTGCGAGCGGCCTGCAACAAAGCAGATGCGTCCAAGGTGACTCGCCCGAAGGGTGAAATTTTTTGATATAAAATTGCAGTTATTCCGCATGACAATTTGTATTTTTGGAATGACGACAAATAATAATATAATATACTGAAATAATAATTTAAAATAATATTAATCAAAAAATTTCATGAAATATTCTGGTTAGTGGTGTCAATGATCGCCTGTGCTTCTTCGTACCATTGCCGGGGGTAGCCGCCGAACCGGTCACTGAGTTTCTTCATTTGATCTAAATGGAGTCTGGCCAAAAAGTATTTCAGATCATCAGGGATTCTTCTGTTGCTGTATGAGTTGACAACTGTTTTCAGCATTTCCTCGGGCAATTCCGGGTTTTCATCGATTTCAAGAAAGGCGAATATTTTTTTCAGATGATTGGCGGGGTCCTTATAAAGGTCATCAAAAAAGTTCAAATGTATTTGACGGCTGGGAAAGCAGGATTCCCAGTTGCGCAATGTGCGAACGTAGTTGCTTCTCAAATAATTCAAATCACTTATGAAATGCTGCATGAAGGCTGTTTTCGGTATTGTATCCAGGCTTTTGACCGCTTTGCCATATACAAAATCTTTTTTTGCATGGGACCAGCTTCTGTCAATTGGATTGCGCAGGGTAAAGAGAATTTTAACATCCGGCATTATGGAAGCAATATGCGCAACCTTTTCCTGGGACAGCACGGAGTAGGCGGGTGTCATGTCCCCGGTGAGTCTGCCGTTAATTTTCGGGAACAAGCGCCCGTACCAGTCATCGTTACGCCTGAAAAAGTAGTACCTGAAAAACCAGCCCGGGTGGTAATCTCCCCTGGTGGTGGCAATTTTTTTAATGACACTGAGCATCTTGGCGATATTGCGCCGCTGGTTGCGATCAGACACGTTCAGTATCTGAGGCCATGGTGTCATTCGCTTATCATCGCGATCAAAATAGTGCACTTCTTTGCGCGGCGAAAGCCATATCCGGGGATGCCGTCGCATAAACGTTTCCAACCAGCCAGTCCCGCACCGTTGTCCGCCAATTACAAGAAAATCAGGAAACATGGAATCATCCTAACCCGGATATTTCACAAGTCGATTTGGGCGCAGCTGCAAGGCGCAGGCTGCGACGCTGTAGTCAATCTACTGCGAGCGGCCTGCAACAAAGCAGATGCGTCCAAGGTGACTCGCCCGAAGGGTGAAATTTTTTGATATAAAATTGCAGTTATTCCGCATGACAATTTGTATTTTTGAAATGACTGTAAATAATAATATAATATACTGAAATAATAATTTAAAATAATATTAATCAAAAAATTTCATGAAATATTCGGGCTAACTGTACTGCTTGTTTAAGGTCGTATACGTATACCCGGCCAGTAACCACAGGGGCAATTGAATATCATGAATAAATGCCGTGTTGATAAAACTTGTGATCACGTAAAGTGTAAATGCGAGGAAAAAACCAAGGCGCAGCGGAAGCTGGCCGGCCAATGCTCTATGTCGGAAGAAGCTGATGAATACACTGATAAACAGGGCCAGATAGATTAATGCGCCCAGAACTCCTGTATTCAGCACTATTGTTGCCCATCCATTGTCCGCCAGATGCAGATAGCGGCCTTTGATGGGATCAAACGACAGGATTTCCTTATAACCCTTTTTCAAAGCGACTGCTTCATGAATGAATCCGTAACCAAAAGCGGGATTTTTCTGGAGGACGGCATTGAACCGATTGTCTAAAAGTGCGATCCTGCCGGTATACGTGTCCTGGTCATCTTCATGTGCCGCCTGATGACCGGATATGATTTCAATGGCTGAAAATGAGCGATCAATGATATAATCCAGTTTTCCGGCAAATAACAGGATTGCAAGAAAAAAACAGCCGATGCTAGTAAAGGCCAATGTTTTGATGAATTTTATTTTTCTGTTTTTAAAAGTGATAAAAAGAAAAAACAAAAAAACGAGAAAGTGGGCAATGTAGTTGCCCCGGGTGAAGGTGAGCAACGTAGCGGTAAAATAGAAGACAACATAAACGATGCCATGAACACTGACCTTATTGTCGGTCATCATGTTGTAAAGGTTGGACCACGCAAAAACACTTGAAATTAGTATGAAAATCGGTACATACCTGAGGGATTCCCTGTATTCCCGTCTTAACCCCATTAACAGGTCAATTTTAAAAAAGTATTGAATCAGTACCAGAAAAAGGAGCACAAAGAATATGAGGTATAAATATTTGCAGACCTTATCAATGCCATAATTGTTCAGCACATTGACGAAAATAAAATATGAAGGCAGCCCCAGCAGCAGCCAGCGGGATGCCTTGAGCGTTAATATTAAGGGATACTGATATACGGCGATAGACCAAAGCAGGACAATAAGTCCTTGAATAAAAAGAAGGATTAGTATGTTCTCATGGAAAAATCGGCTTTTAAAGAAATTCCTGTTAACAATGACGCTTTTCAGCCCTGTGGTAAACAGCAGGACAATGCCGAAATCCCAGATTGTCCTGCCAAAAATGACTTTTGGCGCCAGATCAAAGGCATTGGCGGTCAGCGCCAATGAAAGAATAAGCTGGTAAACCGGTGAAAGAAACCAGAAGCATGCATACAGAAGAAAGCCGAATCCGAGTAATTTAATCATATTGAGAGGTATCGTGTTTGCAAAAAAATATCATCAGGAATGGTTTAACAATCATACCCAAAAAAAATAAAATAATCTTTTGCTTCATTGATGATCATTT
Source organism: Thermodesulfobacteriota bacterium (assembly GCA_034189225.1). Taxonomy (GTDB): domain Bacteria; phylum Desulfobacterota; class Desulfobacteria; order Desulfobacterales; family Desulfosudaceae; genus JAXHTY01. The sequence continues at coordinate 13,485 of JAXHVL010000021.1, forward strand.
TTTCTTCCCGGCTGCTTAATACCGATTTCCACTTACCGGTGGCGGGGTCGTTGATATGGTTGCTGTGCAGGCCGGATTGTTTATCAACATAATTGTTACCGTGCTTTTCAAATGTTGTTTTTTGCAGTTTTGCTTTTGTATTGGTCAATGAGGTCTTATCTGAAATATGGTCGATTTCCTGATTCGTTAATTTGATTTTCAAAACAGAGGCCGCTTCAATGATTGTCTTTTGTTTATCATCCATGATTTGATCATAAGAAAACACATTCATGTTGTTTGTGCTGGCGTATAATAACGCCGTATTCACCAGCCGGCGGAGACGCCCTGACGATATGAACGCTTCCACGCTTTCAATGCTGCCTTTCTGAATTTTGGAAGCCATGATATCCCTTAAATCCCGATGCGTGAAAAATCCGATACTTCTGCCGGCGGCAACCCTTCTGGCGATTACCGGGGAATACGCGTGAATTTTAATGAAATTGTAATTCATTGAATTTTTTTGTAATGAAAGGTAATCACGTTCATTTTTGCAGAAGTTATAGCTGGATCTGTAATGAATGAACAATATCTCCTGTATGATGTTATGAAGGAGTGTGGAGCCGGAGCGTTGTGCGCCGCAGTTGATGATATCGCGTATGGGATGATAGAATGCGTTCAGCGATTGAACAGGATGTCGGGCAAGCGCGCTTATTGTGCGTCTGATAAAAAAAACGCGAGGGTTTTTAATCGGCCGGGGCATATTTTTTTCCAGGTTTGTTGTTTAATCCGTTTTTATTGCCGGGGCATTGTCGTTTTTCGCCGGCATAATAATAAGTTCAAATACTTTGAAATGATATTGGTATGGCCGAAATAACGGGTGATATCTTCGGGTGCAAAGAAATGCATCCTGCTGTATAAAAATGATGTAGTAAAAATTACCACAACCGGCAGCACAATCAGCTTAAGCAGATCGCCGGGTATGAAAACATATATAAGGTAACAGGCGATGGCATTGACAACACTGACAAAGAGCAGTTTTACCAGATTTCCATAGGAGATCATTTGTTGTTTGAGATATTTATTCTGGAAATACAATGAAAAGAAAAAAGATGTCATAACCCCCCCGGTGCAACCGATCAGTGCGGCATAATAACCTGCAAGGTTTAAGGTGAGCCCGAACAATAGCATGGTCACCGCCGCATTGCCGAGATGCAGCAGAATGGTTTTTTCCGGATGATCTTTTAAGATCAGATAATAGTAAAAGGGAAGAATCGTGCGGCCGATCAGAAAAGCACTGACGATAACCCCCACCGACTGCGCAATAATCAGGGTGTCGCTTCCTATCCAGAGATTGACAAACGGCTTGATGGTGAAACAAAAAAGAATGATAAATGGAAATATTATATATAAAAGGTTTTGTTCGACATCCTGGATTATTTTGCCTGTTCTTTTTTGATCATTGATCTGCGCAATATAGGGCAGCAAGGGGTATACAATCCTTGTAACAATACCCCATAATTGATTTCGGACCCTTATCCCGATATGGAAATACCCGACCTCTTGGATGCCTATAAAATTTGCAATCAATATTTTCAGCAAAGGAATGTGAAGGAATGAGGCGAGGCTGCCCAGAAAAATTTTTCCACCATAATGCAACTGTTTTCCGGCGATTCTTCTGAATTCTGATGCCAGGCCTTCAACTGCCGGTATACCCCACGTGGACAAAGCATTATAGGTCATTAACAAAAACCACATCAATGCTGCGCTGAATATTGCTATGCCTACTTCGTGAAGATCGCCCCCAAGCAATAAGACGGCGATGATAAATCCCCAGTAGAGAAATCCGTATAACATCTGCAGATAGTTGACGACATAGTTTTTCCCGCTTGCATCAAGAATGGCTTTGAACAACTGTCCCAGTACAAGCAGGCTGTTGCCCCATATAACACTGAGAAAAAGCCATTTAGAAACGATATATTTTGCCGGTGGAATGCTCATCATGTTCAGAAGAATGGGTTTATTGAATGCTGTCAGTATACCGCATACGGACAACAGGAGAATGGTCAGAAGCAGAACCGAAACAGTAATATCATAATCAGACTCCTTACCCTTTCCCTGCTCGGAAAGGTGCTTGACGAGCGTCATGCTCAAGCCAAGATTGGTAAAAATATTCAGGTTGCCGACGGTGGCGATAAGGCCAAAGATGCCGTATGATTCAGGACCGAGCAGCTTTATGAAAACGGGTATGGTAAAAAAGATCAGCAGGGTCTGAACGACAGACTGTAACCCGCCTGTCAGCGCGCTTTTTCTTGTGAGGGTTTTGTTCATATGAGCGGATAACTCTGGTAATTCCTGGTGTATGTAGGAGGATCAGAAAAGCGTTTCTGTATTAAAGGTTATGCTGAGAATGACCCTGTTTCTTTCAGTGGTATGGTTAAAATCAGCCAACTGGCTACTTTGCTTAATCTTTGTGTAATGATACAAAAGGACGAGCCGTAATTCTTCATTCAGCTGCCAATGAACGGATGGCATTATTTTGTATATGGTCTGTTTTATGTTGTCTGTTTCTGCTTCTGTTTCCTTGGTGGTGATTTCGGCATGCAGCCTTGCCTTGAGTTTGCGGAATATTTTATAATCGCTGTGGCAGGCAATCGTATCTTTTTGAAGCGTCTGCCCAAGGGCGGTTGATGTGTCGATGTCCCGTTGGATTTCCAGCGATATATCGCCTTTTTCATATGAGCGTGTGAGTTTTAAGAGGCCGATGTAGCCCCAGTTTTTTTCGGTTTTACTTTCATGCCATTCTTGAAAAACAGGCTGCAATACCCCCATATGGAATCCATAACCCAGGAATTCCCTGATGAACTGTTTATAATCCGTCTCCGTATACCTGGCGCCGCTCCATGCGGTTAAATGGAGTCGTTCACTGAGTGGATATGTCAATCCCAGGTGGAACCGATACTGATCAATGGTGGTGGCGTAGGATGGATAATGCTGGTGGGCGTAATTGCTTTCGAACATCAGGACGGTGTCCCGGTCGGCAAGCAGATGGGAGATTGTCAGGCCGCCATTTTTATTCGTATAATCCGAATAAGCCGTTGTTCCATAATTCCTTTCAATATAATTCCAGGCAAGCTCTGCACGGGTCCTTTCGGTTAGATTCCAATAGAAGCTCGGGGTGATTTGATAAAGATCACGGTCGCTGGTGTAAAAAATAAAATCCGGTTCTTCAAATTCTTGCTCAATGGTGTTGTCTTCCTGAAGTAAACCCATTATGGCGGCGCCCGATTTTTCCGTTATTGACCACTGGTGGCTCAGTCTGTATCGGTGATCTGTCCGGTCGAGTTCATTCTCTGCTGCATGGTTACGACAGGTGAATTCCGCGAATGACACGGTAAGGGTCTTTTCTGTTTTGTGCTCCCATGTTAAGCGCGGTCTTGCCATAACAATATAATCATCTATTGGATTGTGCGCTTTGAATGTCAGATTGTCATTGTATGTTTGTGAAAGCGTGAAATCCGGGATAATTCTGGATTCTCCACCAAAACCATTCGGCGTCAGTGCCATGCAGATGAATATAGCAAGAGAACCGATGGCTGAAATCTTCGATGGTGCCAACTTTCTGCGTCGCCTCAAAGCCATTGATGGTTCCAATCAGATTGAACGCGTTATTGATTAATGTTTTTATTGTAGACAATCCCGAGCAGGTTGGTGGTTTTCAGCAGATCAGTTGCTTTTTTTAGTTGCTCCTTGGTGGTTTTGCCGTGTTCAACAACAAGGATCGTGCTGTCCACCTGTCTTGAGAGGATCAGTGCGTCGGCTTTCTCCAGAACCGGCGGTGTGTCAAAGATAATGAAGCGATCCTGGTAACGGTGTTTAATTTCGTTGATCAGTGCGGTCATTTTGGGCGAACCGATGATTTCAGCAGAGTCCGGCAGGCCAGTGTTGCCGGGAAGCAGGGTGAGGCGGCTGATGCCGGGGTTAATCAAAATCCGGGCCATGGGCATATCGCTGATCAGGCAGTCTGCCAATCCATAATCCTGTGAGACACCAAATAATCTGTGCAAACAGGGGGTGTTCAGATCGGCATCCACAAGAAGTGCGGTATGGGCGACATCCATGGCCAGGCAGGCGGCAAGGTTTGCCGCGGTTAATGATTTGCCTTCGCCATGGCCCGGGCTGGTCACCAGGATGGTGTTCAGTCCCTGCTCTTTCATCTGGTGAAGTACCCGGGTACGCAGGATTTTGTATTGTTCCGCAGCGGGTGCGGCTTCAAAAAAGGCCACCAAACGGTTTTCACGAAGGGTATCGAGATAAACGTCCACAATGCGGGTCTGGTTGTATTGGATGGGCAGCGCCAGTGCCGATGACGACGCGGAAGACTGCCCGTTTTTGTCGGGAAATGTATTCATTTTTATCACCTTGTTTTTATTGAATTAACATGTACCAGAGGACATCAAGGGGCTTATAGAACAGGTGAACGGCTGACACAAACAGAATTGCCATGATGCCCGCGACAACCAGCGCGATAATCGTTTTTCGTTTTTTCCGGCTTTGGTCTTTGGCAGTAGTAATATGCGGAATAGAGGCAAGAATACGGTTATCGGTATGTTGGGCCAGTACTTTTTCAGACCAAATGGCCTGGTCGACGGTCTCTCTGATCGCAGTACTGCCGATACCGGTACCGATGCTGAGAAACAGTCCCACCAGTATGATGGCAAGTCGATTTGGCTTATCGGGTTGTTCGGGAAACATGGCAGGATCAATGATGGTAAACCGTTCGCCTTTCTGGCTTTTTTCAAGTGACTCGGCTGTTTTGGCCGCCATTAATTTGCTGAACACTTCCTGGTAGCGCCTTTGGGCGTCTTGATAATCCCTGTTTAAGGAATTGAATTGGGCTTCAATCCGGGGCGTCATGGCCAGCCGATCTTCATACTCGGCAATTCGTGAGCGAAGTTTTTTACGCTTTGCCTGAAGCGTTTCGATTTGGTTTTCCATTTGCTCGATGTTGGTGATGATGTTGATGTAGGCCGGATTTTCGGGCATGGCCTGCTGTTTGTCAATGGCGCTGCTTTCTTTTTGGAGCTTGGCAATATCCTGCTGGATGACATCAGTGGATTGTTTCAGGTTTTTTACATCTGGATGTTTGTCTGAGTATTGGCTCTGGGCCACAGTGAGTTCTTTTTGAAGCTTTTCCAATTGATTCTGTTTCAGGCGGAGTTCATCGTTCAGGTTGACCACCTCTCTTAGAGCATCAATGGATTTCTTTATTTTAATCAGGTCCGGGTGCTTTGCTGAAAGCGATGCTTTAATTTCCGTGTACTGGGTTTGAAGATACTCGAGCTGTTGCCTGGGGCCACTGAATTTACCGCCCGGACCCTGGATGCCCGGCATGTCAGGATCGATGCCCTTGAGCCGGCCCTCGAGTTCTATTTTTCTATCTCTGGCTGAATTTAAATCCTGTTCAAGATATTCCAGTTCCCGTTCCAATCTCTGGATTTCACGGATATTCATCACTTCCATGTCCGGCAGTGACTGGGCATGTTGTTTTTTGAATTCGGCAATTTTATCTTCCTGGTCGTTGATATTCTGCCGTAGTGCCTGTAGTTCATTTTTAAGAAAGTCGGTGGTGGTTTCTGCCATCTCCTCTCTTGTTTTCAGGTTTTCTTCCAGGTAAAGCGATGCAAGCCGATTTGCCACTTTTTGAACTTTAGCGGGGTTCTTTCCCTCGTAAGAAAGGACAAACGCAATGGTCGCCAATGTGGGGCGGCCGGTTCGTCTGTCCATCACGTCTGCGGTAATGGAGTCAAGTTTGATGTCGTCCCTCATGTTTTGAATGACTTCTTCTTTGGGCGCTTCTTTTAATTCTTTCTCATAAAGGTTGAACTGTTCGATAATCTCCTGGAGTCGCGATCGGCTCATGATCTGCTGGGTAATGGTCTGAAGGCGTTTTTCCACATATTCTGTAACCGTGGATTGCACATAATCGCTGGGAATCTGCTGCCCTTCAATCAGGATGGTGGTTGTAGATTTGTAAATGGGGGGAAGGGTAAAGGCGATAATCAGGCTGATTATTAAAACGCCCGCAAAAGGGAGTAAAAGCCAATATTTCCGTCGCTTGCAAATCGTCCAGTAATCCCCGAAAGAATAATTATTAGTGGCTTGTTGTGTGTTGTCTTCCATATATGACCCTTTTTGGTTGTGTTAAAAGATGAAAGGATTGCTCTTCAAGGAAAAACGGATGTCAGGGCACCACCACCACGTCGCCGGTGTGCAGGATGATGTTCTGTGCCAGGTCTTTTCCCTTTTTGACCTTTTTGTAGTTGAACGGGATTTGAATCTGCCGGTTATCGTCCATTGTTCTAAGGACGATGATGTTGTTTTTATCGGCAAAGGGGGTGAGTCCGCCGGCCAGGGAAAGGGCCTGCATCACGTTGACGTGTTTGCCGGGCCTGAACTCGCCGGGCCGGTTGACCTTGCCGATGACATATATTTTGATCTTATTGAACTGGGTCACCATGACCGTTAGATTGACTTCGGGAATGTATTCGCTGATTCTCCCGGTCAGTTCGTCTTTGAGGGCGGCCACGGTCATGCCGCCGGCTTTGATCTCCCCCACCAGGGGAAATGAGATATACCCGTCCGGCCGCACGATCACTTCCCGGGTGAGGTCGGGGTCTTTCCACACGGAAATCATCAGAATGTCATCCGGCCCGATGCGATAGGCTTCCCCTGCTGCCGGCGGTTTGACGGCGCTGTCCAGAGGGGTTTTATCGCCGTGGAACAAAGAACAGCCACTGGTTAGAACAGCGATGGCAAACAGTGCGAAAAACATTTGGGCAAGCCTTTTGCCCCGGCTGTCTGGCATCTTTTTTTGGGTTGACCACATGATTGGAGGCCTTTCTCCTTTAGGTGTTTTCGTTTGTGCAACCGGGGGCCGGGCATAGCTTCGCCCCGTGGATTACATCATCCATTTTTCACCTGACGGATTGTCTGTAGTTTCATCATATGAAAATTCATAATGTTTATCCGCGGGGTGTTAATAAAAGATAAATGTCCTGTTAAGAAATTGTTTGGATTTTTTGGGTGAAATGTACTGCCGGTGTAATTGCCGACCAGATTCCCATGAATCGAGAGTTTATACGAAGTGTAAGGAGACCGCTTCTTTTTTAATGAAAAATTAACAGAACAATTTTGCCCGGTGGGGCTGTTCAGTGTGATCAAAACCGGCTCACCATCAGGGAGCGCAACATTTCTTTCATGGTGCTGCTTGAAAAAATTTCCAGAAATGCCAACGTTAATATCTACGTGGTGGGCAAGCAATTGCCCCGGAGCGTTTCCCTGAATATCGTGGATAAGCCCCTTGATGATGCATTGCGGATGCTGCTGCGGGGATACAGTTATGCGGTCGTCTATGGTGCGCCGGGGACCGGGGGCGCTGTTGTGTCGTCGGACTTGTATGCGGATGCAGGCCGGCGGGTGACCCTGTTGCAGGCAGGTGCGGGAGCAGGTTCGGCAAGAAGCGATCAGGCCGTTTCCCGCAGCGTCCGCAGCCGACCACGAAGCAGCGTTGCAGGGAAGGCTGTTCAACGGCGCCGGCGCCATTAGACTGCAACTTCCGAAAGCCACGCGGCAGCACCGCGGACATCCCGTCAATCCACCGGTCAGGCCGCGACGCCAACAAACAGCACCGGATATCCGGATAATGCGCCGGCCAGCGGCGCGTGGGCTTATTACCAGCAGGCAGGGGGCCAGGAGGGGGCTGATGCAAGTGCTGTCGAAGGCGGGGGCGCGTATGCAGCAGCCGATGCCGGTTTTGGCGCCGAATATATCCGTCTTTCAGGCAGTGGAGCGGATAACGCCAACGAAAATACGGATACCGCTGCATTGGACTCCACGGGCGATTATGACAATGACCAGGGCGATGGCCCTGATGACAACGGACCTGATCGCGACCTTGAGCGGCCTGACGGGGATTATGGCGGCCAAAACAGGCGCTGCAAGCAGTATTGTTCCGAACGGTACAGCCTGGAGCAGCGCATTGCAAGCGGGCAGTCCGATCGGTACTATAAAAAGTGGGCAGAGATCCGCGGGGAGAAATACATCACCCATGACAGTGAAAGGCTTGAATACGTGGAGGACCGGATTGCCGACCTGAGCTGCGGTTGCTGATGCAGCGGGTAGCACCGAACGTAAGGGGTAGAAAAAAAGTGAGGTAAAAAAGGGGTTATGATGTTCGATCATAACCCCTTTTTGTTGGTTATTGGTGCCGAGGGGCGGATTTGAACCACCGACACGGGGATTTTCAGTCACCTGCTCTACCGACTGAGCTACCTCGGCACTTGCTAAAATTAAGAATCTAATAGAAGGTCCCCGTTTTGTCAAGTGCTTTCCCCGGTTCGTGCAGGAAAAAATGCAATTTTTACATGTCCCCGAAAATATGCTGCACAAGGGCACAGGCGGCAACGGCTGCGGTGTCCGCCTTGAGAATTCGGGGGCCCATGCCGGCGGGGATCAGTCCCTTTGCCCGGGCGTGGTCGATCTCGCCGGCGGTGAACCCGCCTTCCGGACCGATCAGGATGAGAATCCGGGAAACCGGCTGCGCTGTTTTTTCAAGGGCGGGGGTGTCGTTGCCGGTAAAGATAATGCCCATGTCGTAGGCGGCTGCGGCATCAACTACTTCGTCAAACGATACGGGCGGATGAATCCGGGGCAGCATGCCCCGTTCGCATTGCTTGAGGGATTCTCTGGCGATGCTTTCCCAGCGTGCGATTCGCTGAGAAACGTGCATCCGGTTTCGGTCCGGCACGGCGCGCTCCGTCTCAAAAGGGAGCCATTCACTGATCCCCAGTTCAGTGAGCTGACGGACCAGCCCGTCCATTTTTTTGTCTTTAAGCAGTGCCTGGCCCAGGGTGATATGAACCGGGGAATCGGTATCGAAGGCGAGCATATCAGTTATGGTTACCTGCACGGCTTTTGGGGAGATGGCATTGATCCGAGCCATCAATGTATGCCCCTTGCCGTCGAACATGCCGATTGTGTCACCCTGTTTCATCCGCAGGACGCTGGCGATGTGCTTGGCATCCGGCCCCTGGATGGTATGGGGCATACCGATGGATGCCGGCTTGTCGATGAAAAAACGCCGCATGGAGCCTTTCCGGTATAGTGTTAAAAATTGCAGGCCGCCGTTTCCATTAACTGTATCAACATGCCGGGAAAAACACAAAATTTTCTTCGGAAAACGGTGAATATTGGTACAGCCAAAGTTTTTTCAAGCAGTTAAGCTGCAAAACCCTTGACACAAAGGGCTTTAACTGGTAATTATTAAAGAACATCATCTTTTAAAAGCATATTCCGTTCCGAAATGAGGGGGATTATGGCAGCGACAAAAAAACCTCAAGGCCAGAGACCTGATAAAAACACCGCTCCGGCTGATCCGCTGGAAGAGACGGAGGAAGACCGGGATATCCTGGAACTGACTGAAGCGACCATAATGGTGGATTCCAATGGAGAGGAAGAAACCGTGGATCTGAGCGATATTGTGGACGGTAATGAGACCGCGCTCGGGCAGGCCAACGATTTTATGGATGAAGCTGAAGATTATTACATGACAGGGGATGCGGAAATGGATTCAGAATCCGGCGCGGATATCATTGACCTGACGGAGGAGGCGCCCGTGGACGAAGAAGATGATGATATCATTGATCTCTTTGAAGAAGTCGATGATTCGGAGGACGAAGCCATTATCGAGCTCACGGACGTTGAGGAGGATGAGACCGATGATATTCTTGACCTGACCGAGGAAGTCCCGGCTGAAGATCCCACAGCCGCGGAACCGGCGTCAGATACAGAACTCCCGTCTGAAGATGATGATATTATCGATTTAACCGAATCGGTGGAAAGTGAGAATGAGGATACAATGATGATGGATTTTGCCGACACGGTAGAATTGAGTGACATTGTGGATGACAATCAGGCAGGGCATGGCGACGGATCGCTCAGGGAGTTGCGGGAGACGGAATCCGCGGCCATGGATGAAACGGTGGACGATGAAGATGAAGCCGAAGATGATGTCCTGGATGAGGACAGCCTGGTCACCGATTATGAGGATGGAGAAGATACCGGGGAAAGCGCGGCATTTTCCGACTCTCTTGATACGGAGCTCGAAAGCGCCCTGGATATTGACAGGGATGCATCTTTTGAAGAACCCGGTGGCGGAGAGGGAAAGATTTCGGTCCATGTCCGCAACCGCAGGGAGATCGACCGGCCCGAGGATTTTAATGCCGAGGCCATGGAGCAGTGGCAGGAGAAGGTCCTGAAAAACATGGCCGCTTCCGACGTAGCCGGCCGGATTACTGACGAGCAGCTTGAAGCCGCCCTTGTCAAGGCCATAAAGGAAGTCTATTCCGAAAAGCTTGAGGCGATTATTGAAGATGTGGTGGAAAAAACCATCGTCGATGAGATCGAGAAGTTGAAAAAGCTCGTATACGGCGGCGGGGATCTGTAAAAACGATCCTGCCGCTGCCGTTTCAAAAAATAGTTGAAAAAAAGGGGGATTATCACATAATCCCTTTTTTACTATCTAGTGTCCATCCAGAAATTAGATATTTTGGTCGAGTTCAAGGAAGGCGAAAATTTTAACCGGAGGAATACTTTGCGTATTTTGAGGATTAAAATTTGAGCCTGACGCAGAAATCGGGCAAAATAGCAATTTATGGATGGGCACTATCTAGGAACAGGAGTACGAATGAACACCCCCAGAGAACTGGATAAAGGATATGATCCCGGCGGCGTTGAAGAGCGCTGGTATGCATACTGGGAAGAGGAAAAATTGTTTGCCGCCGATAAGGCTGGCAGTGAAAACCCGGCCTATTCCATTGTGATACCCCCGCCCAATGTCACGGGCATGCTGCACATGGGCCATGCGTTGAATATCACCCTTCAGGATATTTTGTGCCGGTACCGGCGACTGTGCGGCGACAACGTGCTGTGGATGCCGGGTACGGACCATGCGGGCATTGCAACCCAGAACGTGGTGGAGAAGAAACTGCTTTCCGAAGGCACGAGCCGGCATGATCTTGGCCGCGAAGCCTTTATTGAAAAGGTGTGGGAATGGCGCCGGGAGTATGGCGGCACCATAATCCGCCAGCTCAAGCGCCTCGGTGCATCCTGCGACTGGGACCGGGAGCGGTTTACCATGGATGACGGTCTTTCCATGGCCGTTCGCACGGTGTTCAAGACCCTTTATGATGAAGGCCTGATTTATCGCGGAAAATACCTGATCAACTGGTGTCCGCGCTGCCATACCGCCATCGCGGATATCGAGGTGGAGTACGAGGAGATGCAGGGCGGTCTTTATTACATCCGCTACCCCTTTGTGGACGGTGATGGCGGTCTGGTGGTGGCCACCACGCGGCCGGAAACCATGCTGGGGGATACAGCCGTGGCCGTTAATCCGGATGACGAACGGTATGCCGCCATGGCCGGCAGAACGGTGCATCTTCCACTAACCGACCGGGTGATTCCGGTGATCGCGGATAAATACGTGGACACCAGCTTCGGTACCGGCGCCTTGAAAATCACGCCGGCTCATGATCCCAACGACTTTGAGATCGGGCGGATCCATGGGCTGGATATGGTAAAAGTGATCGACGACAAGGGCTTCATGACCGCCGAGGCCGGTGAACGCTTTGCGGGCCTTGAACGGTCGGAATGCCGGAAAGCCGTGGTGGCGGCCCTGGACAAAGAAGGGCTGCTTGAAAACCAGGAGGCGTACACCCACAGCGTGGGCACCTGTTACCGCTGTCACACGGTGGTGGAACCCAACCTGTCCAAACAATGGTTTGTGAATGTCAAGCCCCTGGCCGAAAAGGCGGTGCAGGTGGTGCAGGACGGCCAGACCCGGATCATTCCGGATAATTGGGAAAAGACCTATTATGAGTGGATGGACAACATCCGTGACTGGTGCGTTTCCCGCCAGATATGGTGGGGCCACCGGATTCCCGCCTGGTATTGCGACGACTGCGGCGAGGTCATGGTCGAAATAACGGCGCCGGGAAAATGCGCATCCTGCGAAAGCACGGCGCTGACGCGGGAAAGCGATGTGCTGGACACCTGGTTCAGTTCCGCCCTGTGGCCGTTTTCAACCATGGGGTGGCCGGAAGAAACCCGGCTGCTGAAAACCTTTTATCCCACCAGCGTGCTGGTTACCGGCTTTGACATTCTGTTTTTCTGGGTGGCCCGGATGCTGATGATGGGGGTTCATTTTATGAAGGCGGTGCCGTTTGCCGATGTTTATATTCACGCCCTGGTGCGGGATGAAGACGGCAAGAAGATGAGCAAGTCCACCGGCAATGTCATCGACCCCATCGAGGTGATCGAAAATTACGGGGCCGATGCGCTGCGCTTCACCCTGGCGGCCTTTGCCGCCCAGGGCAGGGACGTGAAGCTGTCCGAGAGCCGGATCGAAGGCTACCGTCATTTTATCAACAAACTCTGGAATGCCGCCCGTTTTGCCCTGATGCACATAGACGATAGCAACTGCGATGAAACCCTTTCCGATGCATCGCTTGCTGACCGGTGGATTCTGTCCCGCCTTTCAACGCTCCGGCAGACGGTTGCCGAAGCCATCGATACCTACAAATTCAACGAGGCGGCCGTGGCATTGTACCAGTTTGTGTGGCATGAGTTCTGTGACTGGTACCTGGAAGCCGTCAAACCAGACCTTTACGGCAAGAAGGGAGATTCCCGGCGCGAAGGCTCCAAGACCGTCCTGCGCCGGGTGCTTAGCGACGTATTAGTGATGCTGCACCCCATTGTTCCCTTTGTCACCGAGGAAATATGGCATGCCCTGCCCGGGGATCGGACTTCGATCATGCAGGCGGCCTTTCCGACGGCCGGTCCGGCCATGGTGGCGTATGACGCGGACGCCGAAGCTGAGATGGAACTGGTGATGGGGGTGATCACGGGTATAAGGAACGTGCGCGGTGAGATGAACATATCGCCTTCAAAAACGCTTTCTGCCGAGGTGCATGCCGGTGACGATCAGACACTGAATCGGATCGCCGCCAATGAGGACATGATTGTCAACCTGGCGCGGCTGGATTCCCTGACCGTAACGACTGCCGGGGAAAAACCGAAATTCGCAGCCACATCGGTGGTGGGCAATGCAACGGTTTATGCACTGCTGGAAGGGGTTATCGATTTTGAAAAAGAAAAGACGCGCATTGAAAAAGAGATGACCAAGCTGGAAAAAGATCTTGCAGGCGTTTCCGGAAAACTCAACAATGAGGCATTTCTGAACAAGGCCCCGGCCGATGTAGTGGCCAAGGTCCGGGCCAGTCACGAGCACCTGCTGGCCCACCGGGAGAAGTTACAAGCCACGCTTGAGAAGGTGGCAGAGATGGCGTGAAATTGGAAATTAGAAATTAGATATTGGGGGCACTGCCAAATTTCAAATTTACAATATCCAATTTCAAGCTGTTAAGTGCTTTTCAGAGCAGTTCCAAGATATTCAGATATTCATGAACATACGAGGTACGTACAATGGACTGGCAATGGTCGTATTTTATTGAGGCGGCGCTGACCGAGGATATCGGGGCCGGCGATATCACCACCGATAATCTGATTCCGGCCGAAGCCTGGGGCCGCGGTTGTATCGTGGCCAAGGAGCCCCTGGTCGTGGCGGGTATGGACCTGGTAAAAGGGGTGTTTGAATTCCTGGACCCGGACATGGACTGTCTTGTCACCGTGGCCGATGGTGAAAGCGCTGCTGCCGGCGATGTGGTGTTTGAAGTCAGCGGCCCTCTGCGGATGATTCTGACTGGTGAGCGCACGGCCCTGAATTTTCTGCAGCGCCTGTCCGGCATCGCCACCTTCACCCGTGACTGTGTTGCCGAGCTGGAGGGAACAGGAACCCGCCTCGTGGACACCCGGAAAACCACTCCCGGCCTACGATTGCTGGAAAAATACGCCGTCCGCGTGGGCGGGGCTGCAAATCACCGAATGGGCCTGTTTGACGGCGTTCTCATCAAGGACAACCATATCGTGGCCTGCGGGGGGATCGAAAAAGCTGTTTTCCTTGCACGGCAGCGGGTGCACCATCTGGTAAAGATTGAAGTTGAAGTGACCAGCCTTGAGGAAACCGAATCGGCGCTGGCGGCCGGGGCGGATGTGATCATGCTCGACAATATGGAAATTGATATGATAAAACAAGCCGTTGCCCTGATCAACGACCGGGCCCTGGTCGAAGTTTCCGGGTCCGTGACAAGGCAGCGGCTGCGTGAATTGGCCGATGCGGGTGCTGATATTATCTCTGCCGGCGGGCTCACCCATTCGGCCAGGGCCGTGGACCTGAGCATGCGTATTGAAGAGGGGTAAGTTGTGAGGGTTGAGGTGTGAGAAGTGAGTTTTGAGGGGTGAGGGTGTGTTGAGATTCGAAATTTGAAATTAGTTCGTAAAGCCCAATATCCAATTTCGAATTTCCAATTTCAAAACAATTCGGCCATGAACATTCATTTTTAACAGTTAATCTTTTTCATATTGACATCCTATGCTGCCGATTCGTGACCTCAATCCGTCTGACAAATATCCGGTTGTTAACAACACGATTATCGGCATATGCATTGTTGTTTTTATCATCGAGCTTTCTCATGGGCAGCAGATGTCGCGCTTTTTATATACCTACGGCCTTGTTCCCGCCCGGTATACGCAGCCGGAAATCGCCGCCTACTTCCCGCTGCCCCTTCAATTGTTTTCGTTCGTGTCGTTCATGTTTTTGCACGGCGGGTTCTTTCATCTGATATTCAACATGTGGTTTCTGTTTGTTTTCGGCGACAATATCGAGGACGATCTCGGGCACGGTAAATACCTGGCGTTTTATCTGCTTTGCGGCCTTGCATCGGGCATTACCCAGTTTATGTTCAACCCCGCCGCCAACGTCCCTACGGTGGGGGCCAGCGGTGCCATCGCCGGGGTGATGGGGGCTTATCTGATACGGTATCCCACGGCAAAGGTGCTGACGCTGGTGCCGCTGATCTTTATTCCGTTTTTTTTCGAAGTGCCGGCGTTCTTTTTTCTGGGGCTGTGGTTTCTCATGCAGGTGCTGAACGCGGCCGTTACCAGCGGAGGGGGATCCGGGGTGGCATGGTGGGCCCATGTGGGCGGGTTTGTGGCCGGCGTTGCCCTGCTGAAAGTTTTCGGTGCCATGCCGGCGGGCGGTGTGGCCCAAAGGCCGGCCGGGGTGACCGCCAAAAAGAAAACCCCCCGGCTTCAGGTCATAAGGCCCCACGGCCCGGCCAATGATCCTAATTTGTACGGCGAGATGGTGATTACACACCTGGAGGGTATCGCCGGAACGACCAAAACCGTTAACATACCCTGGGGATTTCAGTCCCGGCTTTATCGGGTCGTGGTGCCACCGGGCACACAAACTGGCACGAAACTCCGGTTAAAGGGCCTTGGCAAACGTTTCTCCGACGGGACCCGGGGGGATTTGTTTTTGAAAGTGGTGTGTCAATAATATGGATAATATACGTAATTTCAGCATAATCGCGCATATCGACCACGGCAAGTCGACCCTGAGCGACCGCCTGATTCAAAGCACCGATATCGTTGCGGCCCGGGATTTCCGGGACCAGATGCTCGACAGCATGGAGCTGGAGCGGGAGCGGGGCATTACCATCAAGAGCCAGACCATCTGCCTGCCGTACACGGCCAAAGACGGCAGGCTTTATTATCTGAACCTGGTGGATACGCCCGGGCATGTGGATTTTTCTTACGAGGTTTCCCGGGCCATCGCCTCCTGCGAAGGGGCGCTGATATTGATCGATGCCAGCCAGGGGGTGGAGGCCCAGACCGTGGCCAACCTTTATCTGGCAGTGGAACATGACCTGGAGATTATTCCGGTGATCAACAAGATCGATCTGCCGTCAGCAGACATCGACCGTGTGCTGGAGCAGATCGAGGACGACCTGGGCCTGGATGCCGAAACGGCCATCGCGGTGTCCGCCAAGGAAGGCATCGGCATCGAGGCGATTCTTGATGCCATCGTGGGGAAACTGCCGCCGCCGGCTGGCGATCCGGCGGCACCGCTTCAGGCGCTGATTTTTGATTCCACCTATGACGATTACCGGGGTACCATCATCCATGCCAGGGTGTTTGAAGGCACGCTGAAACCAGGTGACGAGATTCGCTTTATGTCCAACAACGCCACCTATAAGGTGGAAGAGGTGGGTATCTTTCAGATCGTCCGCAAACCCCGTAAACATCTGGCCGCCGGCGAGGTGGGGTATATCA
Source organism: Thermodesulfobacteriota bacterium (assembly GCA_034189225.1). GTDB lineage: Bacteria > Desulfobacterota > Desulfobacteria > Desulfobacterales > Desulfosudaceae > JAXHTY01. The sequence continues at coordinate 29,757 of JAXHVL010000021.1, forward strand.
TTGCCGGGGTCAAGTCCCTGAGCGACACCAAGTGCGGGGATACCATCACCCAGAAGCGCAACCCGTGCCAGGCCCCGATGCCGGGTTTTCAGGAAGCCAAGTCCATGGTGTTTTCCTCTATATTCCCCATTGCCTCGGATGAGTATGAGGAGCTGGCCGTGGCCATCGACAAGCTCAAACTCAACGATGCCTCCCTGGTTTATGAAAAGACCTCTTCCGCGGCCCTGGGGTTCGGTTTCCGGTGCGGATTTCTGGGCCTGCTGCATCTGGAAATTGTACAGCAGCGGCTTGAGCGGGAGTATGACCTGTCGTTGATCATCACGGCCCCGTCGGTCCGGTTCGAGGTGGCTCTGCACGACGCCACCACCCTGATGGTGGACAATCCGGACATGTATCCGGAACCAACGGAGATCGCTGCCACCCGGGAGCCGTTTATCCGGGCTTCCATCATCGTGCCGGATACTTACATGGGCGCGGTGATGAACCTGTGCATGGAGCGCCGCGGCATCAGCTCCACCTATCATTACCTCACGGGCAACCGAATGGAGATGGTGTTTGAAATGCCGCTGGCTGAAGTGGTGTATGATTTTTACGACAAGCTGAAGACCGTAACCCAGGGTTACGGGTCCCTGGATTACGAGGTGACCGGCTACCGGGAGGCCGACCTGGTCAAGCTGGATATCCTGGTGAATGGCGAGCGGGTGGATGCCCTGTCCCAGATCGTTCACAACGACAAGGCCGTGGAGCGGGCCCGCCACGCCTGCGAAAAACTGCGGGAGGAAATCCCCCGCCAGATGTTCAAGATCGCCATTCAGGGGGCCATCGGCTCAAAGGTCATCGCCCGCAAGACCGTTTCCGCCCTGCGCAAGGACGTGACCGCCAAATGCTACGGCGGCGATATCAGCCGTAAACGTAAGTTGCTGGAAAAGCAGAAAAAGGGAAAGAAGCGGATGAAGACCGTTGGCAAGGTTTCCATTCCCCAGTCCGCTTTTCTCGCCGTGCTCAAATCGTCGGATGAATGAGAGAAAACCTTTTGTGTCTTAGCCTTGGATCAAAAAGGCATAGGCGATAAAGCGACCATCATGGCCCATGCTGATACCTTCCCCTCAATGCCGTATTTTTTCATGCGATTTCATACCGTGACCCGGGAGATATCCAGCAGCCGGGCAGGCCATTGAGCAGTATCTATTTTACCTTGGTTACTTTTACGAAATTTTCCTGCATGGCCACAGCGCCGCCCACAGGATCCCATTTTTTCAGGGCACCCGGCATGAATTTGTTGTCCGCCAGCCCCTTGCCGTAGGCGCGGCTTTCCACGGGCAGCTTGTGACCGAACCCGTGGATCACGAACACGGCTTCCGGGTGGATAAAATCGGTCACCTTTGCCTTGATCTGCTCGGAGTAACCGTTATTTGAAACATTGACAGTCTCATTGTTTTCAATATGCAGCTTTTCCGCTGCATCAGTATGAATCCAGAGCACGTTTTCAGGCACCAGTTCGCCCAGAATCGGATTGTTGACCGTATGGCCCTGGGTATGCTGGCCACAGCGGCCGAATGTGAGCCGGAAATAGCCTTCCGGCGGGTTTTGAGCGGATTCATACGGTTTCAGGCAAGGCATCCCCAGGTCCTCGAGCTTTTGTGATATGATTTCAAATTTTCCGCTCTTTGTGCCAAACTTCAAGTTGTCCCGGTCCTTATAAACCGGCCCTTTGGTTAAGTTGACCATACCGGTTTCGTTAAAATCCTCAATGGAGACTCCTGTGCCCTGGAGCTGGAAGTTCCAGATATCTTCGATTTTGTCATAGGCCAGTTCGTTTATGCCCAGACGCCGGGCCAGGCCGGAAAAGATTTCCCAGCAGGCCTTGGTGTCAAAGCGGGGTTCAACCGCCCGGCGGCGCATGAAGAAATAGGGCTGGAGAGCATTTTTGACGGCAAGCACGCTGTCGCGTTCCAGATACGGGGACAGGGGCAGCACAACATCGGCATACCATGCCGTGTCACACCAGGTAAAGGTAACCGATACCAGCAGGTCCAGGTTGTCAAAGATCTGCCTGAGCCGGTCCGGCTCGGGATAAGCCATCAAGGGGTCGTGACGGAATGCGATATAGCCCTTTACCGGGTACGGATCTCCGGTTTCCATGGCTTCGTAGAGCAGGTGGGCCAGTCCGGGGCCCTCCTCAAAGTGGGTGTATCGCCACCCCACGCCGTCGGCGCGTTTTTCCCTGGGCTTTTCAAACAGGTCCTGAAAAGTTTTGAGGCCCGAATAGCCAGCGTCCTTGGGTTTGTTGACAAAGGGCAGGCCGCCTTTGGCGCCGTAGGAGCCCAGCAGGGCGTTGATGATGTAAATGGAACGGCACAAATAGAAAGTGGTGTCATACCGGGCCATCATCCAGCCCGGATGCCAGAGCACGGCCGGGGCATCCTTTGCCAGCTGATGGACAAAGGAACGGATCTGGGCGGCCGGCACACCGGTTTCTGTTTCCGCCCATTGCGGTGTGTAATCCTTGGCAAAGGATTTCAGGGCTTCCAGGTCCTGGATGTATTTGCGGGCAAAATCCTTGTTGTAAAGGTCTTTTGTGAGCAGTTCGTTGATGACAGCCAGGTTAAAGGCATAGTCGGTTCCCGGCCGAACCATGAAAAACCGGTCCGCCTTGGTGGCCGACACATTGGCCCGGATGTCAATGACGGTCAGCCGGCAGCCTTCATTCATGGCATCTGTCAGGTCGTTGACCTCCTGGACCCCGATGGCTTCAAACACGTTTCGCATCTGCAGAATCACGTGCCTGGCGTTTCTGTAATCATAGGCCACGTCCTTGCGTCCAGCGCCGCTGACGGATTTGGCGGCGTGCTGGACATTTCGGGCGCAGGAGGAATCATGGTTGACATAGTTGGGCGATCCCAGGCCCCTTAAAAACGCCCGGTGAAAATCCCGAAACGGTCCACCCCGGTCGGATAAGGCCACGCCCCGGGGGCCGTACTTATCCACCACTTTTTGCAACTTCTCTGCGGTGAAGTCCAGGGCCTCTTCCCAGCTGACTTTTCGCCATTTTCCCTCACCCCGCTGACCGTCGCGGATCATGGGATGGCGGATGCGTTCATTATCATTGATCAGGGCTTTTCCTGCCACACCCCGCGCGCAAAGAGATGTTTTCATGCCAGGGGCATTGGGGTTGCCGTGAAGAAACCGGATGTTACTGTTTTCCACTTCCGCTACCATGGGGCATCGAACAGTGCACATCCCGCAGATTGTGTAAACGTTTTCTGTTGTCATATCCATTGCCTCCTTTTGACCATAAACCCGCAAACGCTCAAATTGTTCAGTATGTCATCCTTCCTGAAGGATTTCACTGTCATAAATTTCCTCAAGCCGGCGTTTGTGCCTGAGTTCCTCTTCGGCCAGAAACAAAAACAGCTTTTCGGACTTTTCGCTGGCACACCGGCCTTTCCAGGCTTCATAAAAGGCATGCGCCTTTTGCTCTTTTTTCATGGCCATGGCCAGGGCCTCCTGATAACCGATATCCGGTGAAAACCGGATATCGATCATAAAATCGCTTAAGTGCAGGTCCCTGACGTTGCCGTGTTCGTCCAGGTCGGAAAAGGGTTTTTCCGCACTCAGGTCCAGGTCGGCCAGAAGCTGGCGATGCCGCGATTCTTCCCCGGCCATTTCCCGGAAAAATTCTTTAATGCCTTTGTTTGTGGCAGAATCTGCACAGTCGCGGTAAAAGTCCCGTGCCTTTTGCTCCCGGCTGATGGCAAATGCCACTACATCGTGCATGGATCTGCAGCTGACCTCTGTCATGGTTTCCTCCGGTGTTACATCCGTTTGATGCGCGAGGCGCTTTTTATCCGGTCGGACAACAGTTTCGCGCATGTTGGACAGTATCGGTGATGTTCCTTGACGTGTGGATGATCATCGGTTCTGTTATCCACCCGGCTCATGAATTTTGGCGTGGCAAAATAGCGGCCGCAGGCTTCACACTGCAGCAGCGGGTTCTGGCCGATCACCTCGTCGCGGATGGAAATGATGCGAAGACCGTTTTCATCCTTCTGATGAATCACGTTTGTGGGACACATATTCACACAGGTGCCGCACCCGATACATTGGTTTTCGGGCCTGGGCACAACATAGGAGTCCCCGTTGCGTTTTTCCATTTTCAAGGCATCCGCACCCACCAGCTCCTTGCAGGCGCGCACGCAGAGCCGGCATCGTATGCATTCATCCGGAGGTGAGCCCATGTCAATGCCGTGTTTTTCAGCCAGTTTCCATATCACCGGTGCTTCGGGCGCATATTTGGCAAGATTTCGAAAGGCCGTGGTGCGGGCTTTTTGCACGCGCTCGTTGTCCGTTTTGACCTCCATGCCTTCAACAGGCCTGGCTATGCAGGAAAGTTTAATCTGGGAAGGCTTGTCCGGGATTATCACTTCCACGACACAGAGCTTACATGCCCCGGCAGGAGAAAGGGCCGGATGGTAGCATAGCGCCGGAATATCGATGCCCTGTTTGCGAAGGAGATCGATGAGTCGTTTTTCCGGATCTGCCTGGATCTTTTGGTTATTGACGGTGATTTCAACCATTGTTTTTCCCCCCGCAGGTGCGTGCCTATTGTTCAATGATGCGCAGGCAGTCCTGGGGCAGCCGGTGCGTGCCTTTTTCATTCAGGCTTACCTCGATCAACGCATCCGGGTCGTTTTTGCTGACATCCGGATCCGTGATAATGCCGTGCAGCCCGATAAATGCCTCCATGTAATCTTCCCAGCTTTCATCGATGGAGCGTTGAAAAACTTCCACTTTCTGGCCCTGTCGAAATGTCATGATCCGTACCTCCTGACGGGATTGCGGGCATTTTGCCGAGTTTGACTATCTGGGCGGCGGAGTGATTTCCGCATGCTGCCCGCCGCTTTGGCGCCTGGCACATTCCAGGCATATGCGCCTGCCGTTTGACATGGGTCTGACATCCCGCACGCGCTTGACAATATAATCATGGTATCGGGCCGGGCCGAGCACGGCACCGCAGACTTCGCAGTATTCAAGCTGCAGGCGGTTGAGCACCGTCCCGCACAGGGAAAGCTCCCGGTAGCCGTCGCGGTCTGTCATCTGCATGGCCCCGGTGGGGCAGTTGGTGGCACAGGCACCGCATGCGATGCAGCGTTCGGCAGTGATGCGCAGATCCGTGGGACCGGGGTTGTCGAAATCCAGATATCCCAGGCAGAGCGCTTCAATTCCCATTTTGTCCCGGCAGATTTCCACACACCGGCCGCACCGGATGCAGATGTCACAGCGCAGGCATCTTTTGGACTCCTCTTGGGCCTGCTGCTCATCGAATCCCAGGTGAACCTGCTGGAATGTAATGCGCCGCCGATCATTGCTTAATTGGCGCATTTTCGGCCGGTCCAGGTCCATTTTTAAAGAAGCGGGCATGTCAAAGTTCGGCAGGCGCCTGCGGCGGACCGGAACCCGCGGCAGCTCCGGCTGGGCAATGCCTTCAAAGTGACGGTGTATGGCCGAGGCGGCCTTTTTGCCACCGGCAATGGCTTCCACCACGGTTGCCGGGCCGGTAACCGCATCGCCAACAGCAAAAACCCCCTGCTGGTTGGTTTGCATGGTCACGGTATGGACCCGGATGGTATTGCGACGGGTCCAGTCCACCTCCTCAAAGGCTTCAAGGCCATGGGGTCTGATCTCCTGGCCGATGGCCGGTATAATCACGTCTGCTTCAATGACGTGCTCGCTTCCCTCCACCGGGACCGGACGCCTGCGGCCGGATTCATCCGGTTCGCTCAGTTCTGCGCGTACACAGACAATGCCGGTGGCACGGCCGTCGGCGCCCTGGACCTGCTTGGGAATGGTCAGGTAAGAAAAGCCCACACCTTCTTCTTCAGCTTCCGCGACTTCCTCGTGATGGGCCGGCATCTGGTCATGGGTCCGGCGGTAAACAATGGTCACTCTTTCACAGCCCAGGCGCAGGCAGGTACGGGCCGCGTCAATGGCCACGTTGCCGCCGCCGACCACGACCACTTTCTTGCCGGGACGCCGGTGATCGCCAAGGCTTACACGCAGCAGAAACGACACGGCCGGAATGACGCCTTCATAATCGTCTTCTCCTGGAATCATCAGCTTGTAGGAACCGTGAGCGCCAATGGCCAGCAGAAAGCCTTCAAACCCTTCGGAGCGAAGCGATTCAATGGTGATATCTTTTCCCAGCCGGGTGTTTAGGCGTATTTCCACGCCGAGCGATTCGATCATGGCCACTTCCCGGTCAATGATCTCCCGGGGCAGTCGGTACCGGGGAATCCCGACCATCATCATGCCGCCGGCCATTGGAAGGGCCTCGATCACCGTCACCCGATATCCCCGAAGGGCAAGATAATAAGCAGCGGTCAACCCGCCGGGACCCGCGCCGATGATACAGATTTTGCGGCCGTTGTCCGGACTGGGTTCCGGGTTCTGATAGCTATGGGCGGACATGGCCTTTTCTGCTGCAAACCCTTTTAAGTCCATGATTGCAATGGATTTGTCTATCCGGCCCCGCACGCACATGAATTCGCAGGGATGTGTGCACACCAGTCCGCAGACCCAGGGGAAGGGGTTGTCCCTGCGGATCACGGAAATGGCTTCTGCATATTTGCCCTGGCCCACAAGGGTCACATATGAAGGAATGTCAATGCCTGCTGGACACGCCATCTGGCAAGGCGCCGGGGTCAGCATGGGACATCTGCCGGTTGGGCAGGTATTGGTGCGGATATGGCTTATAAACTCTTCCTGGTTTTGATCCACAAATGATGTCACATGCTCGCCAAATTCCCGGCAGGAGGGCGTCAGGCCCTCATTCACCATGTTTCGGGCAAGTTCCAGGATGCTGCCGAAATGATCGTCACCGGCCAGGCCCTGGGAAACATCGTGGACCAGGTCGAAAATCTCAGTGGCCTGCTGCCGGCAGCGGGGATGACTCAGTGATCCGTTGTTTAAGGTCTGCTCGATTTGATCGTGCAGTTTTTTGACACTGCAGGTTTGGGAATCCATTTCAACCGCCTTGTGCTGGTCCGGTTATATGTCCTGTCTATAAATCCTGGTTATAAGTCATGGGCCCGGGCCCTGGCATAGCGCTCCCGCCTGACTTCCGGGATTTCATCCGGGGTTCCGAAATAAAGACATTTTGTCGGGCACACCGTCACGCAGGCCGGTTCCAGGCCCGCTTCGACCCGTTCGTAGCAGTAGTCGCACTTGACGGCCTTGCCGGTTTCCGGATTCCATTGCGGCGCCCCCCAGGGACAGGCGGATATGCATGTTTTGCATCCCACGCAAAAATCCGGATCAACCGTGACAATGCCGTCTTCTGTGCGGGGGCGCATGGCACCTGTGGGGCAGGCGGCCACGCACCACGGGTTTTCACAGTGAAAGCAGGGCATGAAGGTATAGGCGGTTCTGGGCAGGTTGCCCACCCGCCGGGGGCCGATGGCGACCACCAGGGATGGAAACGGGCCCCTGGGAAGAGCCTGCCGGCTTTTGCATGCCGCCACACAGGCCATGCAGCCGATGCATCGTTTTTGATCCTGAAACAGGTAGTATTTGCTCATGATTTCGGAGACTCCTTTCTTGCCGGGCGGTAGCCAGGCAAACAACAGGTCCGGGGCAAGGCCGCATGCCACAATACCAATGGCAATAACGCCAAAGGCGCCCATAAGAAGTTCGGACAACAGGGCATACCAATCGGGAAATACCGCATCCATCCATTCTGTTAACCATTCGGACAGACTGCATTATACTGCCTTCGAAGCGGTGTTGTTTTGTTTTTTTTCAAGCCTGATCCGGACAACGAATGCGGCGACGTAGAAAAACAAAACACAGCAGACAAACCAGAAGACGGCGCCAATGGGATACTGCTGTCCGTTGAACCAGGGAAGCATAAACAGGTATCTCCTGCCTGTCAGGGCTTCCAGCGCTTCAGGCGTATAGGTGGCATTGACGTATCCCAGCATCAGAAACAGGGGTATATACATTGTCAAAAGGTTCTTTAAAAAGCCTTCGAAAAAAAAATCATAGTAAATCTTGTTCAAATGCCCCTGGTCAATATTGCGCCCGAGCTGTCTGGCCTTTTCCGGATCCGCGTCTTTTAGCTGAAGTGCCTGCTGCTTGATATCATACCAATAATAAAACTCTTGCTCCAGTTCCTTGTAACGCTTTGTCTTGAACTTTTTTCCAAACACCCTGGTAACCGCTGCTGTGAGCACGGCAATGCCGGCCACAGCAGCGGTCGGGCCCAGCATGTGTAGCGGGCTGAACAAAATGTCCAGCCCTTGCTGCCCATACTGTACCATTGTTACAATAAACATCCAGAGTGTGTCCATCATTGCTGAAACACCCTATATCCAGATTTCAATTTTGAAAAACCGGAAAAAGAGGAAAAACAGCACAATCGCCAGGATGACCTTGAGCTGTACTTCGGTAAACATCTTCTGCATCCGGCTGCCGATGTATCCGCCCACAAAACCGCCGATGATAATGGCGACGGCAATCCAGAGATCGGGCAGGTAGCCGTTTAGCAGGTACCCGATAAAGGAGCCGATACTGGAAAAGCAGGTCCCCACCAGGGAAACAGGCACGGCCACGTACATGGGCAGGGCCCCGACCATGGTCATAATCGGGGTGAGCAAAAAGCCGCCGCCGATGCCGAAAGCCCGGGCGACGATGCCGATACCCATGCCGATGAAGCCAAAGAGCAACGGGTTGATCTTGAATTCCTCGCCCCAAAACTTGAACTGGTAGTTAAACAGCTTGTTGGCACCGGTAGACATGGGCTCAATACGGCCCATGCGGGCAGCCCGGCCTTCTTCCTTGGCCTTCTGGACTTCCTGGTTAAATTTCTGGGTCATGGCCTTGATGTTCTGGCGTTTTTTCATGGCACGGGGGGTGAGCTCATACAGGGTCCGGATGCCCATGAGCACAACCAGTACGGCCAGCCATTCCTTGTAAGAGGCAAGCGGCAGCACCTCGGTTACGTACTTGCCCAGCCAGATGGAGCCGATGAGAATGCCCACGCCAAAGGATAGCCCCACGGGCCATGCCACGCGTCGTTCCTTGATGGCGTACCGGTAAAACGAGCCCAGGGGCGAAAACAGGGTCAGGGCCACGTTGGAGGGGCGAAGCACGTTGGCAGCGTTGATGCCCACAGGTCCCATGGTGTTGACCACCATCACCTGGTAGGCGGCCATGAGCATGCCGCCGGCAGCACCAATCAGCGAGAAAAATGCTCCAACCAGAATTGCACCGAGAATGATCCAGAGCGGGTTCATGTACCGGCCGCCCAGAGACAGCCAGAAGCCGTTTCCGGCCTGGGTATATTCGCCGATCTCCTCTTCGTTAACAATCACGTCAAAGGAAGTGTCGGGCGGGGTGTGACGGAAGGACTCAAACGTGGCGGTAAATTCGCCCGTGGTCTTGTCCAGATCGATCGTTGTCCCTTCATCCCAGTAATTGCCGCTTTTTTCATGGTCTGTGATCACGCTGCGGGCAAAAATGGTGACCTTGCCCACCTGGGTGCGTTCTTTGGTAATGGTGTTGATGCCATAGCTGTTTTCATGGTTGTATTTGAAGAAGGCCCATTCTTCCGGGCTTTTCAGGGGGCCGAGCATGCTTTTGGCTTCCTGGTCCAGCTCCTGCCAGTCAGCGAGCATAAACATGGTGGTGCTGTAGATGCCCTTGACAAAAGAGGGGCCGCCAAAGCGTTTTTTCTCCACCGTGCCGAACCGGTCGGGGTTATTGGTGAGCATGTAGTAAAGGACAGGCACTGACGTGTCTGCCTCAAATGCGTTTTTCTCCACAGCGGCGTTCAGGCTTTTGACTTCATTGACGCCGCCGGCCTCGTTGGGGGCAAATGTGCGCTGGGAAGCGATTGCAATGTATAAATCGTCTCCCGGCTCGATTTTGCCGGAAATGGTAACTGTATCACCGGCCAGGTATTCCTGCTTGCCAATTTCCGCCTGGACCTGTGCCAGGGCGGGCTGCGCGCACCATGCAAGGGCAGCTGCAATCACCATCCCAAAAAGTTGCATTCTGTTTCTGCGTACCGACATGTACACCTCCTGTTTGTTTTCTTGTTTTTATTCAGTCAATAAAACCTGGTCCTTTGGGCCAGGTCAGAGATAAAAGGCTACGCCGGTGAGGCGCAAAGCACGAAATTCGAAATTAGAAACAAATCCGCCGTGATTACAGCGTCGTCGGAAGTCCAATATCTGCGTTGCGATTTCGGCCCGGCGGATTTGACCCGGGCAACCTCCCCGGTACTTGACACCGAGTCCGATGCACAAGGAAACAAGCACGTACAGTGCGATTTTGATCATCACCGAGAGGCGGTTAAACACGATCTCTCTGGAAACGTTGGTTAAATTGAGCAGCAGAGGAAATGTCAACGGAATCGTAAACATGCAAATGATGTTGGCCAGAATCGTGATGAAAAGTGCATGTGCTGGATTGCCGCCAGCAGCCACGCTCATTACCACCCCTGAACTCATGGTTGTGGGCATGACCGCCACCAAGAACAAACCGATGGCAAAGCAGGTTTGCAGCGGGGCCAGACCGGCCAGCGCAGTGATTGCGGGTGCAATCAAAAATATAAGTGCCAGGGCAAGCAGCGTACCTGATATATCTGACAGCCCGGAGCGAATCAGGCGCGGATTCAAAAGCATTCCGGAAAACAGAAAAACCAGAAATATCACCGCATCAGGGCCTTGCCTTGCCTTGAGCCATTTGTCCATCATAGCCGGCAGGAACTGGAGCTTGACGTTCCGGTTATAATGCACCACCGCGATCAAGGAGTTCTTCACTCCGCCCTTTTGCAGATCCCCGAAAATGGGATAAAGCACATAGGGCGGTCCGGCGATAATAACCCCGGCGATGACCGCGTAAATCCAACCCCTGACTCCTGGCTCTTCTCCAATATGTTTTTGAATCTTTTGGGCATCTAAGTAACGATTGATTACGTAAATAACCCCGAATGACTATAGTCAAGACCGCTATGATTATAGCGAAAAAGAAATTAACCACATTCCTCCAAATAGCGAATTTAAGTTTAGCAAATATAAAGCTAAAACTCAATTTCGGCAATTAAAAAACGGAAAGTAAGGATAAGACTTTGCTTTTACGGACATCAACCATAGCAAAGCTTGGTTTGTGTGTCAATAATTTTGTGGCCACTACATGTTGATGGGTGGATTTGAGTGGGATCGATGGGGTGTTTCAAGATTGCGGATATGCGTCAGTCAGCTGGGCCAGCCAATCCAAAGCAGAAAACACCTTGCGCTCACGGCCGTTTTCAGACTGATAAATGACTTTATCATGCGGGAGATACGGGAACTGGGCGAGGCAGTCATCATCATCGATCAGCATCCCAGTATTTACCGCCAAACAACTTATCGGCGGAGTTCGGCATTTGGGTAAAATAATCAAGGAAATAGAAAAAGAAGTGTTGTCGCTGGTGAAGTTAAAAAAGGAATTTGAAATTCTTCAGACCATTTCCGGTGTTCGTCGTTGTAATGTTCCCGGTGGTCAAGCCACTCCCTCTTGAGAATATCCCGGTAACTTGACTGAGCATTCTCAACGTATTGGGCCGCATATTCCATGATGACCTGCCGGGGATACCGCTTATATGGCAACATAAAATCAGGGTACTGAAGAAGACGCTTGTTGCAACCGGGACAACGCCATCGGACCAGAAAACAACACACGATCCGGATAAACTGTGCCACCGGCACCTGGAGTCGTCGTTTTATGGCTTCATGTTGTTTGAAATATTCCGAAAGGGTCTTGCAGGCAGGACAAAACGGGATGGTAATCTCCACCTGGCCGTTGCGGGCTCGACGCGAATAATCTTCTATGTCTTCTATGGCAGGATTTGAATTTTTCTTGTCAGCTGGGTTTTTTTTGTAGTATAGTTAATTTCATGGCCTTCTTTCTTTGTTGTTTTTATCTCTTTATGGGAAGATATACCAATCGGTCAACAAAAAAAGAAGGCTTTTTTACTGCTGGTAGGCGGGGGAAGTGTTTTGAAATTACATTGCGGGGTAAGCAGGGTCAGTTATTCTGGGAATCGCCGGGCCAATTGTTGTGGGATGCAGGACGGTTTCATGCCGGATACAAAAAAATGTCATTGAAAGCATCTTTTAAAAAATGAAAGGAGATGGTGAAAGATTAGGTCAAAATTTTTTTTGGTTGTCCGCTTATGCCTCTCTAATATCTAATTTCTGGACGGCCACTAATTAAAAAAACTTTGAAAAGGAGAAGGGCATGTTTAAGAAATTATTCGGAATATTCGTAACTTTCGTATTTTTGAGCTCTGCCGCCGTAATTTGGGCGGCTGGTGGCTATCCGAGCGTCAGTTCGGATCTGGAGAGACTTGGAATGAGGCTCTACAATGATAAAAAATTGTCCTTTAACGGAACTCAATCCTGCCGGAACTGCCATCATCATTTCAGCGGTTTTGTCGATATCACCAATCATCTGGACCCTTATACCAATTTTGTTTCCACCGGTGCGGACGGTGTGAGCAAAGGTAGTCGAAATGCCCCTTCGTCTGCGTATGCCGGATTTAGCCCGGTTCTAAATAACGACTCCGGAGAGTATACCGGAGGGATGTTCTGGGACGGACGTGCTGACGGCCTGACATTGGGTGATCCCCTTGCAGAACAGGCCCAGGGGCCTCCTTTGAATCCTGGAGAAATGGGTATGGCGGACAAACAGGCTGTTGTGGATGTAATTGCCACTTCGGATTACGTTAATTTGTGGCTCAAGGTTTTCGGTGCCGGTTCTTTGAGCGACGTGGATGCGGCCTATGATAATTTCGGACGGGCTGTAGCGGCTTATGAACGGTCTTCCGATGTGACCAGTTTTTCATCCAAATTTGATACCGCGACTTTGTCTGATTCGGAGCAGGCGGGTTTTGCACTTTTTCAGGAAAACTGTTCGTCCTGCCACACCACTGAAGCAGCATTCGGGGCGCCTCATCCGCTTTTCACAAATTACCAATACGCCAATATTGGTGTTCCGGCAAATCCTGGCATTATGTCAGTTATGCCTGATATGGGTTTAGGAGCAATAGTTGAAGATCCGAGTCAAAACGGTAAATTCAAAATTCCCACATTGAGAAATATTGCATTTTCTGCTCCCTATTCTCATAATGGGTATTTCCCGACGCTGATGGAAATGCTTCAATTTATTAATGACAGAAGTGGCATTACGCCGGAGGTCGATGAAAATCTTTCGACTAAAGTTGGAAATCTTGGTTTGTCACAGGAGGAACTTGAAAATATTGCCGTTTTCCTTAATGCTCTCACAGATAGATATTAAAATAAGCAGTGTATAAAGAGGACGCCGGATTCCAGGACACCGGGTAAATATACCGACCCTGGAATCCGTTGAAAAAATTTTTATTTACAAGCGAAATAAGTAACTTCTCAATAGTTCCGGGCAAGTTACAATTTTTTTAAATTTGTTTTCAAAAAAATTAGATGCACTCGTAAAAAATCGGATTTGGGACGGCAAAGTAAAAAGTTCAAGATCAAGGCGCGCAAATCTCGAGGAATGGAGCGTACTTAGTCGTACGTGACATGACGAGAGATGCAGTGGAACGCAGATATTGGACTTTTTACGAAGCCGTCAAATTAGACACAGAGAAATTTTTATGGCATAGTCTCTTCCACGAGCTTGCTTAACAAAAAATCCCCGATTTGCCGGAGGTCCCTGAGGATCAGAGAACACCCTCGGTTGATAAACTGATTGAAATTATTAAAACCCACAAGACTGTTGTCGTTCCTCCGGAGCATATTTCTGGAGAAAAGTCGATTCAAAGGCTACGAGGATTACTTTGTTCAAGACCTCCTGATCCGGCCATACAATGTTCGTTATCGCTTAGAGCGTTGGATGACTTCTTCAGGGGAATCTCCTTTTGGGAGTTCCTCCAGGATCGACTTTCCGGGCAAAACCAAATAGCCGGGTTAGGCGAGTGCATCAGACAGAAAGCCCGGACTCCCGGTTGATCTATGCGCTATTGCGTACGGAGGTTTACACACACCAAACTGAGCCGCATCAAAGAGCTGATCGCGGCCAATCCCAAAGCCAGTCGAGCCGCATTGTCCCGTTCTGTGTGCCGGCTCTTGCAGTGGTATCGTCTGGACACGGCAGGCTCAAAGACATGAGCTGTCGTGTGGCCATGCTCCGCATGCAAGACGACGGCCTCTTACAATTGCCTCCTCCCAGAAACGGGAATAACAACGGGAAGCCCTATTACCGCCGAACCCAAAAGACTGATCCAAAGCCTCCTGTAGCCATTTTGCCAGCTGCCTTCTCTGCCCTGAAGGTGAAACCAGTCCAAGACAGCAATCAATCCCACCTCTGGAATGAATACATCCAGCGCTATCACTATTTCGGCTATGCTCCCGTACCCGGGTGATCAAATCCGCTACATAGCCCGGTTTCAAGATCAGACGGTGGCCATTTTAAGCTTCAGGGCCGCGGTCTGGAAAGCAGCACCCAGAGATCAATTTATCGGCTGGACTCACCCAAAACGCAAAGAAAACCTTCACCTCATCATCAATAATGCCCGTTTTCTCATCCTGCCCTGGGTTCAGACGCCCAACCTGGCCTCACGGATCTTGAGCATGACCACAAAACGTGTTGTCCACGATTGGAAGCACCGCTACCAATACGCTCCGGTCCTGGTCGAAACATTTGTCGAAATCAGTCGCTTTACAGGCACGTGTTACCAAGCAGCCAATTGGTGCTACTTGGGGAAAACAAAAGGGGTCGGCATGCTTGGCAACACGAAGAAGCCACAGCTCCCCGTCAGATCAATCTGGGTCCAAATCAACACCACCCAATTTATCAAACCCTCAAAAAAATACTTGACAGCTTTTACCTTCGCATGTATTTAAGTGAGTGGTCAATCAAACATAGGGAGGCATTGCTGATGAGCCGGAAAGAAACCATTCTGGAAGCGGCAACAGCGCTTTTTGCCCGGAAGGGCTTTTCCGTCACGCCGACTTCCGCCATTGCCAGGAAGGCAGGGGTGGCCGAGGGCTTGGTCTTTCATTATTTCAAGAGCAAGAAAGGGGTTCTGCTCAGTATTTTAGAAGACATTACTGAGCGCTATCTTTCCGATGGCCGCGCCCGGTTTGAGAATAGCCAGAACGGCCTCGACGCTGTCAAGGCACTGATCGGCTTTCATTTCGAGTTTAGCGCCGAAAATACGGATGCATTTCTGGTACTGATCCGGGATGTTCCAAGTTCCTTTTCCTGGAACTCAGCCCCGCCGGATCAGGACACAGCATATGGGATACACAGGATTTTTTGCATATGGGAGGAATGCATAGAGCGCGGCAGGCAGGATGGGAGCCTCAGGCACGATCTTTCTCCCCGCGAAACAGCCTTTGTTATCCAAGGGATGTTAATCGGCGTAAGCCGGCTCAGACTTCTGACGTCTCTGGAGGCATCTTGTTTATCGACGCAGGCAACTGATTTCTGTATAAGAGCGCTGCAGCCCAGAAAAAAAGACGAGCAAACCATAAGTAAACAGGAGAACGGTAAGGGGTGTAACAAATGAGAATATTTTTATCCATTTTGACGGCTTGTTTCATGTTGCTCCCGGTGTACGGCTTTGCCGGCCCGGGCGATGATGGCAGCGGGGCTCCTTCGCCCCTGGTTGGAGTAGCGGAAGTAGGGCTTGAGGCCGCAAATCCCCCGGAAAAATATATCGGCCATGTAGAATCCATGGAATCCATAGATCTCAGGGCCCGGGTGGATGGATACCTGGAAAGGCTCGATTTCAAGGAGGGCTCCTTTGTCCGGAAGGGGCAGATCCTTTATGTCATAGAGCAACCCCCCTACAAAGCCCGGGTCGCCGTAGCCAGGGCAAAGGTGGCCCAGGCGGAGGCGGATCTTTTCAAGGCGAAGACCCGTCTTGAGCGCCTCCGTTCCGCCCAGCCGGAGAGCGTGCCCAAGACCGAGCTCGATGATGCCGAGGCGGCCCGGGATCTTGCCCGGGGCAGGCTGGATGAGGCCAAGGCCAACCTGGAGCTGGCCGGGATCGACCTGGGCTATACCACCGTGGAGGCCCCGATAACCGGCCGGATCGGAAAGAGCCGCTATAAGGCGGGAGACCTGGTCGGTCCATCGTCCCAGCCGCTGGCGGAAATCGTGCGCATGGACCCGATCAGGGTGGTCTTTTCGGTGAGCGAAAATCAGGGGGAGATAATCATGCATGCCATGGAGGATGCTGAAAAAGGGGATGCCCCCCCCATTTTGTCCGTCGGTTTGGAGTTCTCCGGCGGTTCGGCCTATCCCCGTAAGGGGAAAATCGATTTCGTGGACAACCGGGTGGACCCGGATGCGGGGAGCATTGCCATCTGGTCCAGGTTTGAGAATCCAGACGGGCGTCTTGTGCCGGGCGAGTATGTGAAGGTCTTTTTAGGAAAGACCAAGCCGGAGAAGGTCACTGCGGTTGACCAGGCCGCGGTGCAAAGGGATCGGGAAGGGGCCTTTGTCTATGTGGTTAATGAAAAGAACAAGGTTGAACAGCGCCGGATCACAACAGGCCCCACCCTGGACGGCAAGTTCACCGTCACTTCGGGGTTAAAGCAGGGCGAAAAAGTGATCATCCGGGGGATCCAAAAGGTGAAACCCGGAATAACCGTGAATATCAAAGGAGAATAAACAGGCGATGTTTTCCAGGATCTTTATCGAACGTCCCAGGCTGGCCATGGTCGTCTCCATCCTGATCACCCTGGGAGGACTCATAGCCATATTTAATATCCCGGTGGCCGAGCTGCCCCACATCACACCACCTGTCGTACGGGTCAGCACCGCCTATCCCGGGGCCAGTGCCGAGGTGGTCCGGGACACGGTGGCCGCCCCCATTGAGCAGGAGATCAACGGGGTGGAGGACATGCTCTATATGCAATCGAGCTGTTCAGACGACGGAAGCTACAGCCTGGAGGTTACTTTTTCCGTGGACTCCAACCCCGATATCGATCAGGTCAATGTGCAGAACCGGCTCCAGCTGGCCCAATCCAGGCTTCCCCAGGAGGTGCTGGACCAGGGGATCGATGTGCGCCGTCGTTCTGAAGATATGCTGGGGGCCATTACCTTCACCTCGCCCCAGGGCAGCCGGGGCAGGATCTTTATGAGCAATTATGTCGACCGGGTAATTAACGATGCCCTGGTGCGCATCCCAGGGGTCAGCGATGTGTTTGTCTTTGGCGAGTATACGTACAGCATGCGCATCTGGCTGGACCCGGACCGGCTGGCGGCCCTGCAGATGGGACCGGACGATGTGGTCCAGGCCATTCGCCGGCAGAATATCCAGGCCACCCTGGGCTCGGTGGGGACTACTCCCGCCCCCCCGGGACAGGAACTCCAGTACACCTTAAAGGCCAGGGGCCGGCTGGAGAGTGCTGAGGAATTCGAAAATATCGTGATCCGGAGCAATGAACAAGGGGGGCTGGTGCGGATCAAGGATGTGGCCCGGGTGGAGCTGGGCAGTGAGTCCTACGGCACCCAGGGGAGCGTGGACAACCGCCCCACGGTGGGTGTAGCGGTGTACAAATCCTCTGCGGCCAATGCCTTGAACA
Source organism: Thermodesulfobacteriota bacterium (assembly GCA_034189225.1). Taxonomy (GTDB): domain Bacteria; phylum Desulfobacterota; class Desulfobacteria; order Desulfobacterales; family Desulfosudaceae; genus JAXHTY01. Next base: position 47,375 of record JAXHVL010000021.1, read on the forward strand.
CCATGGCTGCGGTCAGAGAGGAGCTCAAGCGTCAGGCCGAGTCCCTGCCCGAGGACATGGACTATATGGTGATGTATGATACCACCGACTATGTGCGCGAAACAATCAAGGAGATTGTTTTTACCCTGGGGCTGACCTTTTTATTGGTGATTCTGGTCATCTTTGCCTTTTTGCAGAACGTGCGGGCCACCATTATTCCAGCGGCCGCCATACCGGTTTCCATTATCGGTACCTTTGCCGTTCTGCTCGCCATGGGATTTTCCGCCAACACCATCAACCTGTTTGCCCTGATTCTGTCCATCGGCGTGGTGGTGGATGACGCCATCATCGTAGTGGAGAATGTCTATCGCGTCCGGGAGGAAGGAGCAGCCAGTGACCGCAAGGAAGCGGCCATCAAGGCCATGGAGGAGATTACCGGGCCGATTGTGGCCACCACCCTGGTCCTTCTGGCGGTCTTTGTCCCGATTATCTTCATGCCCGGGATTACCGGAGGGCTCTATAGGCAGTTCGGGGTGACCCTGTGTGTCTCGGTGGTCATCTCGGCCATCTGTTCCCTGACCTTGAGCCCCGCCCTGTGCGCGGTTTTTTTGAATAAAACCGAACTCCACAGGCGCGGCCCTTTAGCATGGTTCAACATGTTTTTGGGGGGCTCGCGCACGGTTTATACCTCTGTGGTGGGCTGGCTTATCCGGCATCTGGCCGTGGCGGTGCTTTTCTTTTTGATTATTGTCGGCGGGGCCTGGTTCTTCGCCGGACACCTGCCCACCAGTTTTCTGCCTCAGGAGGACAAGGGTGGATTCTTCTGCGATGTTCAGCTGCCGGAAGGGGCGACCCTGGAGCGGACCAATCAGGTCCTGACCCGGGCGACCCAAAAGCTTCTGGAGATGGAAGGAGTGGAGCATGTGCTCTCTGTGAGCGGTTTCAGCCTGCTCAGCGGCCGCTCGGAAAATGTGGGCTTTATGATCTGCGATCTGGAGCACTGGGAAGAGAGGACCAGGCCGGAACTGCGTTTGAATGCCATAGTGGGCAAGGCGGCCAGGGAATTTAGCGCCATCACCACAGCCAATATCATCCCCGTTGTTCCGCCACCGATTCAGGGTTTAGGGACCACCGGCGGGTTTGATTTCCGGTTGCAGGCCTTGGCAAGTCAGAGCCCCGGGGAACTGGTATCCGTGGCCAGGGGGCTGGTGGCGGCCGCAAATCAGGAGCCCTCCCTTTCCCGGGTCTACACCACCTTTACCGCGGATACCCCGCAGATTTTTGTGGACCTGGATCGGACCCGGGCAGAGCAGATGGGCGTTGCCGTTAGTGAAGTGTTTGCCTTGCTGGGCCAGCAGACAGGGTCCAGATATGTAAACGATTTCAACTTGTTCGGTCGGACCTACCAGGTCAGGGTTCAAGGTCAGGCCCCATACAGAGCCAAGCCGGAAGATATCCAGGATTTGTATGTGCAGAGCGGCAAGGGGAAAAAGGTCCCCTTAGAGAGCCTGGTGGATCTGTCCTACAAGCTGGGACCCAAGGTGGTCAACCGCTACAACCTGTTCACCAGCCTGGACATAAAGGGGGAGGCTGCTCCTGGCTATTCTTCAGGCCAGGCCATGGCCACCATGGAGCGCCTGGCCCGGGAGAAACTGCCCTCGGGTTATGGGTTTGAATGGTCCTCCATGAGTTACCAGGAAAAACAGGCCAGCGGAACGGTGGTCTATATGTTCGCCCTGGCCTTGATTTTTGCCTATCTCTTTTTGGTGGGGCTGTACGAGAGCTGGAACCTGCCCATATCCATCGTCCTTTCCGTCATGGTGGCCACGCTGGGCGCCTTTATCGGGCTTTGGATATCCGGGCTTCCCCTATCCCTGTACGCTCAAATTGGTGTCGTCCTCTTGGTCGGCCTGGCGGCCAAAAACGCCATCTTGATTGTGGAGTTTGCAAGGGACCGCAAAAACCAGGGCGCCTCCACCTATGAGGCGGCACTGGGTGGAGCCGGAACTCGTTTCCGGCCGGTGCTCATGACCGCTCTGACCTTTATTCTGGGTGTTGCCCCTCTGGTCGTGGCGACCGGTGCAGGGGCCTCAAGCCGCAGCCATATCGGCACCGTGGTTTTTGCCGGAATGATCGCGGCCACCACCCTGGGAATACTGATCATCCCGGCGCTGTATTACATTTTTCAGCAACTGGGTGAAAAGGGGCATGCCCTGTGGCGGAAAGACCGCAGAAAGCAGCAGATGCAAGACGAATAACCAGCGAAAAGTTAAAAGCGGGATACAGAATATGACAATACCAAACAGAGAAAAGCGGGTTCTGCGTACGGGAGTCATGTGGTTCATGCCCTGGCTGCTCGTGCTTATTTCTTTGCTCGCGGGTGGCTGCGCCATGGTGGGGCCGGATTATGAAAAGGTCCGACCCGAGGTTGGCGGAAACTGGACCGCCCAAATGGAGAAGGGCCTGGAGGCCGCCAGGCCGGACAGGGACCTTCTGGCCGAGTGGTGGAAGATGTTGGATGATCCGGTGCTCACTGCATTGGAAGAAAAAGCGGTCCAGGGGAATCTGGACCTGCAAACCTCCCTTTCCCGTCTTCGGCAGGCAAGGCTCATAAGAGGCATCAGCGAGTCCGGCCTCTATCCCACGCTGAATGCCTCGAGTGTGGTTCAGAAACAACGAGGCAGCGAGTCCCTGCGGGCGGGAGTCGGCGGAGAGAAAGAGGAATACTACCTGGCCCAGTTTGATTCTTCCTGGGAACTGGACTTGTTCGGCGGGATCAGGCGCTCGGTTGAGGCCGCACGGGCCGAGCTTGAGGCCGGCCGGGCTGATATAAAGGACGTCCTGGTAAGCCTGATGGCGGAAGTAGCTGTAAATTACATAGAGGTACGGACCTATCAGCAAAGATTGGATATCACCCGGGCCAACATAAGGACTCAGGAAAAGACATATGAAATGAACAAGTCCAGGTATGAGGCCGGTCTGATTGATGAATTGGCCGAGCAGCAGTCCCTTCGGAACCTGGAGACCACCCGCTCCCAGATGCCCAGGCTGAAAAGCAGCCTGCGGGCGGCCAAGAACCGCCTGGCCGTTCTTTTAGGCCAGGAGCCCGGTTCGATAGATAAACTGCTTGCCGCGGATAAAGGAATCCCCCAGGTTCCCCCCAGTGTGGCCGTGGGGATCCCGGCCGAGGCCATGCGCCGGCGGCCGGATATCCGCAGGGCTGAAAGGCAACTTGCGGCCCAGACCGCCAGGATCGGAGTGGCCACGGCTGAGCTCTATCCCAAGTTCCGTTTATTGGGCACCATCGGGCTGGAGGCTCTTGAGAGCAATTTCCTTGACGCCCAGAGCCGGTTCTGGGGCATAGGACCCGGCGTGTCCTGGAATATCTTCCAGGGCGGTGCCCTTCGGCTGAATATTGACCTGCAAACGGAAAGACAAAAAGAGACCCTGCTTTTCTATAAGTCCACAGTATTGCAGGCCATGCAGGAAGTAGAAAACACGCTGACCGCCTATGCCAAGGAGCAGCTACGGGAAGAATCCCTGGAAAAGGCGGTTGCCGCCGCCAGGCGGACCGAATTTCTGGCAAGAGACCGTTACAATACAGGGCTGACGGATTTTTTCAACGTACTGGATGCCCAGATAGCCCTGCTTGAACTGGAGGATCAGTTAACCTTGTCCAGGGCGGAAGTGGCCTCAAATCTGGCCCGCCTTTACAAAGCACTGGGCGGTGGCTGGGAATATTACGGAAATCTTTTAGGACAGACGCGCAATAGCCCGAGGGCGACAGGGAACATACAAAAATGAGAATGGTGAAAAATATCAAAGGTGAATGAAACCGCATACTAGTTCGCATGTACGGGCCGGGGCCAAATGCCGTAGAGGATGATCCGGTCCAAGAGCTGCTTCGGGACGTGCAAGACCTGAGAAAGGATATGGCGGCCCAGGGGGGCAAGTCCTTTGTCCTCCCCGGTGATGCCGTTACGTGAATCTACGGGAATTTTTTTTGGAGCGGCCGAAAGCATGCAAGACAAGAGGCTGATAAGATGAAAAGAAGATATGTGAAGTTCATTGCCGTGCTGACAATCCTTTTTCTCCCGTCCCTCTGTTTTGGAACCGATGTCGGGGTGACATCGACCCAAGTGATGGCAGGATATGTGATCTCTCCGGTTTTCGAGATCAGCAGCCGGCCTGACTTGAATTATGTCATGACCAATGTCCGTGTTGAATGGATGAGATTTGAAAAGAACTTTCGGATGCTGGCCGAGGCGACCTATTCCAAAACCACCACCGGAGCCAGCGGCTATCTCATCGGCGGCACCTTGCTTTTGCGCTATGATTTTGAGCCAATAGGGAAGCTCATTCCCTATGCCCAGGTAGGGGCCGGTATTTTATACACCGATCTGGACAGGGATTATTCGCAAGACCTTGTTGGAAATGAAATTGAATTCAACCCACAAGCCAGTCTCGGTTTTCGTTATGCAATCCACTCAAAACTATCACTCGATGTTGAAGGCATATTCCACCATGTTTCAAATGCGGGGCTTGAAGATAGAAACATTGGGGTAAATGGAGTGGGTTGTTTGGTGGGGGTGACGTATTACTGGGGGTAGGACTGCTGAAACCAAAGAAGGTTTGATTCAATCCATCATCCGGCAACCACAATGGGGGCATAAAACCGAAATGAAGATGAATATGAGCACGTGGATCATGTTGCTGCTGGTCTTTGCCCTGGCTATTTTTGCCTACATGAAAGATCCGGCACTGGTGCCCGAGGGTTTGGAAGGCCGGTGGAGAAAACTCTCTTGGGCAATCCTGCCGGCGATGGTCCTTGCTTTTATAGTGGCAGAAATGGTCAGCGTGATCCTTCCCCGGGAACTCATGACCCGGTGGCTGGGCGAAGAGTCCGATCTTCGCGCGGTCTGACCATGGCTACCCTGGCCGGAGCCATTACCCCCGGAGCCTTATTTAAAGGTGTTTGTCGATCGTTGTTCCAGTCTGATTCATTGCATGGCCCTTGAGGACAAATACGGGGCATGCGTGGTAACCTCCGGAGGGGGGGTGATGAATGGCCCATTGTCCAATACCTCCATCACTTTTTATGGTCAGCGGTGCGGTTCCGGTTTATATTGATTAACTGGTATCAGAAAGAATGGCCCTATGAGTATGAATACTGGAAGGAGCGGGCCTAAAGCAAATAATTCACACAATTCAAGTAGGGAGGTATTAAGCATGGAAAGCAAGATAGCTCAATCGCTTAACTTAAAATACCATACTGTGGCCATCCTCTGGAGTGATGATAGACCCGAGAAGGCCATGGGCTTTAAACAAGGCAAATGGGGCTGTGTCATGTGGATGCTGGCGGCTGCAGCCAAAGGGAGAACCGCGGCCTTCGATGAAAAGACCTACGGCTGCTGGGGCGGCGGAGTCGGTCTGGGATTCGGAAACCAGTATCTTAACTTCCCCGGCGGCCTTGAGTGTTTCAATCATTTCCTGTCAACAGGCAATGAGAATTGGCAGCAAGGCCGCGATATGGCGGAAAAGCTGGGATCTGCTGCAGGCAAGGATTTTTTGGAGAAATTCCGCCACGGGGAAGGGTATATGAAGTCGCCGGAGCTGATAAAAAGGTTCATTGACAGCCTGCCCATCATGGAGGTGCCTGAAAAATATGTGGTCTTTAAACCCCTAACCGATATCGATCCGACCCAGGAACAGCCCCGGGTGATTGTATTTCTGGCTGATCCGGACCAACTTTCTGCCCTGGTTGTGCTGGCCAATTACGGCATGGGGGACAACCAGAGCGTAATCGCCCCCTTTGCCGCCGGATGCCAGCAGATCGGGATATTCCCCTACCGGGAGGCACGCTCGGAGCGTCCCCGGGCGGTTATCGGCCTCACGGACCTTTCTGCAAGAAAGAACCTCAAAAAACAGCTTGACAGGAATGTGCTCTCCTTTGCCGTCCCCTGGCTGATGTTTGAGGAGATGGAAGACAACGTTGAGGGGAGCTTTTTACAGAAAGAGACCTGGAGGGCCCTCCAGGAGGCTCCTTAGTGCCCATCCATAAATTGCTATTTTGCCCGATTTCTGCGTCAGGCTCAAATTTTAATCCTCAAAATACGCAAAGTATTCCTCCGGTTAAAATTTTCG
>JAXHVL010000022.1:0-24486 GCA_034189225.1 Thermodesulfobacteriota bacterium
CTTCGTAAAAAGTCCAATATCTGCGTTGCGATGCATCTCTCGTCATGTCACGTACGCCTAAGTACGCTCCATTCCTCGAGATACATCGGCGCCTTGATCTTGAACTTTTTACTTTGCCGTCGGCAAGCGACTTTTTACGAGACCATCATTATTAAGGTGAACCGCAATTTTATAATCTTGACACTGAATGTGTGTACACGTATAATGTGTAAATGCATATGGTAACATTATTGGGAGCGTTTTAAATGCCGAATATCACGATTTCCATAGACGACAAGCTCCTGAAAGCTGGCCGGGAGTATGCCCGGGCGCATAATACCTCATTAAATGCCCTTATCCGTCAGCTTCTGGAAAAGAACGTGTCGCAACACTCTGGGCAGTGGGTTGACGAATGCTTGCAGCTGATGGACCAGGTCCGGGCCGACTCCCATGGCGAAAAGTGGGTCCGGGAAGATTTGTACGATGTCTAAAATTTTTATTGACACCAATTTGCTTGTATATTGCCTGGATCAGCATGATCCCGTTAAGCAAAAAAAGGCGAGGCAATTGTTGAAGCAGGCGGCACTGGACGTTGACGGTGTTATTTCGACCCAGGTGCTGCAGGAGTTCTACGTGACGGCCACCCGGAAGCTCAAGGTCGATGCATTACAGGCCAAGGCCATGGTTCACGCCTTTAACAACATGGAAACGGTCCTGGTAACACCGGATATCATCCATAACGCCATTGACTGTAGTATTCTTCATCGGATTTCGTTCTGGGACGCACTGGTGGTTTCCGCCGCGCAAAGCGCAAGCTGTGAGATTTTGTGGACGGAGGATTTGAATGCAGGGCAGGTCATTCAAGGGGTAAAAATTGAGAATCCCCTTGAAGACGCCTGATGTTTCAGCCCTCCACACGTTACGCTTCATCCCCCTTGTGCCGGGACAACCGTTCCAGCGCCATCACGATGGCAAATCCCGCAACAGCCAGGCCGAGGGCGGCCAGCACCTCTGTGCTGAAGGTTTCGGGCAGGACGTTCTGTTCCCGAAGCACGTGTTCCTTGCCGCGTATGACGGCGGTTGCCAGGGTTTCTTTCCAGGGCCATATCTTTCGCATGGATCCGGCCATGAGGCCGGTGAGAAAGGCGAGGGTGGCGCTGTGCCAGCGGGTGAGCAGATAATTGAGAATCCGTGAAAAACATAACAGGCCCGCGGCGCAGCCGGTGCAGAAAATTACGATAATCACAATGTTGGCCGGCAGGAGGGGATTTTTCAGGGCGGCGGTAACAAATTCGTATTTGCCCAGAATTAGGAGCAGGAACGCGCCGCTGAGGCCCGGCAGGATCATTGCGCAGATGGCGACAAACCCGCTGAAAAAGATGAACCAGGCGGTTTCCGGAGTCGATACGGGGATCATGCCCACGATCAGCCAGGCCGCAGCAGTGCCGGTGACAAAGGACAGGCCCCTTGCCGGCCGCCATTTCTCGACCTTTGCGCCCACCACCAGGATGGAGGCGGCGATCAGGCCGAAGAAGAGACTCCAGGTCATGACCGGGTGTTGGTGCAGCAGGCGATTCATGATGTTGGCAATGCCGATGACGGCCGTGGCAATGCCCCCCAGCAGGAGGATCAGAAAACGGGCATGGACACCGGCCAGGGCTTGCCTGATATTCAGGGTCAGAAGATTTCTCGCGGCACGGGTATCAACGGATTTGATGGCGGTGAGCAATTGCTCATAGATGCCGGTGATCAGGGCGATGGTCCCCCCGGATACCCCGGGAATGACATCGGCCGTGCCCATGCATATCCCTTTTAAAAAAAGAACCAGGGCCTGTCGTGGCTTCCGGGGGCCGGGCGTATTGAAAAATGCCGCTGTCCATGTGAAAGATCGGTTTCTGTTCATGTGGTCGATGCCTCACCGGGCGGTGGGTGATCTGCTGGGACGGCATTTTTTTCACGCATGTAACTGAACCATGTATTGAGAACTGCATGAATAAGTGTGGCAAGCGGGATGGCGAAGAAAAGCCCCCACAGCCCCCAAAAACCGCCGAACACCAGTAGAGCGACGATAATGGCCACAGGGTGCAGGTTGACCACCTCGGAAAGCAGCAGCGGCGCCAGCAGGTTGCCGTCCAGGGCCTGAATAATGGCATAGGCCACCACGATCCACGCAAAATCCGAGGAGACGCCCCATTGAAAAAATGCCACCAGGGCCACCGGAATGGTCATGACTGTGGCGCCGATGTAAGGCGCCAGCACGGACAGCCCAACGGCCAGCGAGATCAGCATGGAAAATTTCAGGTCGAGCAGGGAGAATGTGATATAGCTCACCGACCAGATAATAGCGATTTCCCAGATTTTCCCCCGTACGTAGTTGCTGATCTGCTGGTTGACCTGCCCCCATACCTCCGCTGCCAGCCGGGTGTTGCTGGGCAGGAAGGTTTCCAGCCATTTGAGAATTTTCTTTTTGTCTTTCAGAAAGAAAAACACCAGCAGGGGAACGAGAATCAAATAGATGATAATGGAAATCAGGCTGCGGACCGACGCGATGGAAAAGGATAGAATGTGTTGCCCCATGCGGGTGACCTCGGCCTTTAAAAAGTCAATAAACTGAAGCACCTGTGCCTGGGAGACGATCTCGGGGTATCTTTCCGGCAGCCGCATCAGCTCCTTCTGTCCATTGGCAACCAAGCCCGGCAGCTCCTGGACCATCTGGGCCGCCTGCTTTGAGAGCATGGGCAAAAAGACCAGGATCAGGAGCATCAGTACGGCGATAAAGAGAAGGAAGACCACCGTCATGGCGATTTTTCTGGTGACTTTCAAGCGTACCAGTCCGTATATCAATCCTTCCAGAAGGTAGGCGATAACAATGGCGGCAAATACAGGTGCGAGCATCTGACCCATGGTGACGATCAGGAGAAATCCGAAGATTATAATGGCAAACAGAATAATGATCTGCGGATCAGAAAGGTATTGCCTGTACCAGTTTTTTATCAGATGTACCATATTTAATGCAGACGTATTTTATTTTCCCCCTATATAACCGATCCGCTTCGGTTTGTCCAGACTGAAAGCAGCAATGAAAGGCGCCGGGAAATATTGGGTCCAGACAAGGAAAATGCTTGTTTTTGATTGCAAACTGTGTTAATGACCAGAAAAACGTTGTATTCCAGCCTGTTCCCTCACCTTTGATATTTCAGGGGATGGGTGTGGGGAAACCTTAATGCAAAAATCAGGAGTAAAATAATCATGATGGAGAAATCATCATTTAAATATCTTCGTGAGAAAGAGCGGGAGCAGAGAAAGTCAATCATTCTCGATGCGGCTGTGTTTCTGTTCAAGGATAAGGTGTTCCATAAAGTGGGCATGCGGGATATCGCCGCGAAAGCGGGAATATCGGCGGCCACCATTTATCGGTATTTTCCCAGCCGGGACGACATTCTGCTGGAGGCCCTGCTTCAGGACATCAACGCAATCGAAAAATTGCTTGACGAGATGATGAAAAAGGAAACCTTGAGCATAGAGGACCTGGCGGTGGCAGTGGTGGACTTTTTCCTTGAAAATGAGACTACGTTTCAGATGATGTGTTATTTTCTGACCAGCGGTGCCATTGAAGAAGAGGCCATGAAAAAGTTCAACCTGATTCAGGAATATTTTATTAATATGTTCAACATGAAGTTGAAAAAAATTACCAGCAGGGGAGGGGATGTCTTTTTCACCCAGGCTTTTTTCGCCTCGATTTCCGGTGTGGTGTTGACTTTTCTTCATTATCCGGGACTCAGCAAAGCCAAAAAACGTAATTACATGCATAAGCTTGCCGTTGCGATTATTCGTGAAGGCGGAAATCTCTCCCTCGGCGATTAGCCCGGATTTTACATTTGCAGACAGCGCGTGATGCGCATCGCTTTCTGCGGGAGGCAACTTCGAGTGTTGTCGCCAGAACGTAGATGCCCCGATCCTTCATTCAGGTGGTGTTGTCGGGGGTGATGGTTGAAGACCCCCAATATCAGTGGATGTGAGGAAATTTATACTGTACAGGCTATGAACTTCAGTGTATAATACTAATTATCGTCAGGAAGAATACATCAGGCAGGAATTCAGGGGGTAATACCATTTGTTCCAGAGTACATCCGGGCCTTTCCGGCAAGGTCGGGCAAATCACCCAGGGCATTTTAAAATGCGTTTAAAATAAAGCAAGCATTTATGTTTAATATCATACCACAGGAAGATCATCGCCAGGCATTGCGGATGCGGCGGTCTCTGATTGCGTTTTTCGGGTATATCATTATCGCCGTGGGTTCCATTTCCAGCTATTATGCCGGTTTTGTGCCAAACCTCGATTTTTTCGGCGTGCTCATCATTCTCGGTCTTCTTTTTGCATTGAATATCGCGGTGTTTCTGCTGATCCGGTCCGGTGTCAACCAGCGGTTTAAGGATCCCAGCCTGACGTTGCTGCAATTGCTGATCGGTATATGCTTTGCCACGGTGCTCTGCTACCACATGGCCAATGTCATCCGTGGAGTGGGCACGGTTCTTTATATTATGGTCTTCATCTTCGGTACCTTCCGCCTGAGAATGGCCGATTTTCTGATACTGGCGGGCGTTACCATCCTGTTGTACATACTGGCGATGGGGCTTTTGTATTATAACCATCCCGGTTCGGTTGATTTGAAACTGGAGGTCGTGAGAACCGTTATTCTGACGGTAGCTTTGCTCTGGATTTCCTATATGGCCAACTATATCGCCAATCTGCGTCGGAAGATCAAGCGGATGGCCAGTCACGATGCCTTGACGGATGTTTATAACCGCCGGGAGATTTTTGAGGTACTGGAACGGGAAAAGGCTTTTTCCGACCGGGCCGGTATCCCCTTTTCCCTTTGCATTCTTGATCTTGACGATTTTAAGAAAATCAATGACACGCATGGCCACCAGACCGGCGATGCGATTTTAAAAACTTTTGCCCGGGCGGTTAAACAGAACATACGATCCGAGGATTACCTGGGCCGTTACGGGGGAGAAGAGTTTCTGGTGATATTTGTCAATTTCGAATGTAAAAACAGTGATGCCGGTTGTGTTCAACGCCTGAACGCAGCAGTCCATCATCTGAATTTTTCCGATATCGCAGAAGATCTCCGCTTAACCGTCTCCATTGGCGTTGCTTCCTACACCCCTTCGGAAACCATTGATACCCTTATTGCACGGGCTGATGAGGCGCTTTACCGCGCCAAGGCCAAAGGAAAAGACAGGGTCGAATTTCATACAGGCGATGCCGGTTCATGATAAGTCTTATACCGAAAAACGATATTCGGCAGGCGCTTCGGGTACGCCGCACCTTTATCGCCCTGGCCGGCTATCTTGTCATCTTTGTCGGCTATACGATCTGTTATCACGGCGGGTTTATCGAGCGGATCGGTGTCCCCGGGATTCTGCTGATTTTTTTGGGGGTCCTGCTTGCCAATAGCGCTGTGTTGATCCTGTTTTATACAGGTGTCAATCAGCACCTCAAAGATCCGAGCCTGACCGTTCTGCAGTTGCTCATCGGTATCGCGCTGGTCACGGTGTTGAGCTATTACATGGCCAGCACCATGCGGGGAGCGGGAACGGTTATCTATGTTCTGGTGTTTGTTTTCGGAACATTCCGGCTCCGGTTGCGGGATTTTCTCATTTTTGTGGGATTTACAACGGTTCTGTATGCATGGACCATGGCGGTCCTTGCCCATAATCACCCCGAGGCTGTAAATGCAAGGCTGGAGTGGGTTCGCACCGCCATTCTGATGATAGGGCTGCTCTGGATTTCTTATATCGCCAACTACATCGCCAATCTGCGCCGGAAGATCAAACAGCTTGCCAGCCATGACGCCCTGACGGATGTGTACAACCGTCGCGAGATATTTGAAATACTGGAGCGGGAGAAGGCCTTTTCCGACCGCTCGGGATATCCCTTTTCCCTGTGTATCCTGGATCTGGATAATTTTAAAATCATTAATGATACCTACGGGCATCAGGCCGGGGACGCGGTGCTGAAATCATTTGCACGGGTGCTCAAGGAGAATATCCGTTCAGAGGACTATGTAGGCCGTTATGGCGGCGAGGAATTTCTCGTTGTGTTTGTAAACTTTGAATACCGGGACAACAGCACCAGTCGTGTCCAGCGCCTGCTTAAGGTGACTAATCAGATAAAGTTTCCCGACATATCCGAATCATTGGACGTGACAGTTTCCATCGGGGTTGCCGCCTACCAGCCCGAGGAGTCCATCGATGATATAATCCTTCGGGCGGATGAAGCGCTTTACCGGGCCAAAGCCAATGGCAAGAACCGGATTGAATACAATACCGGCTGTGCCGCGGTGGCGCCCCCCGACAAGGCCTCCGATAAGGAGTGATGGTCTTCCGGGTTCTTTTCGAAGTGTCTATATATCCTGCCAGATGCCTGTCCCCCCTGCTTTATGGTCAGGGACTGCCGTTTCAAAAAAATCCTCGGTATACCGTTTTGACTTTTGACGCGATTGTTTTTATGATGCCTGTAGATAGTGTCCGTCCATTTAATATGGATGGGCACCATAAGGTGTTTTCAATCGATCCGGTTTGAATCGGTTTGCCGGAATGTCCTGGTTTTGAGAGGTGTAAGGTGCCACAGCCTTTGGATGAAATAAATGAAGTTCTGAACCGGCGCGAGCAAAAAATATTATCCCCGTTTGCCGAGCCCAGCAGTAAAGGGCTGAGGCGACGGGATGAAAAGTTACTGGAAGTCGATTACCGGCAGGCATTTGCGGTGGATGTTGACCGGATTCTTCATTCGCTTGCCTATACGCGGTATATTGACAAAACCCAGGTGTTTTACCTCGTGGAAAACGATCACATTACCCATCGGGTGCTTCACGTTCAGCTGGTGTCCCGGGTAGCCAGAACCATCGGCCGTTTGCTAGGTTTGAACGAAGATCTGATCGAGGCCATTGCCCTTGGCCATGATATAGGGCATGCTCCTTTTGGGCATGAAGGGGAAATCTATCTCTCTGAACTGTGCGAGCAGGCTGGTATCGGACGGTTCATGCACAACCTTCAGAGTGTGCATTTTCTGGATGTGGTGGAGCGAAAGGGCAGGGGGTGCAATCTCTGCCTGCAGACGCTGGACGGCATTCTGTGCCATGACGGAGAGATTCATACCAGCAATCTGGTGCCAGAAAAGGAAAAGACCTTTGAGACCCTTGCTGATGAGATGACCCGCAAGCGCAAGGCTCCCGATACGCGCCTTATGCCCATGACCCTGGAGGGCTGTGTGGTCCGGTTTGCCGATACCATCAGCTATGTGGGGCGGGATATCGAAGATGCTATCCGGCTAGGTCTTATCAAGCGGACGGATCTTCCCGACAAGTGCGTTGCCGTTCTCGGCGATACCAACGGCAAGATGGTGTTTACCCTGGTGACGGATATTATCAAAAACAGCATGGGGCAGGACCGTATTGCCTTCAGCGAACCGGTCTCCGATGCGCTCAGGGCTCTCAAGACGTTCAATTATGAAGAGATTTATAAGAACAAGAAGATCAAGGCCGCATCCGGCACCATTCGGCGGTTGTTCGGAATGCTGTTTGGGACCTATTGCAGGGACCTGGAGAAAAATAACCGCCAGTCGGTTATCTTCACCAATTTTTTACATGATATTTCAGAAAAATACACGGAAAATCACAGTACGCCGGAGATTGTGCGGGATTTTATTTCCGGGATGACGGATAAGTATTTCCTGCGGCAATGCCCTGAAGATATGCGGCCCGTGGTGCGTATTGCGTAAAAAAAGGTTGATGGCCGCTTCAAAAATCAATATTGTGGGATAAAACGATTGCCATGGGGGTTAGAGTGAGATTTTTTAATATTGAAGGAGCCGTATATGAAAAAAATTAAAATCGGATTTTGGTTGATTGTGATCGGGCTGATTGCCCTGGTGATTTATCAGAACCGGGATTTCATTTTTATCCAGCACCATTTCGGCGTGGATTTACTTTTTGTAAGCTACCAGACGCCTGAGTGGCCCAATATCGTGATACTTCTGGGGTTTATGGTTGTCGGATTTCTGGCGGCTTATATTCCGGGCCTTACCCACCGCTTCCGGTCCAACAAGACGGTCAAGGAGCTTAATCGCAGATTAAAAACATACAGCGATAAAATAAATGCGCTGGAACGGGAACTCAACACGCTGAAAAAGCCCGCACCGCCGGAACCGGAACCCGAGCCGGCGCCCGATGGGCAAGATACGGCTTAGGCGGTTGCAGGACGGGAGGAGCGGCGGTGTTACCGTGAAACGTTACATTGACCGGGCCCATCACATTTATGACGCTTTGCGAGTCTGGCCATGAGCACTGTCAAGACGACGCCCGTAAAAACGACCCCGATGATAAAGCAGTATCTCTCCATCAAGGAGCAGTATACGGATGCCATTCTTTTTTATCGTATGGGCGATTTTTACGAAATGTTTTTCGAGGATGCCGAAACCGCCGCCTCCGTTCTTGAAGTCGCCCTGACCTCGCGCAATAAGAACGAGGCGGAACCCGTTCCCATGTGCGGCGTGCCGGTAAAAGCTGCGGATGTCTATATCGGCCGGCTCATTGACAACGGCTTCAAGGTGGCGGTATGTGATCAGATTGAAGATCCGGCCACGGCCAAGGGGCTTGTGAAGCGGGAGGTGGTCCGGGTGGTCACCCCCGGCATGATCATCGATAATGAATTGCTGGACACCAGCACGAACAATTATGTGCTTGCACTCAGCCGTTCCAACGGGGCTGTCGGAATTTCCTATATTGATATTTCCACCGGTACCTTCCGGCTTTCGGAATCCGCCAATAATCAAGCCGTCGGGGACGAAGTAAGGCGCATCGCCCCAAGTGAGGTGGTTGTTCCCGCCTCCGCACGGACAGATGACACCATGGCGGGATTTATGTCGCTGTTTCCGGAAACCATGCTGACGTTTCTGGATGACAATGAATTTGACGACAAGGCCGCCAGAAAACGGTTGACGGAGCAGTTCAAGACCCGCTCTCTCGAAGGGTTCGGTTGTGAATGGTTGACTTCCGGGCTGAGTGCGGCCGGCGCACTGCTTTCCTATGTCAGTCGTACCCAGAAGCAGGAAGTCAGCCATATCACGGGGGTGGATGCCTACAGCATCGATCATTATCTTTTGCTGGACGACACCACCCGCCGGAACCTGGAATTGACCCTTAATCTGCGTACCGGCGGCAGGCAGGGCACCCTGGTGGAAATTCTGGACAACTGTGCCACCGCCATGGGAAGCCGCCTGCTTCGCCACTGGATACAGTATCCCCTGCTTGATCCCCGTCGGATCACTGAACGTCTTGATGCCGTGGCCGAGGTCAGGGAAAACATAAGTGTTCGCAACCACATCCGTGAAGGGCTGAAAACGGTTTTTGACCTGGAACGACTGGCCAGCAAGCTCGTTATGGGTCGTGCAAATGCGCGGGATCTGCTTGCCCTGAAACGCTCGCTTCAGTCCCTGCCGGCGCTTCGCGAGGGGCTGGCCGAATTGTCCAGTCCTCTTTTTGCCTTTGATAAGCACCTGGCATCGGCGGCGCTGGATGAACTGGCCGGACTTGCCGACCTGCTTGAGTCCGCGTTTCGGGATGATGCCCCCCCCACGATTACCGAAGGCGGAATGATCAAACCGGACTATCATCCAAAGCTGTCGGAGTTGATTGCCATCAGCCGGGACAGCAAAGGATGGCTGGCACGGATGGAGGCCCGGGAAAAGGAAGAAACTGGGATCAACGCCCTGAAGGTACGGTACAACAAGGTTTTCGGCTATTATATCGATATTCCCAAAACCCGCATGAATGAGGTCCCCGATCATTACATCCGAAAACAGACCCTGGTCAATTCGGAACGATACATCACCGACGAACTCAAGGAGTTTGAGTCAAAGGCACTGGGCGCCGAGGAGCAGCGGGCCACCCTGGAGCTGGAGATATTCAATGATATCCGGGACCGGGTCATGGCGAAGACCGGGCATATATATACGGCCGCCCGTTTTGTGGCAGGGGTGGATGTGCTTTGCAATTTTGCCGAAGTTGCTGACAGCAACGATTATGTAAAACCGGCTATCAACGACGCCGGGCATATTGATATCCAAGCGGGTCGCCATCCGGTGGTGGAGAAGATGCTGGCGGGCGAACGGTATGTTCCAAACAGCGTGCGTCTGGATAACCAGGAGAATCAGCTGTTGATCATCACCGGTCCCAACATGGCCGGAAAATCAACCGTTCTCAGGCAGGTGGCGCTGTTTTCCATCATGGCGCAGATGGGTTGCTTCGTCCCGGGCAAAAGCGCCTCTTTGTGCATTGTGGACCGAATCTTTACCCGGGTGGGAGCCCTTGACAATCTCTCCTCCGGCCAGAGTACCTTCATGGTGGAGATGGAAGAGACCGCCAACATTATCAACAACGCCACTGCGCAAAGCCTTGTGGTGATTGATGAGATCGGCCGGGGCACCAGCACCTACGATGGTCTGAGCATCGCCTGGGCGGTTGCCGAACACCTTCACGACCTGGACGGCCGGGGGGTCAAAACCCTGTTTGCAACCCACTACCACGAGTTGACGGAGCTTGAAAACCGCAAATCCCGCATCAAGAATTTCAATATTGCCGTCAAAGAATGGAACGATGAGATCATTTTTTTAAGAAAGCTGGTGGAAGGCAGTACCGCCCGAAGTTATGGCATTCAGGTGGCAAGACTTGCCGGTATACCGGATAATGTGATATCAAGAGCAAAGCACATTCTTTTCGATATTGAACAGGGGAATGCCGCCTTTGCCGCTGCAACCGTCCAAAAGACGGAAACGGAAAAGCAAGATACGGGGCCGGTCCAGCTTTCGTTTTTTGATGAGCCGGAAAATACGGTGATCAGCAAATTGAAAAATATCGATATATCCCGGATGACGCCCCTGGCGGCGCTGAACTATCTCAACAGCCTTAAGAAAAAGGCTGAAAAAGCATCAAGTGGACACAGATAATGAACGTTGAAAAAAAGACGTCGTTTTTTATTCTGCTTTTCTGCATCACTGCTGTGCTGTTTTCCTGTGCTTCATCCGTTGCCACCGTGAAAAAGCGGTTTTTTGAAGCGGAGAACTGTTTTCAGACGTTGCAGGACAGCCCGCAAAAACAGAAATACCGGTCATATTGGAAGCGCTGCATTGATCAGTTCATGGGGGTTTATGAACATGATCCCGACGGCCCTTGGGCTGCCGCCGGGCTGTACAGAGCCGGCGTGCTGTATTTTGAGATGTACAAGGTGTCGTATCGCGATGCGGACAGGCAGCAGGCCATTGATCTTTTAAACCGGATTCGGGGCCGTTTTCCGAAAAGTGCTTACAGCGAAAAGGCGGCTCAGAAACTGGCGGAGATTTCCGGCGGTGCTGGCACCGACAACCCGCCCGTTGTGCAGCGGAAATCCGAGGGCAAGGCAAAAGTCCGGTATTTCAAGGCCGAGGATTGTTACAAAGACCTTAGGCACAGCCCCAAAAAGCAAAAATACCGGAGTTACTGGAAAAAGTGTATTGACGCCTATCACAGCGTATATGAATATGATCCCGACGGTCCATGGGCGGCAGCCGGCCTGTTTATGGCCGGTCAACTTTACGGCGAGCTTTATAAACATTCATACAGAGAAGGGGATATCGAAAAAAGCGCGGCGTTGTTCAAAAGGGTAATGACGGATTATCCGGACAGTGCATATGCCAAAAAGTCGTCCCGGGCCCTGGCGGCGATTTCCGGCGAGGATGCATCATCCCGGACTGTGGCATCCGGGGACAGCGGCGACTCATCAGGAACCTTCGCCACACCGGTAAGTTACAGCCAGAGCGACCAGGAGAAGAGCGGGGCGTCCGGATCCGGGCCGGCCATCGTAAAGAACCTTCGCTACTGGTCGAATCCTAGCTATACGCGGGTGGTTATCGATGCCGATGACGAAACTTCCTTTACTCACAACCTGTTGCGGAAAGATCCCAAGAACGGCAAGCCGCCCCGATTGTATGTGGATGTCAACAACAGTAAACTGGACGGGGACCTGTCGCGAAAGATTCCGATTAATGATGATCTGCTGAAAAACGTCCGTGCCGGTCAGTTCACGCCGTATTCTGTTCGCGTGGTCATTGATATCAAATCCTTTGACAGTTACAAGATTTTTTCCCTGAACAACCCCTTCAGGATCGTGATTGACGTAAGAGGGGAAAACGGAAGTGTGACTGCCGCCCAATCCGGCCAGGGCGCTCAACAGGCCGGTCCGGCCTCCCTGGCGGAGCAGCTTTCCCTGAAGGTAAACCGGATTGTCATCGATCCGGGCCATGGCGGCCGGGACGGTGGTGCGCCGGGGTATCAGCGGGGCGTTCATGAAAAAGAAATTGTGATGGA
Source organism: Thermodesulfobacteriota bacterium (assembly GCA_034189225.1). Lineage (GTDB taxonomy): Bacteria > Desulfobacterota > Desulfobacteria > Desulfobacterales > Desulfosudaceae > JAXHTY01. Next base: position 12,387 of record JAXHVL010000022.1, read on the forward strand.
TATTTCCAGGCGGCTGGCAACAAAAATTCGCCGGGAACTGGGATGTGAGGTCATTATCACCCGGCCCCGCGACGAATTTCTCACGCTTGAAGAAAGAACCGCCATCGCCAACATGAAAAACGCCGATCTTTTTATCTCCATCCATACCAATGCCTGTCCTTCAAACGGCGCATACGGCATTGAAACCTATTTTTTGAATCTTGCGACCGATGAGGATGCCATGCGCGTGGCCGCCCGTGAAAACAGCACCTCCCGCAAAAACATCAGCGATCTTCAAAAGATATTGAACGATCTTATGCAGAACGCCAAAATCAATGAATCAAGCCGGCTTGCGGGCTACGTGCAGAATGCCCTTTGCGGCGAGCTGAAAAAGAACTACAGCCGCATCAAGAACAAGGGGGTCAAACAGGCCCCTTTTTATGTCCTGCTGGGCGCTCAGATGCCGGCGATTCTGGTTGAAACCGGATTTGTCAGTAACCGGATGGAATGCGGCCGTCTGATTAATACCACTTATCAGGATCGCCTCTGCAACGGTATCCTTAAGGGCATCAAGGCTTATATTGACCGGACCGAGTCCGCCGCCTTTTTCTGGAGCCAGGAAGGGTAAATTCCCGTGCCGCGGCAGGTTTTTCACCGCTGAGACGCGGAGGGTGCGGAGGATGATGCAACTCTGCGCCGCGGTGAATTTATTCAGTATAGAAAACCTGGTCCTTCGGGCCAGGTCAACGATAAAAGGCTATGCCGATAAGGAGCAAAGCACGAAATTAGAAATTAGAAACAAATACGAATATTAAGGGAAGCGGAAAAAACGAATATACCCGCCTTGCTTGTCTTTTGACCCGTATTCTTTGTTGCATCAAAGGTCATATATCCTGATATGCTCCCTTTGATGCGCCTTGAATACGAATCAAAATCCGGCGCAATTCAGGTATATTGGTTTTTTTCGCATCCCTAAATGTTCCAATGATCAAAACAGATACCGGAGTGTTTCGGGGCATCAATGCGATGCCTTTATCTTCGTGCCCTTAGTGCTCTTCGTGGTAATCAACGCCAGACAATTGAACCACGAAGTTCACGAAGGACACGAAGTGTGAGTTCAGACTATAAACAATTCCCTTACAGGGGTAACCAAAGCCGGCCCTTCTGGGGTCGGATGTTTACTTTCAGGCTGTGCTCATTATTTTATTCCCTGTATCAGCGATGATAATGCGGATATATAGTCTCTTTGCGACAGGTTAAATGCGATGGATTGGATTACCCGACATGCGGAGAAATCACTCGAGCGCCTCATTCCCCGGATCCGGCCGGTGCTGGGGCCCTATGACGAAAAATACACGGAGTTGTGGGAGGAATTTGAAGTCCGGCTGCGCAGGGAGTGGGAGCGGCTGTTCCGGCTGCTGGTAAGTATTTATGGTCAGCACTATGATTTTTTTTATCACCTGGAACAGATTCTTGCCACGGCGGTTCGCGCCTGGGCCGAGCGGCCGGATTATCTGAAGGAACTGGACAAGGCGCGGGAGGTTGATCCCCAGTGGTTCCAGTCCCAGGAGATGGTTGGCGGCGTTCTTTATGTGGACCTGTTCAGCGACAACCTGGGCGCCTTGTCCGATCATATTTCCTATTTTAACGAACTGGGACTGACCTATCTGCATTTAATGCCGTTGTTTGCCATTCCATACGGCAACAGCGACGGCGGTTACGCGGTGAGCGACTATCGGGCCATTAATCCGGATCTGGGAACTATGGAGGAGCTGGCCGTGGTCGCCCGGATACTCCACAATGAAGGCATCAGCCTGGTGCTGGATTTTGTCCTGAATCACACCTCGGACGAACACGCCTGGGCCCAGTATGCAAAGGAAGGGGACCCGGATTTTCAGGAGTACTATTACATGTTTCCGGACCGGCGTATGCCGGACCAGTACCAGCATACCCTCCGGGATATCTTTCCGGATGCCCGGCGCGGCAGCTTTACCTGGAACGAGGAAACGGCCAGGTGGGTGTGGACCACCTTCAACAGCTTTCAGTGGGACCTGAACTACGCTAACCCTGCTGTGTTCCGGGCCATGGCCGAGGAGATGCTCTTTCTGGCCAACATGGGGGTCCAGGTGCTTCGCCTGGACGCGGTGGCGTTTATATGGAAGCGCCTGGGCACCGATTGCGAGAACCAGCCCGAAGCCCACATGATCGTCCGGGCGCTGAATGCTATCGCCCGTATCGCCGCGCCGGCTCTGCTGTTCAAGTCCGAGGCCATCGTTCATCCCGACGCGGTGATGCAGTACATTCATCCCGAGGAGTGCCAGCTTTCCTACAACCCCATGCTCATGGCCCTGCTGTGGGAGGCCCTTGCCACCCGGGAGGTGAAACTGCTCAACCACGCCATGCGCAAGCGGGTTCGCATCCACGAGGAATGCGCTTGGGTGAACTACCTGCGGTGTCACGACGATATCGGATGGACCTTTGATGATGACGATGCCCGGGAGGTGGGCATCGATCCGGTGGGCCACCGACGGTTTCTCAATGAATTTTATACTGGCGAATTCCCCGGTTCCTTCGGCCGGGGCGTGCCGTTTCAATACAACCCGGATACCGGCGACCGCCGGGTGTCCGGCACACTGGCCTCCCTGGCCGGTCTCGAAGCGGCCCTGGAGGCAAAGGACCGGGATCTCATCGAGGCCGCGGTTCACCGCATCAACCTGCTGCGGAGCATCATGCTCAGTGTGGGCGGCATTCCCCTGATTTATCTCGGGGACGAGTGGGGGATGCTCAATGATTATACCTATCTCTCTGATCCGGCCAAGGCCAGTGACAGCCGGTGGGTGCACCGGTCCCGCCAGCGCTGGCAGTCCGACAAAACCCTGTCCGACAGCGAGGCCCTGGAATGGCGGTTTTATAACGAACTGCTCGAGCTTATCAGTCTCCGTAAGAGCCTTCCGGCACTGCGGAACGGCAACATGGAGGTGTTTGGTACCGGCAACCCACATGTTTTCGGGTATATCCGGGCCTGCAAGGACCAGCGGCTGGTGATCGTCAATAATTTTTCCGACTTTTCTCAGTCCCTTTTCCAGTATCACCTGGATGCGGTTTCCAGTGCTTCTGGTTTTTTCGACCATATCACCGGCAAACAACTGACCAATGGCCATGGCATTACTCTCAAGGCCTACCAGTTCATGTGGCTGGATGCGGAGGCCCGGGCATCGGTTTGAATAAAACAGTCTTTGGGCTATATAATCAGATCCTGAATCCGCATCATGAAAATACCGATGTCGCTGGCATATTCCGGGGGGCCTTTCACCGTCAGGTAACCGTTTCTTATGGCGGTGATCATGTCCACACCTTTGCCCTTGACGGTATTGGCAATGATCACCACCGGGCCGCCGGTCGCGTCTTTGGCCTCGTCGATGGCCGCCCCCAGTCCCTCTCTGTTTTTATGACAGTGATTATGGTAAACAATAGGGGAAAAACGCGGATTCACGCATTTTATCGTTTACATTGGTTATGAGGGCGAAGAACTGCAACAACCGTTCAGCGAAGGGAGCGCTTTTTTCGAAGCCCCCCCCAAAAAAAAATACAGGAAATATTTACATGCACAAATGGAACGACAACGCCGCTATAATGGCCTCCAAATACATCAACACCACCAACTGCCACGTGTTTCTCACGGGCCGTGCCGGCACCGGCAAAACCACCTTTCTTCACGATATCCGGCATCACACCCATAAAAATACCATCGTGGCCGCGCCCACGGGCATTGCCGCCATCAATGCCGAAGGCGTCACCCTGCATTCCCTGTTTCAGCTGCCGTTTGGTGCCTTTATTCCGGAGGATGCATTCCCGGATGGCCGGCCGCCCGCCTTTGAACTTAACACGCCCAAAACCCTTCACCGCCAGCTGAAAATGAACGCCACCAAACGCAACATGCTGCAGAAGCTGGAGCTGCTCATCATCGACGAGGTGAGCATGCTTCGGGCCGACCTTCTGGATGCTATCGATACGGTATTGCGCCGCATGCGCCGGCGTCCCCATTCGCCCTTTGGCGGGGTGCAAATCCTGTTTATCGGCGACCTGAATCAGCTGCCGCCGGTGATAAAGGATGCCGAATGGCAGGTCCTGCGGGAATACTATAACACGCTGTTCTTTTTCGGGGCCCGGTCGCTTCAGGACAGCCCACCGGTCTATCTCGAGCTGGAGCATATCTACAGACAGTCCGATCCGGTGTTTATTAATATTCTGAACAATCTGCGGGACGGGCAGGTCTCTTCGACGGACACCGAGCGACTGAACCAGCATTGCCGTCCGGACTTCACCCCGTCAGCCGGGGACGGGTATGTATTTCTCACCACCCATAACCGCAAGGCCGACAATATCAACCGTGCAAAACTGGCAAAACTGCCGGGCCGGGAATATCACTATAACGCCCGGGTGGAAGGCACCTTTGACGATCATACCTGGCCCGTGGACGCGGTCCTGACCCTGAAAAAAGGCGCCCAGGTCATGTTCATCAAAAATGACATATCCGGTGAAAACCGGTTTTTCAATGGCAAGATAGGGATCGTGGACGAACTGCGGGAAGACGATATAAAGGTGCGGTTTGATGACGGCAGCGACCCCGTATGGGTGGAATCCCACATTTGGGAGAACAAGCGATACACCCTGGACAAGACCACCAACGAGATCCAGGAAAAGGTGGTGGGCACATTTGTGCACTTTCCCCTGAAGCTGGCCTGGGCCATCACCATTCACAAGAGCCAGGGCCTGACCTTTGACAGGGCCGTGATTGATGTATCCCAGGCATTTGCCGCCGGCCAGGTATACGTAGCCCTTTCCCGGCTGACCGCCCTGGATGGGCTGGTCCTTACAGAGCCCTTTCGCTGGCAGGGCCATCGCCGTGACCCGGTGCTGGAATCCTTTGCCGAACGGAAAACCACGTCCGATTCATTGGACTCAGAGTTGAATAATGCCGCCAACCAGTACCTGGCCATTGCGGTCAAAGATGCCTTTGATTTTTCCGGTTTATGGGCCGCCCTTCACCAGCACATCCGTACCTATGACAAGGACGCCAGCCGTTCGCAGAAACAGCAGTACCTGTCATGGGCCGAAACCCTCAAAGATGACGTTGCGCCGGTAAAAACCGTGGCCGACAAATTCATCAATCAGCTGGACGCTATTTTCAGTACCGATCCCCTGGATGATGCCTACCTGGCAGAGCGGGTACAGGCGGCGGTGGACTATTTTGATCCCCTGCTGAGCGGCTTCTCCCAGCGCATTTCGCAGCATGCCGACCAGGTGAAAAAATCCGCAAAAGGGGTAAAAGCATATATCCGGGAACTGGGCGAGCTGGAGCTTGAGTTTTATGACGGCCGCCGGAAAATACACAAGGCACTGGACCTGATTGCCGCCCACCGCAGTGACCGGGAGCTCACCCGCGCCGGCATGGCAATCCCCGAACACCAAGGGGCAATATCTTCCGGTAAAAGCGAACCATCCGGCCAATCAACGAAAAAAGCCCCCCGAAAAAAGGAACAAGGCGACACAAAGGCCATTACTCTGCAACTGTTCGAACAGGGCAAATCCGTTGACGAGATCGCCGCGGAACGCTCCCTCACCCTGCAAACCATTCAGAAGCATCTGGCCCACTGGATCGAAAACGGCACCCTTGACATCAGCCGGCTGGTGGCCGATGAGGCCCTTGCCGACATCACCGCCGCCATCGACCACTTGCAGACGCCTTTTTTCAAGCCGGTCTATGAATTTTTCGCCAAAAAATACGACTACGGCACCATCAAGTTTGCCGCCGCCCACCGCCGCCGGCTGGAAAACCAGGAAGCGGAAGATAAAAAGTAAAAACCGCAAACCCGATAAAGTTCAACCGGAGGAGATTAAAGAGGAGTTGAGAAAAATAAAGTCATTCTTTACTTGATGGTCCCGTAAAAAGTCACTTTGGGACGGCAAAGTAAAAAGTTCAAGATCAAGGCGTCGATGTATCTCGAGGAATGGAGCGTACTTAGCCGTACGTGACATGACGAGAGATGCATCGCAACGCAGATATTGGACTTTTTACGAAGCCGTCTTACTTGAGTGCATTGAATATACAATAAAGGAGAGACATCCATGAAACACCTTCACTACCCGGAAATAGACAGTCTGGACGCCGCCGCCGTCGGCCTGGACGGCGCGGAAAAAGTGAGCCTCAAACTCCTGTCCGACAACATTGTCGTGCTGGAGCTGGCCCCCGGCGGCCACACCCCGGATCACACCCATGGCGACAAAGAGCGGATCATCGTCATGGCCGGCACCGGCATCGTGAAATCCGATCAGCACCAAACCCCCATCCACCACCCTGATTTCCTCGAATTCGCCCCTGATGAACCCCACCAGATCATCAATACCGGAGAATATACGCTGGTGCTGATGTGCTTTCGGAATCAATGAGTACAAGGTCTGGGTAAGGTGGGCCCCCATGCAATCATTCTTCCCCGGATGTTTCACGGTCCACCTTGGCCGCTTCTGCTTACGTTGCGGAACATTCGCAGTAGACCACTACAGCTTTATGTTCCGGGCCTTGCATCTGTGGCCAATTCAACCCGTGAAACATCCGGGTCACCCGCCCTCCGACCACTTTTCGTGGTAAGACCGGTTTTTTTTCACCACGGAAAGCACGGAAAAACACGGAAAAGGGGTTGTTGGCGTTGTCTTTCCGTGTGTTCCGTTTATTCCGTGGTTTTTGTGGTTTTGTGGTTGGGCTGGTAGATGGCGAAGAATTCGATGTTGCCTTTGGGGCCGGGGGTGGGGGACTGGGTAGCGGGGGTGGCGGAGAGGTTGTTGGCGGCGGCCCATTCGGACAGGGCGGTGATGACTTCCTGGTGCAGGGCGGGGTCTCGGACAACGCCGCCTTTGCCGACCTTGCCTTTGCCGACTTCGAACTGGGGTTTGATGAGGGCGAGGATTCGGCCGGAAGGCCTGATAAAGGGCAGGGTGGCGGGAATGACGATTTTAAGGGAGATAAAGGAGACGTCGATGACTGCCAGGTCCACGGGGGCTGGCATGGCATCGGGCTTCATGTGGCGGATGTTGGTGCGTTCGATGATGGTGACGCGGGGGTCCTGGCGCAGTTTCCAGGCGAACTGGCCGTATCCCACGTCCACGGCAAAGACGTGTGCGGCATTGCGCTGAAGCAGGCAATCGGTGAATCCGCCGGTGGAGGCGCCCACGTCCAGGCAGGTGAGGCCGGTGACGTCCAGGCTCAGGGCGTTGAGCGCGCCTTCCAGCTTGAGACCGCCGCGGCTCACGTAGGGGCACTGGTCTTTTACCTTGATGTTTACATCCGGAGAGACTTGGGCGCCGGCTTTTGTGGCGGGCATGTCATTGACCAAGACACTGCCGGCCATGATCAGGGCCTGTGCCTGCTGCCGGGAACTGGTGAGGCCTTTTTCCACGAGCAGGGTATCGAGTCGTTTTTTGGAAGGGCAGCTCATGAAATATTCAGGTCAGCATGTTGCGCGCGGCCGCGGCAATGGCGTCTGCGTCGATGTGATATCTCGCCCGCAGGGTGGGCTGGGCCCCGTGTTCCACAAAGGTGTCGCTGATGCCCAGCCGGGTGATGGCGTACCCATTGATACCGGCATCGGCCAGGCATTCCAGCACGGCGCTGGAAAACCCGCCGGCCAGCATGTTGTCTTCAACTGTGATCACGCGGGATGCTTTCTGAACGAGCTCGCAGATCAGTTCCGCGTCCAGGGGCTTGACGAACCGGGCATTGACAATGGTGGCGGAAATCCCAACCTTTGCCAGCATGTCACCGGCGCAGACGGCCTCGCAGACGGTTCTGCCCAGGGCGAGAATCAGGACATCGCCGCCGGTTGACAGCACTTTTGCCCTGCCGATGGGCAGGGGGGTGATGGACGGTTCAATCTCGACACCGAGGGCACATCCCCTGGGATACCGGACCGCGGCCGGGCCGTCGTGATAGATGGCGGTCATGAGCATGCGGCGCAGCTCGTTTTCGTCGGCCGGGGCCATCACGACCATGTTGGGCATGCTGCGCAGGTAGGAGAGGTCGAACAGCCCGTGATGGGTGGGGCCGTCTTCGCCAACAATGCCGGCCCGGTCAAGGGCGAGGGTCACCGGCAGGTTTTCCAGGCACACGTCATGGAGGATCTGGTCATAGCTTCGCTGAAGAAAGGTGGAATAGATGGCCACCACCGGCCGGAGCCCTTCGGCGGCCATGCCCGCGGCAAATGTCACACCGTGCTGCTCGGCAATGCCCACGTCGTAAAACCGGTCGGGAAATTGCTTGCAGAATCCGGCCAGACCGGTGCCTTCGGGCATGGCCGCGGTAACGGCCACGATGGTGTCGTCGGCTTCGGCCAGTTCCACCATGGCATCGCCGAAGATGCTGGTGTAGGAAGGTGGCCTGTCCGGATCGGCGGTGATTTTGTTGCCGGTCTCGATTTCAAAGGCGCCGATGCCGTGAAAGTAGACCGGGTTTTTTTCCGCGGGCGCGTATCCCCTGCCTTTAACGGTGTTGACGTGAAGCAGCACCGGCTCCTCGATCTCCCGCAGGTTTTCAAGGATATTGATGAGCTGCTTGATCTTGTGGCCGTTAATGGGGCCGAAATATTCGAAATTGAACGCCTCGAACAGCATGCCGGGCGTGACAAAGGTCTTGAAGGATTCCTCGGACCGCTTGGCAAACTGGTATATGTCGTCGCCCACCTTGGGCAGGGAGCGCAGCAGCTCACCCAGTTCCTTGCGCCAGTCCTGAAGATAGGTGGCCGACAGGGTGCGGCTGAGAAACGAGGACAGGGCGCCCACGTTCTGGGCGATGGACATCTCGTTGTCATTGAGGATAACGATGAGGTTCTTGTCCTTGTGCCGGTCCCCGGCCTGGTTCAGTCCCTCGTAGGCGATGCCGGAGGTAAGGGATCCGTCGCCGATAACGGCGATGACCTTGGAATGGTCGTCCCGGTGCTGGTTGGCGCAGAGAAGCCCCAGGCCCGCGGAAATGGAGGTGCCGCTGTGGCCGGTGGAAAACGCATCATACGGGCTTTCGCTGCGCTTGGTAAAGCCGGACAGCCCTCCGTGCTGGCGGATGGTGGGAAAATGCTCCCGCCGACCGGTAATGATTTTATGGGCATAGGCCTGGTGGCCAACGTCCCATATGATTTTGTCGTTGGGAATGTCAAACACGTAATGAATGGCGATGGCCAGCTCCACTGTGCCGAGGCTGGGGGCCAGGTGCCCTCCGTTTGCCGAAACCACGCTTACGATGAGCTGTCGCATCTCCGCCGCCAGCTTGGTGAGCTCGGCAATGGACAGGGACTTAATGTCCGCCGGTGAGTTGATGGTATCCAGTATTGTCAATTTTTTATAGTTCTAATAATTTCTGTTAATAATGTAATCGGCCACCGCTCTGAGTGGAGCTGCCTTTTTATCAAATATTTCAAGCGACTGCAAGCTTTTTGCAACAAGATCCCGGGCCAGGGCGTCGGATTCGTCAAGCCCCAGCAACCCGGGATAGGTGGCTTTTTCAAGGTGTTCATCCGTGCCGACGGCCTTGCCCATTAACTCGGAGTTTCCCCTTACATTCAGTATATCGTCTGTGACCTGAAAGGCAAGCCCGATATTCTCCGCATAGGTTTCAAGGGCCCGGATGTGGGGGGCGGTGCCGCCGCCGGCAATGGCGCCAGTCACCACGGCGGCACGGATCAAGGCCCCGGTTTTGAGCAGATGCAGATCGCGAAGGGCCTCAAGTGCCAGGGCGTCGCCCTGGGCCTGCATATCCCGCATCTGGCCTTCGATCATGCCGTGATTGCCCGTGGCTTCAGCGATGATCCGGATGATGCGCAGTTGCTCGCCGGGGTTGGTGGCAACGGTGTTTTCCGCGGCCAGTACCTGAAAGGCCAGGGTATGCAGGGCATCGCCGGCGAAAATGGCCGTGGCCTCGTCAAAAGCCGCATGGCAGGCGGGCTGGCCCCGGCGGAGGTCGTCGTTGTCGATGGCCGGCAGGTCGTCATGGATCAATGAATAGGTGTGGATGAACTCGATGGCGCAGGCCGGGGCCATGGCCGATTCAGAAACCCCGCCCACGGCCTCGGCCGCCGCCAGGCAGAGCACGGGCCTCAATCGCTTGCCGCCGGCCGCCAGGGAGTGGCGCATGGCATCGTGGAGCCGTCCCGGCGGCACCATGTCTGCCAGCAGGCTATGGATGGCCCGGTTGATGGCGCTCCGCCGCTCGGTGAGATAAGATTCAAGATTGAACATGGTTATTTGTCACCGTCGGCCTCGGCCGCCTCATCCATGAACGGCTGGTTGGTATAATTGCCGTCCTTGTCCTTCATCAGCACGGTGATCTTCTTTTCCGCTTCATCCAGTTTTTTGGCGCAGGCCTCAGAAAGCTTGACGCCGGTTTCAAATTTTTCCAGCGCGGTTTCCAGGGGCAGCTCCCCGGATTCGATTTCTTCCACGATTTTTTCAAGTTCTTTCAAGGATTGCTCAAATGTTTTTTTTGCGGCCATTTTCCCATGACTCCATATTGTCGGTGTTCGCCGTTTTTACGATTCCTCTGCCGTTTTTACGATACCATTGACAGTGCCCCCGGCCACGATGATTTCCAGTGAATCACCAGCCTTGACATCGGCCGGGCGCCTGACGATTGTTTTATCAGGGACGGTCCGGGTGATGCTGTAGCCCCGCTGCAGGACAGCTTTTGGATTAATTGCAGCCAGTCGCTGGTTGGCGGTTGCCAGCCGGAGGGCGTTGTCCTTGATGTAAAGCTGACGGAACTGCTCGATCAGCCGCTGGGTTTTCAGTTGAAGAATAGACCGGTATCCTTCCGTTATTTTTGCCGGTTTGTTGTCCATCAGCCGGGCGGTCTGCCAGTTGAGTCGCTCTTTGCGGGTTTTCAGGTCCCTGGAAAAGGCCCGGGAAAGCCGCAGTGACAGGTCGTCCAGCCGCAGCCTGGCATCCCCGATCTTCCGGCGGGGGTCCACCAGCCGCTTGCCCATGTCGGTGAGCCGGGTGCGGTGGGTGTGGATACGTTTTTTCATACCGCCCATAAGCCGGGTGCGCAGGCCGGCCAGGGTGTAGAGAAGATCGTTTTTCACCGGCACGATCAGCTCGGCCGCGGCCGAGGGGGTGGGGGCGCGCAGGTCCGCCGTAAAGTCGCAGATGGTAAAATCGGTTTCATGCCCCACGGCCGAGACAACGGGGATTGCCGAGGCGAATACGGCCCGGGCCACAATTTCCGTGTTAAAGGCAAGCATATCTTCCAGGCTTCCGCCGCCACGGCCAACCACGATCACGTCGGCATCGCCCCTCTGGTTGGCCAGCTCCAGGGCGGCGGCGATTTCTGCGGCAGCCATCTCCCCCTGGACCGATACGGGGATGATTTCGATGTGAACGCCGGGAAAGCGGCGGGTGGTGACATTGATAATGTCATGCACCACCGCCCCGGTGGCCGACGAGATGACGGTAATCTTTGACGGCAGAAAGGGAAGGGGCTGTTTGTGCGCTTCGGCAAAAAGGCCTTCGGCACCGAGCTTTTTCTTGAGTTCCTCGAAAGCCACCAGGAGTTCGCCCACGCCCCTGGGCATCATGTGTTCAAAAATGATTTGATAGGCACCCCGGGGGGCGTACACGCTGATGCGGCCAAGACCGGTGATGCGCATGCCGTCTTCCGGCCGGAACTTGAGGCGGCGGTTCTGGTTGGCAAACATCACCCCGCTGATCTGGGCGGCGCTGTCTTTCAGGGTAAAGTAAAAATGCCCGGATGCCGGCACCTTGAAGTTGGAGATTTCACCTTCCACCCAGATAATGGGAAACTGCTTTTCAAGCAGCTGCTTGATGTTTTCCGTGAGCCGGGATACGGTATAGACGTTGCCGGCTGTTATGGCGTTGTCTCGGGTTGTCATGGTTTGTATGTATCATATATCATGGTGGCATTCAATTTAAGATGGCTTCGTAAAAAGCTTTCAACCCCGCCGCGGCGTTTTTGCAGGAAGTAACGTATTATGGCGGGATCGAAAGATTGCTTCGCCACTTCTACCTTTTCGTGATCGTAATCGACTGCCGTTTGATTAACCACGGAATACACGGAAAGGCA
>JAXHVL010000023.1:0-3322 GCA_034189225.1 Thermodesulfobacteriota bacterium
CAAAATCCTAACAGTGGCAGTCGTCGTGTTATTTGCAGTCGCTGGAGCAGGGCATGCCGCCATGGGCAACATCGCCACCACTTATGGCCTTCTTCCCCAGGACTTGGCCTCGGCCCAGGCGCTTTCCATATTCACCACCCTGCCTTCGGCCGCCTACTACAATCCGGCCGGCCTGGCCAAAGACAGGCGGGGGATGCTCACAGCCGGTATGGTCTATGCCGATCACTCCCTGGAGATCGAGGGCATGGGCGGATCCAATCCGCTGGCCAGGGACGGCGATGTGGACCCTGCCGAGAATGTGGTGGCCGGCCTGAAAGTTGATGCTTCGAATCTGATCTATCAGGACGAGCATCAATCTCTAATTCCCATATGTGTAGGTTTGATAGCAGGAGTGGAAGACTATGGTAATAAGATGCTGGCTTTTGACTCCCAGACCTCGCGGGACGCCCGGTACTTCGAGTATGGCCGCCAGTCGCTGTTTGTCCGGTCGGGGGTGGGCGCCAGAATCTGGCGCGGTATTGACGCCGGCATCGGGCTTTCGATTGAACTGAGCAACGAGGCCAGTCTTAAGCTATACTCTGATCTGGCCGGCAACACGGAATACGAATCGCTGCAGGTGGACGCGGAGCCTGAGCTGCAGGGAATTCTGGGGATTTCCGTGGATCTGCAGAAAACCTTGTATCCGGAAGGGTGCGGGTGGCTGAAGGGTACCCAATTGGCCTTTACCTACCGCGATGCTTCCTATGCCAAGACCTCGGTCAAGGCCAACACCGTGATTCCGGGCACAATCCCTGAACCCGGCCTGTTTCTGGCGGTTTCCACCATCGATTCCTACCAGCCCGAGACCTTCGCCGGCGGTATCTCCTGGGAAAATGGAAGCCTGCAGGTGGGCCTCACAGTGGAACTGCAGCAGTGGTCGAAGCTGGAAGAAGAATTTGATAGCGATACCATTAAGGACCAGGCGGACTGGGACTTCAAGGACATAATCGTGCCCAGGCTGGGCTTGAAATATAGTTTTAATGACGATTGGGCCCTGATCTCGGGGGTGGCCTTTGAGGAATCCCCCATGGACAACACCACCTCCCTGAACGTGAACTACGTAGACTGCGACCGCTTGATCGCCGGCCTGGGCCTTTCCGCCAGATTCCAGCGTCCTTGGCTGCTGGCCTACTTGCTGGCCTACCCCCTGCAGATTGATCTGGGCTACCAGTATCACCGGCTGGATGAGCGGGAGTTTAAACTCACCCATGAACAGGCCCCATCCTATCCCCAGCCTTACGAGACCGTAAAAGCAGAGGGTGATGTACACGTATTTGCCGGTGCCATTATCCTGACATTTTAAATTCAATAAATAAAAGGAGAGCGCCATGTGCAACATTCGATTTCTCTGCTTACTTCTGGCCCTCATGTGTGCTGTAATGCTTCCGGTCGCCTGCAGCAATGATGATCAGAGCGCGGACTTCAGCAGCTGGCAGAAAGCCGGGCTTTACTATTCCAATCCCTACGACGGGCAGAAGGAGGTTCCGCTGCATGCACTGGTGGTGCTGCAGTTTTCCGATCCGGTGACCTCAACACCGGAAAACATCAAAGACCAAGTGACCTGGGCATCAGCAGACGGCCGGAATGTGGATTTTTCGGTAAACATCACCGAAGACCGCCGCAGCTTGGTGCTGATTCCGGATAGCGACAAAAACTTTGAGCCGCACACGGATGATTGCCTGAAACCGGCGACCCAATACACGGTTTCCGCCCAAGGGCTTAAAACCGCAATCGGAGGCGTGGAATTTCCCGAAGGCGGCATATCCTTTACCACCCGGGCGGCGGTCAATGGCGCCGGGGATCAGATTACCGCGAACGGCTACACAGGCAAGCCTTTCCAGATAGCCCGCATGATTCCGGACGGACAGAATTTGCAGTTTATGGATTTTTCCACCATCCGGCTGCAGTTCACCCAGCCTGTTGACCGCAGCAGCGTGGAATACGGAAACACGGTTTCCCTGGAAGATGGGCATGGAAACCGGGTTGAGGCCGGCGTTGTGGTCAGCGGTTCCTACATGAGCATCGACCCGGCTGTTTCGTACCTGGACCCTTCAGCCATCTACCATCTGCGTCTGACCAAAGGAATCCGGAGCATCACCGGCACTGCCCTGGATCCGGGCTATTACAGCGATCTGGCGCTGCAGCCGCGCAATTCTGCTTCTCCCGAAGGGGAGCGTGCCGTTCTGGTGTCGAAAGTATCCGCCTCGGACGAGGTGCCGTCCGAGCAGTGCACAGAGAGCTGTGAATACAGGTCTCCCCTGTCCGGCATGCCGATCAACTGCGTGTCTCTGAAGGCGATGATGTTGGGTCAGGAAAACAGCACCCAGCAGACTGGCGACATGCATGCGGAGCTGGCTTATGCGCCCGATTATCCGGATCCGGCGCCACTCCCCCTGCGGATACCACGCGGTTCCCTGCTGAAGGGCACGAACATAGAAATCATGATCAACGGCGTAGTGCCGGCCGGGTTTGAGACTGGCGAAATCCTCACCACATTTATAACCGATGCCAACGGCTACCTGATCCCCAACCCGCATTCTGATAATGCTGATGCGCCTCGTCATCTCCGGCTGTATATGGATATCGCCCTGAATACCGAGGGCGCAAAGGCCAACGGCGCCGTGGGCCAGGACCTGCTGCACATGGAGGTGGTGGGCACTGCCATTGTTAAAGAGGGGGTCATGGTCATCGACGCCATGACCGTTCTCGCCCCCAAGTTACTCGGCCTGGAAGAGAGCTACGGGGTTCTTTCTTTGCACATGGAATCCTACTACGATCAGGTCAACGCGCCGGCCATGGCCGAGGACAAGACGGCCCCGGCGGTGCAGTCATGGGTGCCGGGTGCGCCGGGTACGGAAAAGGCCGAGGAACTCCGGCCGGGCGATCCCATTATCGTCAATTTCACCGAGCCCCTGGACCGAAGCAGTATCCAGGCGGTAATAGACAACGGCAGTCTGACCTTAAACGGCGGCAGGGATTTCTCCTGGCATCTCGACGGCGCCACCCTGGTGCTCCGGCCGAATACCGGCCTGGAATATGGCGTCTCTTATGAGCTGGATATTCCAATGACAGTCACCGATCTTGCCGGAAACGGTTTAAGGGAAAATTTCAGCTGTTCATTTACCATGCCGGGCTATGCATCATCCGACACTTTCCGGTCTCCGATTGCCCTGACGGCCTATCCGGGATACCCCTGTGCCAATACGGTCGGTACCGACGAAAGCTTGTTGACTACAGACGGCCAGGGAAACATGTATCAGGGACGGGTGGCCGGCGGAAAGAC
>JAXHVL010000024.1:0-10762 GCA_034189225.1 Thermodesulfobacteriota bacterium
AGCCTAACCAACCTCGGTAACATTTATACTGTATTTTATGATAAGTATTGTAATTACAAGTATTTATAAACGAGAAGCAAAATAACCCAGGAAGTGGGTCAGCGAAATGGATACCCCCTTTATTTAATTATATTGACAGGGGTCTCGGGGTATGAAAAAAATGGGGGGTTTCAAGGCAGTCATGATGATATAAACCATTCAGCTGAACGTGGATTCTATGGAGATTTATCGCGACGAGGAAAAATGCAATAATTGCATGCGGTGTGTTGAGGACTGCGTGGCCGGGGTGTGGCGTAATGTGGATGGTACGCCGGTAGCGCTTCATCCTGAGCTTTGCAATCTTTGCAGCCACTGCATCGCTGTTTGCCGGGAACATGCAATTATTCATACCGGCATGGCCGATAAAGGGGAGGTGGCGCCGGTTGATGAGGATATGCTGAAGCCTGATGTTTATGCGGAAATCGTTAAGACCCGCCGAAGCATCCGCCGGTACCGGAAGAAAGCCGTTGACCGGGAGACCATTGAAGCCGTGCTGGATCTTGCCCGCTTTTCTCCCACCGCCAGTAATTCCCAGCATGTGGACTATATCGTGGTTACGGATAAAAAGCGATTGCAAGCCGCTTCCGCCCGTGTTTTTTCCTGGGGGGTCCGGCTTTACAGGTGGTCCGCCAGCGCGCCGGGAAAAGTGGTGTTCAGGCTTTTGGGCCATACCAGCGTGGTCGGCAAGCTGAACCGCTACCTGGGCGGGATGGGTCATTATATTGAACAGACAAAGGCCGGCCGGGATTATATTCTTCACAATGCGCCGGTGCTGATTCTCGTCTGCGCGCCCACGGGCGCAGCCTTTGCCGCTGAAAACACCAACATCGCCTCCACCAACATCATGAACCATGCCCATTCGCTGGGACTTGGCACCTGTTATATCGGATTCCTCACCCTGATGCTGAAACGAAGCCGGAAATTGCGGAGGCTGCTCCAGGTCTCTGAATGCCGAACGGTGTATGCAAGCATTGTCATGGGATATCCGGTTTATGCCCATGCCCGAACCGTTCACCGAAAATCTCCTTGCGTCACGTGGGTTGAGTGAGATATCCTGTAAAGAATATCTTGTCAATTACTTGGAGCATCACCCATGGATCTGACCGATAAAAACATTGTGCTGGGGGTGTGCGGCGGGATTGCCGCTTACAAAAGCGTTGAGCTGCTGCGTGCGCTGGTGAAGCAGGGGGCGAGAGTCCGGGTGATCATGACCCGAAGTGCCTGCGAATTCGTGGGGCCGCTCACTTTCCAGTCCCTGTCCGGAAACCCGGTCTGTGTGTCCCTGTTCGAGGATAATGACGATGCGGCCATTCGGCACATCGACTGGGCCAGGGAAGCCGATGCGGTGATCGTCGCGCCGGCCACGGCCAATATACTGGGAAAGATGGCCTGTGGTCTCGCGGATGACGCGCTTTCCACCTTTATGCTGGCCGTTACCGCGCCCCGGCTCGTCTGCCCTTCCATGAATACCCATATGTATGAAAACCGGGCGGTGCAGCGCAATATCGACATCCTGGAAGCAGAGGGATTTACGGTGATCGAGCCGGGTACAGGGGAGCTGGCCTGCGGCACCACTGGTGCCGGCCGCATGCCCGATCCGGAGATTATCGTGGACCGGCTTCTGTGCATGCTGACGCCCAAGGACCTTGCCGGCAGAAAAGTGCTGGTCACAGCCGGCCCAACCCGGGAACCCATTGATCCCGTGCGGTATATCAGCAATTCATCCTCCGGCAAGATGGGCTATGCCATCGCCAGGGCGGCCGAATACCGGGGCGCCGCGGTAACACTGGTCACGGGGCCGGTATCCATCGCCCCGCCCGTGAATGTTGACATCGTCCGGGTGGAGACGGCGGCGGATATGGCCTCGACTGTGCTTGACCGCATGGATGACAGCGATATCATCTTCAAGGTGGCGGCGGTGGGCGACTACCGGGCCGCCGATACAGCGGCCCACAAGATCAAAAAAACGGGCGGAAGCGAATGTGTGCTGCACCTGGCCGAGAACATGGATATTCTGAAAGCCATCGGTGAACGCAAGACAAATCAGGTGGTGGTGGGGTTTGCCGCCGAAACACAGGATCTTGCCGCCAATGCCCAGAAGAAGCTTGCCGCCAAAAACACGGATATGATCGCGGCCAACCTGATCAGCGAAACCGCATCCCCGTTTAATGCAGAGACCAACAAGGTTCACCTTTTCTACAAAAACGGCAAAGAAGAGCAGCTGCCCGAAACGGACAAGCTGGCGCTGTCCCACGTCCTACTTGATCGGGTTCTGGGGCTGATGGGGTGAGATTATTTCTTTTGCTGCTTTTTCTGTATTTTCCCCCAGGTGTCCCGCAGGGTGACGGTGCGGTTGAAGACCGGGCGACCGGGGCTTGAATCGCCCGTGTCCGTGCAGAAATAGCCCAGGCGTTCGAATTGATACCGTTCGCCGGGTCGAGCCTGGGCCAGAGAAGGTTCGCCATAGCAGGGGGAGAGCGTTTTCAGACTGTCGGGGTTGATGGCGGCGGTGAAATCTTCACCCTCGGCTGTGTCTGCGGGGTTTTCCATCAGAAAAAGGCGGTCGTACAGCCGAACTTCGGTTTCAAGGGCATGGGTTGCGGACACCCAGTGAAGGGTGGCCTTGACCTTCCGGCCATCTGGTGCGTCCCCGCCTTTTGTGGCCGGGTCATAGGTGCAGCGCAGTTCAATAATATTACCGGATTCGTCCTTGATGGCCGCTTCGCACCTGATAAAATAGGCATAGCGCAACCGCACTTCACGGCCCGGCGACAGCCGGAAGAATTTTTTCGGCGGATCTTCCATGAAATCGTCGGCTTCGATATACAGTTCCTTTGAAAAGGGGACAGGCCGTGTGCCGGCGTCCGGGTCTTCAGGATTGTTCACGGCTTCCAGCTCTTCTGTCTGGTCTTCCGGATAGTTTGTGATGACCACCTTCAAGGGTCGAAGAACGGCCATCCGTCGCTGGGCCTCTTTGTTCAGGACATCCCGGATCGTGTATTCAAGCAGGGCCAGGTCCACCATGCTGTCTTTTTTGGCCACGCCGATTCTGTCACAGAACTCCCGGATGGCTCGGGGCGGGACGCCGCGCCGTCTGAGACCGGCAATGGTGGGCATTCTCGGGTCGTCCCAGCCGGCTACGTATCCTTCTTCCACGAGCCGTATCAGTTTGCGTTTGCTCAGAACAGTATATCCCAGGTTCAGCCGGGCGAATTCGATCTGCTTGGGCCGGGGGGGCGTGATCAGCTGTTCCACGAACCAGTCATACAGCGGTCGGTTGTTGGCGAATTCAAGGGTGCACAGGGAGTGGGTGATGTTTTCTATGGCATCGGAAAGACAATGGGCGAAATCATACATGGGATAGATGCACCATTGATCCCCGGTTCGGTGGTGGTGCTGGCGCCGTATCCGATAGATCGCCGGGTCGCGGAGGCAGAGATTGGGGGAAGCAATGTCGATCCTGGCCCGGAGCACATAGGCCCCCTCTTCAAATTCACCGGCGCGCATGCGTTCGAACAGATCGAGGTTTTCGTCCACGGGACGCTCGCGGTAAGGGCTTTCTTTGCCCGGCTCCGTCAGGGTACCGCGGGTCTCACGGATTTCCTCCTGGCTGAGGCGGCACACATAGGCCTTACCGTTCTTGATAAGCTGAACAGCAAACCGGTAGAGCTGCTCAAAGTAATCGGAAGTGTAAAAAACCCGGTCTTCCGGGTCAAACCCCAGCCATTGCACATCCGCCTTTATAGCATCCACATATTCGACGGTTTCCTTCAGCGGGTTGGTGTCATCAAACCGCAGGTTGCAGTCGCTGTTTTCGTATTCCGCGGCAATCCCGAAGTTCAGGCAGATGGATTTGGCGTGGCCGATATGGAGGTATCCATTGGGCTCAGGCGGGAATCGCGTCATCAAGCCGTCAGGGTATTTGCCCGCGGCCAGATCCTCTGCAATAATTTTTCTGATAAAATCAGTATCCCTGGTATCGTTCGTCATTTCACGTTACTCCCGGTGTTTAGATTTTTCTGAAACGTCTCAGCTTTCGCCATACCCGGTCAGATCGGCACTTACACGGGTAAATCCGATTTTCAGCAGCGCCGCCCCGACGGACTGGCGGGTGCCGGGCGTCATCAGTGCTTCAATGTCGTCGGAGGGCACTTCAATACGGGCCGTCGTGCCGTGAAGCCTCACCCGGCATTGCCGGAACCCGTGGCCGGATAAAACCGTCTCCGCCTGCTCGATCATTGCCAGTCGTTGCCGGGTGATCGGGGTGCCGGTGGGGATGCGGGTGGCCAGGCAGGTTCCCGATGGCTTGTCCCATGTAAAGAGTCCCATGGTTTTGGAGAGTGCACGGATCTCCGCCTTAGTCAGTCCGGCATCCGCCAGCGGTGAAACAATCCCCAGTTCCCGGCCGGCCGCGATACCGGGGCGGAACTCATCCAGGTCATCAAGGCATAACCCGTCGGCCACGTAATCAATGCCCCTTTCCCCGGCTTTGTTAAGAAATTCTTTCCATAACAGCCTCTTGCAGATATAGCAACGGTTTTTCGTGTTCAGCACGAACCCGGGAGCCTCCAGAGGCCCGGTGTCGACGGCAACATGGGGAACCGACAGGGATGCCGCGATTGATTCCGCATCGGCAAGATCCCGGCGGGCATGCAGCGGCGATACAGATGTCATGGCGATTACCTGATCTCCAAGAATCTGTTTTGCCATGGCCAGCAGAAACGCGCTGTCCACACCGCCGGAAAGGGCCACTGCCAGCGGGGCATGACTCTCCAATATGGCGACGAGTTTTATCTTCCCGGATTTCATGGATGTATTGAAAAATGCCTTTACAATCTGTTCTTTTTTTATAAAATAGTGCTTTGCGCGTGTAAAGGGGGGCTTATGCTGGCCCTCTGGTGTTCCAGATAATACATGAATTGCAAGGCATTTTCAAAGGAGTTTAAACGATATGGGTAAAAAAAGTCTGTTCCAGCCGATGTCTGACGCGGCATCTGATGCGGATCAAAAAGCGCCAAAAGGCGAGAATGAAAACGGTGACGAGAAACAGCCCGACATTGAAAAAGAAAAAGCTGCTGCTGCGCCACAGGAAGATACAGCGCCGGTGAAAACATCGACAGAGGCGGGAAAGGTGGAAGAAACCCCGGCGGAACCGCCGGAAGAAACCCCGGCCGAAGCGGCAAATGAGGCGGAAAAGTCGGAAGAAACGCCCGCCCTTACGGAATCGTCGGCAGAAGCGGCCGCGCCGGAACAGGCAACATCAGCCGCTCCCAAAGCGTCGGAAACCCCGGCCCCTCAAGCTGCCGTTACATCCCCTCAAAAAACGAACCCGGCAATGGGGTCAGCAACGCCGCCTCCCCCGCCCCCGGAGGACAACCGGCGGTTTGATTCCGGATCGGGGGATGAGGGCATGAAACGGTTTATCGGAATCGCCGCGGCGTGCCTGGGGTTTGTCATTCTCCTGGTGATTATCGCCAGTGCCATGAATTCGGGCCGTTATTACATCAAGGAGACAAAGGGGGCCGTGAAAATTTTGAAGGGCAATTTTACCCCCGTCGGAAAGGACCGGGTCACGATCCTTCATGGGACCCACTGGGAAGGGGAAAAGAAAGATGCCTATACCAAGGCCGAGGTATACGATTTTGCCGCCCGGTTTTATATTGAGAGGGCGTTGTTGATTTTAAATGAAACGGGCATGCAGGACCTTTCGCAGATTTATGATTATCTGGAAGAGGCCCGGGAGATATCGGCAGCATATGACAATCGGCAGCAGGTCGATACTCTTGCTCAGGTCAACAAGTACCTGGATCAGGCCGCCGTTCTTTATGCCAGCGGGGAAGAAGCCGCTCAGCAGATCAAGGAGAAACGGCTGGCCGCGGCAAAGCATGCCCTGACCGGATTGCTGGTGGAAGAAGAAACCGCGGCTGAAGAAGGCGCAGCGGATAAACAGGAGGCGTCACCGGCCGAAGAGGCGGGGCAAGCGCATGAGGAAACGGCAGCCGGTCATTGATTGGCGATATCTGAGAAGGGGAATGGCTGTGCCGTAAAGTTTTAAGCACAAAATTCGAATTTTCCCGGTCCCTCCGGGGGCGGATGGTTACGCTAAAACTGTGCGCAATTTCTGC
The DNA here is from genome assembly GCA_034189225.1 of Thermodesulfobacteriota bacterium. Taxonomy (GTDB): domain Bacteria; phylum Desulfobacterota; class Desulfobacteria; order Desulfobacterales; family Desulfosudaceae; genus JAXHTY01. The sequence goes on from JAXHVL010000024.1 coordinate 6,165, forward strand.
TTCAGGTCCTCAAATTTGTACGGCTTCTGGATGGCGCCGGCAATGGAGCGGACGCTGAACGTTTCGGTGATTTCCTTTTCCGAATAGCCGCTGGACATGATAACGGGGACTGTCTTGTCCAGCTGGCGGAGGGCCTCCAGGGTTTCTGCGCCGCTCATGTCCGGCATGGTCACATCCAGAATGATACACACGATTTCATCCGCCTGCCGTTGGTATAAATCCAGGGCCGTTTGCCCGCCTTCCGCGGTGATCACCCGGAATCCCATTTTTTTCAGCATGTTGCCGGCGGTTTTCCGCACCACCGCTTCGTCATCCACCAGTAAAATCGCGCCATGCCCCTTCCACGGGGCGCTGGTTGCTTTTTCCGTCGTATCTGCTTCAATGGCCGATGCCAGGGCGGGCAGGAGGATAAGAAAAGTTGTGCCTTCGCCGGGGGCGCTTTCCACTTTTACGGTTCCCTTGTGACCATGGGCAATGCCGAGAAGGGCGGATAGTCCCAGTCCCCGGCCCTTGAACTTGGTGGTGAAAAAGGGGTCGAATATTCGGTCCATCGCCAGCCGATCCATGCCGCAACCGGTATCCGAGACCTCGAGATACACATACCGTCCCGGTTGGGGGGGCTGGGCCATTAATGTGGTTTGCAGGTAATCTGCATCACATTCCATCGTGCCCGTTGCTATGCGGATGGTGCCGCGGTCTTCGGCAAGCGCTTCGGATGCGTTGATCACCAGGTTCATGATGACCTGGCGCATCTGAGTGGCATCGGCCGCTACCACGGGCAGGTCGGACGAAAGATTGAACTGAAGGACGGCCTTTTTGGAGATGGACACGCTTAACAGCTGATGCATTTCTTTGATGAGCGCGTTCATGTCCACCGGTTCCACCACGAATCTTCCTCTGCCGGAATATGCCAGCATTTGCCGGGTCAGGTCGGCGGAGCGCTTGGCCGCTTCCTGAATATTCTGCAGATACTCCATTGCCGGCGACGCCGGTGAAATGTCCATCATGGCCAGGTCGGCGTTTCCCAGGATGCCCATGAGCAGATTATTGAAGTCATGAGCAATGCCTCCGGCAAGCACACCGAGGCTTTCCAGTTTCTGGGTGTGATAAAACCGGCGTTCCATGGTCAGCCGTTCTTCTTCAGCCGCTTTTCTGTCGCTGATATCCACATGAATGCCGATCATTCTGTCCGGGCGGCCTTCTTTGTCCCATGAAACAATTCTGCCCATGGAGTGAATCCAGGTATAGTTTCCATCTTTGCACTTCAGCCGGAATTCCACGGAATAGGGGATGCCGTTTTCCAGGTGATCGTTCAGGGCGGCCATGGCCCGGTCATGGTCACCGGGGTGAAGGAGGCCTTCCCATGTTTCAAAGCACAGGGGCAGCTCCCCGGGCAGGTAACCGAGCATGGCCAGCCAGCGTTCGTTGTAGGTGGAGAGATATTCCCCCTCCTGGCTGGGGTTAAAGTCCCATACGCCACTCTTTCCAGCCTTCAGGGCAAGGGCAAGTTGTTCCCTGCTTTCTTTCAGGGCGGTCTCGGTTCGTCGCCGTTCCGCCAGTTCCGTTTCCAGCTGCCGGGTCCGCTCGCGTACCTGCCGCTTCAGGCTGCGGTTCCAGAGAACGACAATCAGAACGATGGCCACAAAGCCACCTGCCGTCCACAGGCCGATCTTAAGGAAGCGGGTGTGGGTCCAATGGGCCGTGTACCCGCCGAACCAGTCATTGTAGATTTGGTTGTACACCCCTGATGCCTGGACACGAGTGAGGCCGGTGTTTATCTTTTCAAGGAGCCGGGTGTTGCCTTCTTTCACCGCGATACAGTATTTGCGGGGCAGGATGGAGGGGCCCACCACCATGATGTTGTCAAGTCCCATGGACTGAAGATGAGACAATCCCTGAAGCTTGGCCAGCAGGGCGGCGTTATGCATACCATTGCTCAGCAGGCGGAGGGCCTTTTCCTGGTTTTCGACGGCAATGACCTTATCGGTGATGTTCTCCTCAACCACGAAGTCGTGCATGATATCGCCTTCCTGCACGATCACCGCCTTGCCGGCAAGATCCGTCACGGATTGGACCGGCGAATCTTTTCGGACGAAGATGCCATGGGAGACAATGGTATGGGGGATGGAGAAGTCAAACATCTTGTCCCGGGCCTGGGAATAATACATGCCCGTTATCATGTCGATTTCGCCGTTTGTAATCTGGCTTCGCACCACCTTCCAGGGCCCCAGATTGATGGTGATGTCAAATCCCGCTGCTTCGGCGATGGCCCGCATCAGTTCAACATTGAATCCCGTGGCGTACCCGTTTTTGTCAACGAACTCATAAGGGGGATAACTGTCATCCCCGCCCGCGCGGTAGGTGCTTTGCGGGGTCTCCGTGGCAGCACCGGCTAGCCGGGCAAAGAGAAAGCTGAGAAAAACGGTCGTAAGTATGATGAAGTTGGCATGTTTCAGGATCATGACGCCCGGCATTGTTGAATTGGAATTATTTCCTGTTCAGGTGATTTACGAATGATTTCAGCTTGTATTATAACAAAAATATTCGAAGTCGTCTAGCCTTTGAACACGGCCAGGGGTTTTATCCGGGCAACTTTCCGGGAAATGCCCGCCTCATGGATCACCTTGACCACATCGTCTACATTTTTGTAAGCTTCGGGCATTTCTTCGGCCGCGGTGGATTTGCCGCTGCACCGCAAAATAACACCCTGTGCCTTCATTTCAGCAAAAATATCCCGGCCCCGGGCCGTCTTTTTGGCGGCATTGCGGCTTAATATCCGGCCTGCGCCGTGGCAGGTGGAGCCAAAGGTCTGCGCCATGGCCTTTTCACACCCCACCATGACATAGGAGCCTGTTCCCATGTCGCCGGGGGTAATTACCGGCTGGCCAGTGCCACGGTATTTTTCGCATAGATCGGGATGACCGGAGGGCAAGGAGCGGGTCGCGCCCTTCCGATGAACGCATACCAAGCGTTTTTCACCGTCAATCTCGTGGGTTTCTTTTTTGGCGATGTTGTGACAGACGTCGTATATTAACTGCATGCCGATTTCGGCGGGGCCTTTCTGAAAGACCCGGGGGAATATTTCCCGGGCATGGTGCATCAGTACCTGGCGGTTGATCCAGGCATAGTTGGCCGCGCAGGCCATGGCGCTGAAGTAGCGTTTGCCCGCGGCAGAATTGATGTGTGTGCAGGCAAGCTGCTTGTCCACAAGGGGAATGTGTTCTTTATGGACGGCTTTTGCCATGGTCTTAAGGTAATCATCGCACACCTGATGGCCCAGTCCCCTTGAACCGGAATGAATCATGACCGTGATCTGGTCCATAAACAGTCCGAACCGGGCGGCTGTCTGTTCATCGTAAATATCTTTCACTACGCCGATTTCCATGAAATGGTTGCCCGAGCCGAGGGTACCGATCTGGGTGCGGCCCCGATCCAGGGCCTTGTCGCTCACTGCGGCCGGGTCCGCGCCTTCAATGCAGCCGCCATCTTCGGTGTGGTCAATGTCTTCGGGGTCGCCCAGGCCGTGTTTTACGGCCCACAGCGATCCCTGGGCGATGGCTTTTTTCTCTTCGGATACGGATAATTTCAAGGAACCCTTGACGCCCACACCGCTGGGAACCCCAGCGGCTAGGGCGTTTGCAAGGTCTTCCAGGCGGGGTATGACTTCATCGACCATCAGACGCGTGCCCGCCAGCCGTACCCCGCAATTGATGTCATAGCCGACGCCGCCGGGGGAAATTATCCCCTCGTCCAGGTCAAAGGCGGCCACGCCGCCGATGGGAAATCCATATCCGAAGTGAATATCCGGCATGGCCAGGGATGCCTTGCAGATACCGGGAAGGGTCGCCACGTTGGCCACCTGCTGACAGGCCGCGTCCCGGCGGATGTCGTCGATCATGGTGGCACTGGTGTAAATAATGCCTGGCACCCGCATGGCACCGGTCTTCATTACCTCCCACCGGTGATCATCGATCTGCCTGAGTTCCATGGGTATCTCCTCACATAAGCAGGCTTGGCAGACTTGTCTGTGCCACTCGACAACGCTTTTATTTTTCGCGCCTTTTTTGACGGCTTCGTAAAAAGTCCAATATCTGTGTTGCGCTGCATCCCTCGTCACTGCGGCGTACGCCAAGTACGCCTCATTCCTCGGGAGTGATAGGGCTGCGCCGTATCTTAAACTTTTTACTTTGCCGTCCCAAAATTGACTTTTTACGGGACCGCCTTTTTGGATGGTCTCGTAAAAAGCTTCCAGCGCCACGCGCGGCGTTTTTGCAGAAAGGAACTTAATCTGCCAATTTGTTGTAAACAAGTCAATTTTATTCAATTTTTCAGTTTATTGCCAAGTTTTTCAGTTTGCCGAAACAACTGAACAGCAACACGTGCCTCGCCCCTTGCAGCGCAGCCGAGCAGGGACGGTTTTTTCGGAAGACGCGGGCAGACTGTTTGAGCAGACGAGGCTTATCGCATCTGCATGAACGGACAGGCGAGTTTCTGCCCGCGCCGAAAAAACCGTTCCTGCGAGGGAAGCCGAAGGCCAAGCTGCGGGGCGCCCTTTCTTTTGCATACTTTTCTTTGGGCGAGCAAAGAAAAGTATGAAT
>JAXHVL010000025.1:0-45789 GCA_034189225.1 Thermodesulfobacteriota bacterium
GATCAAAACAGGTAGAAGTGGCGAGGCTGTCATTCATCAATCTCATTCATTGCGGGGTAGCGGCTGCCGGTTCAGCTCATCCCGCCGCACCTGCCAGTCCGGCAGGAACCGGTCCATGAACTTTTTAAATCGCTCGTTGTGATACCGCTCCAGCAGGTGCACCATTTCATGCACCAGGATGTATTCCAGGCATGCAACAGGCTTTTTGATCAGTTCCAGGTTAACCCAGATGCGCCGTGCATCAATATTGCAGCTTCCCCAGCGGGTCTTCATGCGCTTGATGCGCGTTTCCGCCACCTGAACCCCGATGACCAACTCCCATTTTTCCACCAGCGCCGGTAACATATCCCGCAATTGCCGGCGATACCAGCGCTCCATCACCCGCCACCGGCCGGAAGTGTCGGTCCCCGGCTTAACCGCCAGTGCCATGGTTGTGTTGTTAACAATACGGATCTGCGGCCGGCCGGGCCGTTCCGTCACATCCAGCCGGTAACGCCGGCCCTGAAAATAATGGCTTTCGCCCGTCACCATTTCCCGCGCAGATTCCCGCACCTGCCGGGCAAATGACTTTTGTTTCTGCCGAATCCAGTTAAGCCGCGAGATGATCGCCAGCCGGATCGCCTCGTCATCCAGCCGCAGGGGCGCTGAAACACGAACCCGGCCATCCGGGGGATAAACCCCGATATGCAGGTTTTTAATGGCCTTGCGATATATGGTGACAGGGATGCCGCCCGCCTCAATCGTGGAAGGCCGGCCCCTTTGGGTAGAATGATTAGTAATCATGCTGGTTTTTTACGATTTCAAATAGTTGACCTGCTATACGTTCATCGAAAAGCACCGACTTAATGGCGTTATATACCTCCCGCTCCTTAAACCGGTTTCCCCGCCAACCGTCTTTTTTGACGTCGCGGATGGCCTCGTCCAGGGCAACGGCTGTTGCCGCCTTGATGTCTCCGACGGGTTCTTTACTATAAAGTCCCGGATTTGAATGCGATTCGTCGTTTTGTGGTTCCACGGGCAGGTTGTCATACAGCGACTGAAGCGCGGGTGTATTGATGCGCCGGGGATACGCAGACCGATTTTGCCGGGGCCGGGCCGCCTGCCGCGTCAGTGCCACAATTTTTTCCAGATACGCCTTGTAGCTGAGCGCCTGCTGCCGACGCTGTTGAATCAAGGCATCCAGCAGCCTTGACATATTTTCATAATATCGCGGGTTGACCGCCATTTCGTCAATAATCAGCCGGCGGACGTTGTTTTCGATGGTTTCGGCCATTGCGTCGGGGTCCCCGGCAATGGATTCCGGTAACTGGCTTACTGCCGCCTCTCCCTGATCAACAATCAGCTCCACCAGGGTCAGGTCATCAAAGGCACAGAGCTGTTCAGTCTCTTGAGCCCGAATATACGTGTCAATCAAGTGCCGCATGGCGGGCTCATAAAGCTTCAGGTCGATATAATCGCCGCTGGCCAGCTTGATTTCTTCCCGCACCTGTTCATAATGGGTGACTTCCGCTTTTATCTCGGTCGCTTCCGCTGTACTGTAACCCGCCGCCGACATTTCATTGGCCAGATTGGCGTAGGCCCGTACAAAAGCGCTTGTATGCTTATACAGCGATATCCGCCGGGGCGCGTTGTCCTTCTGTGCCTGGGGGTCATCGCTGGGGCCCACAAAATAGCGACGGTAAGCCGCACTGTCCCGGGGCGGCTCAACCGGCTCGCACAACGCCTTGATGGCCTCCCGAACCGCATCAAGGCGCTCTTTTGCCTTTGTCAGCCGGTCTTCCAGCAGTCCGGCCACATCTTCGGCATCAAACGCATCAAACGCGCCGCCGGTATAATCCTTGATGGATTGCTCAAGGGATTTGAACAGATCTTTGTAATCGATAACATATCCCACCTCTTTGTCCTCGGTGTGCAGCCGGTTGACCCGGCATATGGCCTGAAACAGCCCATGATCGCGCATCTGTTTGTCGATATAAAGATAGGTTGCGGGCGGCGCGTCAAAACCGGTCAGCAGCTTGTCCACCACGATCAGCAGCTTCATCCGGCCCGGTGCTTCGATAAAGCGCTTTTTTACTTCTTTTTCAAAAATCTCCACCTTGTGCTGGGCCGTATCTTCCGGTTCATTAAAATGGGTGGCCAGCATCCGGCGATAAACCTCATACTTGAATAGTTTTTCCGTTTCGCCCTCGCCGGTGGTCTCGCCTTTAACCGATGCGGCTGACGGCACATAAGAGGTGACCATGGCGCATTTGCCCTTGAGGTCGGTCTGTTGAAACATTTCATACAGCCGGCAGGCCGAATAAATACTGCCCGCCACCAGCATGGCATTGCCGTAGCCGGAAATCAGCCGGTCCCGGGTGGCCATGTCCCATAGAATATCGGAAACGATTTTTTCCAGCCGGTCTTTGGAACTGAGCACTTTCTGCAGCGTTCCCCATCGCTGCTTGAGCTGTGCCCGGGCATAATCGTTCAGCCCCCGGGTTTTCAGGGCGAACCATTGGTCAATCTTTTCCTGAGAGGTAATATATTGATCAATATCCCGGGCTTCATACCGCAGGTCCAGCACAACCCCGTCCTTTACCGCTTCGTCGTACTTGTAAGTATGAATGTACGGGCCGAATACCTCGATGCTTTTTTGTTTGTCTGTTTTCAGCAAGGGGGTCCCGGTAAACCCGATCAGCATGGATTCCGGAAGTATGGCCGTCATGGCCCGGTGAAGTTTGCCGGACTGGGTGCGGTGGCATTCGTCCACAAATACGAAAATATCCCCCCCGGGGCGGAAGTTCGCAGGTAAATGGCTTTGCAGGTCATTCACAAAGGCGTCTACATCGCCTTCCCCTGATGCACCGAATTTGTGAATCAGCGAGGCGATCAGCCACTCCTGGGTGTCGGCCAGCACCCCGACCAGGTCTGCACCGCTGCGGGTGCGGTATATCTGCTCATTCACGCCCTTGAACACCTTTTCGATCTGCTCATCCAGCTCGGTGCGGTCGGTGATAATCAGCACCCGGCCGCCGGGCACATGCTCCCGGATCCATTTGGCCAGCCAGACCATGATCAGGGACTTGCCGCTCCCCTGGGTATGCCAGACAATTCCGCCCCGGCGCGCTTTCACCCGGTCCCGGGCGGCTTTTACGCCAAAGTACTGGCTGTGGCGGCAGGTTTTCTTGATACCCGTGTCAAACACCATAAAGTCGTGGACAATCTCCAACAGTCGGTCCTTGCGGCACAGATGCTCCAGCCCGCGTTCAAGGGGGTCTTCCCGGCCTGAAGCTTCCTTCCATGAGAGCCAGTACTTTTCCGGTGTCTCGATAACGCCGTAGCGCAACCCCTCGGTGGGATTGCCCGCCATCACAAATTGTATTGTGGCAAAAAAAGGCTGAATAAACCCGGGCTGCTGGTTGTCCAGGTTCTGGCGAATGCCTTCGGTCACCGAAACAATGGAGCGTTTCAGTTCCAGCACGCAAAGGGCAAGGCCGTTGACATAAACCACCACATCCGGCCGCTTGGCGTTTACCCCGGCCACCGTGACTTCTTCGGCCACGGCAAAATCGTTGTTTTCCGGTGTTTCCCAGTCGATCAGCCAGACGGTAACGGTCTGTGCGTCCACTGACGGCCTCACATGCACCCCGTAGCGCAATTTTTCATACACCGCCCGGTTGGCGTCATACAGGGTCTTGCTGCCGGAAAGCGCAGCCGCCTGGTCCAGTTCCCGCAGCACCTTGCCGATGATCTTTTCCTCATGCCCCTGGCGGGCCAGCCAGTCCCGCAGAAGATCCGCCTCAATATTGCGGTTGCCCGGCCGGTCCTTCCAGTTGCCCAGATAGCGGTACCCCAGCGTGTCCTCAAAAAAGCGGAGCACCTGCTGCTGGGTAAAAATTTCTTTTTGGCCGACCTTATTCATCCGGTTCCTCCCGTTTCATACAGGGCCATAATCTGTTCCCGGGTGGTTTCTTGGGTAGTGCTTCAGGCATCTGCAATATTACCTGGGGCGTCAAGGAGATTGATTTATTCTGCATTTATTCTGCAAACCGCTATTTTATTCTGCATTTATTCTGCCAGTTGCCATTTGGGTGCCTTGCGGGAAGCGATGTTGCGAATGCGGCCCGCACGCCGCATTTTAGTTAATAAGTTACTGATTTTATCTTTTTTCTGGCTGTCCCCCAAGGCATCGCTTAATTTTTCCCAGAGCAGGTCGTCGATTTCCTGGCGGGTGGCTGTATCAAATTTTTTCAGATAATCCGTAATTAATTTTTCATAAAAAACATCATCCTGTTTCCGTGTTCGAATATACTCCGCTTTTTTGCCGACTGCTTTGGCCACTTGAGCGGATACGTGCAGGTTCGGTTTGCGGCCTTCGATGAGCCCCGCCTGACGCAGGCGTTTGATTGTCCTGTCATCCAGGGGCATTTTTTTCTGAGCCCGATCCAGGGCCAATATATCCGACAGTGGTAAATCCGTTTTCCGTATTAACATACGGCTGTAAGCCGGATCAACGATCCGGCCGTGAATGGTCAGTTGTACAGCATCGGCCATACCAAGGTTATAGTCGGGCAGGGGTAAATACCGGCGGGCCTGGCTGACATGCATTTCATGAATACCGTATCCCATGGTATCGATCATATTCAACTCGGTCATGGCCTGGACGAGAAACGGATTGCGATAGCGCCGGGGGGTTTTGTGGCCTTCAATATAATCATCAGGCTTGCCCTCAAAAAATGTGCCCTCGTTCTCCAAAACCAGTTTGTCCGGCAACTCACTGACCACGATACGGCCATAACGGGTATAATCCTGGTGGGCGATGCAATTGTGCAGTGCTTCCAGCACAACCCTGCGGTCATATTTTGAAACCTCCACGGCCAGCAGGGCCTCATCCGGCAGGATGCGGATTTGGACATTACGGATTTTTTGATACAGGTGGGTGGTATTCAGGAGAAAAGGCGGACCAAAGTGCTCATAGGCATGCTCCTCTCCCTCCAGTTTCCAGGTTATCTGGGCCGGATGCGGCAGCAGCAGATGTGCTGAATCGGGTTTGCCAAGCAACAGCAACGCCGTGCGGGTTAACGCCCCATCACGGGTAAGGCGGGCGCGATCCAGAAAGGTTGCCAGCGGCCAGTGTCTCACTGTATCCGCGTCAAACCGGTTGGTATATTTTTTTGCGAATGATTCCCGCGCCTGGGTGACAGCCCCTTCGTCCAGGTGACTGGATGCCGCATTGGGCACCACCTGGGCCGTCCAGTCACTCGCCATGACCTGTCCCCGGATTTCATCCTGCTTGTCAAGCCCCAGACTGGTCAGGCTTTCGCCGGCCCTGGCATAATAATGGCCCTTCCAGGCGATGGGCATGCCGCCGGGCGCCGCGGGGATCTCAAAAAACACCACCCGGCCATTTTTATGTGCCAGTTCGTGGATATTGCGAAAGGTTATGCTTGGCTCGGTATTGTCCGCCACCTGCATTTTAAGACTTTCAAGCCGTTGCGGATCCTGACGATAATGGGTTCCCAGCACCGCCCGGGATTTGTTGTTAATTCCGAACACCAGCCAGCCGCGTTCCGCCCCCCGTAAATTGGCTTCGTTGGCCAGGGCCGAAAAATACTTGCCGATAGTATGCGTGGAATAATCATGGGCCGCCTCTTTAAACTCCACCACCTCGTTTTCCCATTCAGCAAGCAGATGTTGCAGCAATATATCAAGTTCGGTCTGATTCATGATGATTGCCCCGCCTGTTTTACCGAATCCGTTGGAACCAGCCGCACCCGGCCGGTGAGTAGCTGCTGATAGCAAAGCTTTAACCATCTGGCGAAATTATTCATTGCTATCCTCAGTTTCCGTTATCTGTGTCCTTATATTCTCCACCTTCGGAAACCTGAATTACCGCCTTGCCCATAACTTTTTCGATTAATCTACTTAAACGTTTACGGCGATCCTCGACAAATCCTTCAAAATCATCCGCACGCAATAAAGACGGTGACAAAGCATGACTTGCCAGCAGCTCATCCATTTCTGCATCGCTGAGTTGCACATTTTTCTCATTTTGAATCCGCGGTAGATAAGAAGAAGGTGCCCCACCTCCGATTTTCCGGTTTGCCTTATAAGAAATCAGGGTTTTATTAAGAATACTGTCGTAGCGGTCTCTGGTGAAACCATTCTTATCACACCAGGATCGGGGGAAAATATGATGAATATCCAAGGCCATTTCATCCGCGTCCAGCTCCTGGACACCGGCCTTCCAGAACCAGTCTTTGGCACCTTCCCGCAGCACAAGCACATTGATCGCCTTGTAGGCCGCACTCAGCCGAGTCCGTAAGGTATTAAACCGTTCCGGCTGAAAGCTGGCGTCGTTTACCGTCCGTGGAATGGCCGAATCGTCTTCAAACCAATGCAACAATTCTTCATAATCATTGGCGATGCGTGTTTCCACAGCGCCGCCGTATAGCTCACCCAAAACACCGCACCAGAACCACCGTGCCAGTTTGTCATAAATTTTCGGTTCCAGCCAGCGATCTTCCAGCCGGGTAAGCACCGCCGCCAAGGGCACCAGTTGCGTGGTATAGGGTACTTCGCGACGACTGTAAAAACACTCTTTTCGCAGAAAACGACCGGCCAGCCGGAACCCCTGCTCCACCTTATCCGCCCAATCCTTCCAGGAATCCAATGGCAGTTGAAGCAAGTCCGCCCGCTTGGCACTCACCGGACGAACCTGTTTCCCCTTTTTTCCGCCGGCAATATCTGCTTTTCGAATCTCGTGGGTATGCAACAATGTCAACGCTTGCAGAAATTCCGATGCTTCAGTGCCTTGAAGCAGGGCCTCTTCTTCCAGGCGTTTTTTGCGAGACTCCACTTTTCGAGCCCGGGAACCATACCAGTCATCCCGAAGGTTATATCCATCCGCTGCATAGCTGGCGGTAATCAATTCAAATACCGACAACTGCACCCCGCCCGTGTTAACCTTTTCAAACACCAGGCATACCGCTTCCTTGGAGGTTTCCTTTTTTAATTGGATGATCGGCAACTGGTAAGAACGAAAGGGGGAGAGGATCTCATTGCGAAAGGCCATATAGAGTTTGAAACTGTCCGGCGAAACCTCATACAAAGTACTTTCCCATTCATCCGAATGCATGATCTGATCACAGGGAAAATACATCTGCTGACATTCCAACTCACGGGTCGACAGGTCCAGGGCCACATCCCGTCCGAAATTGGCACGCAATTGCCTGTTTTCATCCACGGCAGTGATGGCGCCTTCCAGATCATGGGGCGCCTCAACAGCATGAAGAATATGAAAATAGTAATGACGCTTTATTTTCTTGCCCTGGCTGGTATAGGTGTTCACCGGGTCGGTCAGCGACAACGCCTGGGTCAGGGTGGTCAGCCGCTGCTGTCCGTCCAGAATCAGTTTTTCCGGGGCCACATCCTTGGCCAGCTTGTCTTCCAGCCCTTCCACCGGTCGGGTTTGGAAATGAATCTCGCCACCGGTTTCCAGCAGCATCACCGCGCCCACTGGAAAAGACCGGGCGATGCTGACCAACAAATCCCGAATATGATCATCATCCCAGATCCAGCCGCGCTGAAAATCGGGAAGTTGGATTTTCCCTTCCGTAATTTCTTTCAGAATGTCTTTTAGTGATTCCTTTGTACTGTCAAATGTGTTCATTCGTTCTCCTCAGGGGATATGCCGGTTATCTATCAATAGCGCCTTTACCGCTTACCGGCAGTCATCATGCAGTCTCCTCGGCAAAGGAACGGTTTTTAAATTTTTCACGCCATGCTTTCAATTTTTCTATATCCTCACGAAGCTCCGGTTCCCCGGGAGTAAAAACCGGGGTCTCTTGTGATTGACTGTGCTCATAACAGGAATATTTTGTCATTAATTCATCAATAAACTCACAATCTGCCCTTGTGATCTTCTGCAGAGCGCCAATCCTGTTATCGGTAGTCACACTTCGGCGATGACGTTTGACAACCGCATTCAACAAATCTTCCTCCACGGTGCGTTCAAGCAGCTTACGCAGGTCTGTACAAATACTTTGTGCATAAATCTCGTAATTGGCAGAATCTCCCGCTTCCCAATACTTTTTTGCTTCATTAAGACGGTTAATAAGAATATTGTTTGCCTTCTTGGTCTTCACGGCCCAAACCTTTTCGTCGGCCGGGTGCCCGGCTGTTCCCGCAAAAGACTCAATACAGCATTGGGAAAGATGCTGCTTTTTCCAATCCTCACCATTTTTCTTGGCAGCATCTTCCAAGGCGCCATACAGCGTCAAGCGGTGCGTGAAAACCAAAACCTGACGATCTTTTGCCAGCTTAGCCAGCCGCATGGCCACATCATATTCGAAATCATGGTCCAAGGAAGATATGGGGTCATCAAAAATAAACGGCGCAGCCTCTGGCCGCCCGCAAACATCCGCCAAGAATGCGGCAAGAGACACGACCCGGCGTTCCCCATCACTTAGCACTGCTTCGATATTCGGTGCATGTGGTTTTGCTTCCCTCAAGCGGACCTGATGCATGGCCCGCCCCCTTTCAATCCTGGTTTTTACAAGTTCCACTTGAATCCTTGATGCCCCGAGTTGTCTAAGTTCATTATTAAAACGATCAATATATGCTTGCGTGATGACCGCCTCAGATATTTCCCCCGCTTTTAATGATATATTCCTCGGGCTTGTTTTCTGTTTCCATGTGTCATACTGTTGCCAGTCCTTCAATCGCTGAATTTCATTTTCAATCGCTTCCGCCTGCTGGCTGGTCCAGCGCCTGGCTTCCAGGCCGAGCCTATCCTTTTCTGCTTTGGCCCTGTCAAACTTTTCCTTATCATCTTGATGTTGCTTAATTTTCTCTTCTAACGTTGCCGAAATCTCCTCAAGTTCAATCAGTTTTTCAAACGGGCTCAGGCCCGTAATTTTTTTATCGGCCTGGCCCTTCTTTAAGCCATTTGTAACCTTTTGGGCAGCCACCCAAAACAACTTAATTTCGGAAAGCCAAGTGTCTTCTGGAAGGCCTGCCGCTTGACAGGCTGTTTGTAAGGCGTCTTCCGACGGGACATGAGGCAAAGCCGCAATCGCCTCTTTCCAGGCATTTTCAGCTACTTTGGCTTCGGTTGTCAGTTTACCCTGGACGTAGGTCTCAAAGTCATTCAACCGTTGTTGGGCAGTAAAGTCTAATTTCTGATGGCAAAGCACACAACGCGCCCCGTCTTCAATATATGGATAACCATGATCCGGATAAGCTTCCTTGGTTGAATATTCTCTTGCTGCTTCCCATAACGCCTTCCAGGTATCAGTCCCAATCCCTTCGATTTTAGCGGATGCCACTTGGGTTTTTGCACTTTCAACGGCAATCTGCCTTTTATCATCCGCCGTTTTTTTCAAAGTCTGAATTCGGTCACATTCTGTTTGGCAAAGCAGGGCGCTCACATTTTTCATATCAGCAACGAGTTGATCGATTTGTTTCTTCTTTGTCGCCTTCTGCTTTGCAAGTTTTTCCGGATCATTGTTTTTTAAACGTTCATTAAGCTGGTCCAACTGGTCTTTATCTTCCTGTGTCCAATTAAAAATATCCGAAAGCCCCTCTTTTTTATGATTAGGGCGCAATGCATTATAAATGTTTGCGGCCTGTGTATCAGAAAATTTATCGGGCAAACTTGGTAATGTACTGACAAGCCGGGATTGCTCGTCATTCAACCGCTGCCTGATATCTCTACAAACAGAGGCGAGTTTGTCAAACAGAGCAATTGATTCTGGTACATAAGAAACTTCGGTCTCACCACCAAGATAAAAAAGAGCTTCGTGGCCGTCAAAAATGTCTACCGATTTTAAGTTTTCAATAAAGCCAGCATTCACCTCCCATTTAAAAGATTCGCGTGTACCATCAACATCATATTCAAAAGTGCAAGTGCGGCTGGACGGAAGTGTTTTAAATACATTTGGGTAAAGGTCTCCTGCACGCGGTTTTCCAGAGGCGCATTTTAAAATGCGCGTATACCCCGATTTCCCCGACCCATTGTGACCATAAATAACAGTAAGATTGCCGTCACCAAAAGTTAACGGTCGGCGCGGATCAAGATTTTCAACACCTTGTATGTTGCCGATTGAGTTAATACGAAGAACATTGCTGCTGCTTTGAGGGCCCGGAATGGTGAACGCTCTGTGTGTTGTCGTCTGCTGCCCTTTGTCTGTTTTCAGCCATTCTGCAATTTCTTCAACGTCTAATTCTGACAGCGACTCTTTTTTAAGCAGCCTGTCAGCCGCTTCCTGCAACCAATCCGGCTGGGTATGCAGCCATTGAACAATTTTCCCTTGAATATCATTCATTGGGAACATCTCCTTGGTTGACCAACCTTACCCGGCCGGTGAGCAACTGCTGCATCATGCCCTGCTTGATCTGCCGGGCCTTATCACGTCGATGCTCCAGGGCTTGGATTTCAGCGTCCATGTCGGAAAGGACGGCGGCGATGGCGCGTTGTTCATCTATGGAGGGTGCATAAAATGAAAAGCCTGCAAAATCTTTTTGATACAAATGAGAAATTGTGGAGCCGGCTTGCAGCTTTTTAAGAAAATCCTCAAAAATACTTGATGCAAGAAGGTAAAACATAAACTTTGGATCAAAAGCCTCACCAACTGGACGAATTACATAAACACCGCTATTCAGGGTGGCAGGCCCCGGTAAAGTATTTACATACCCTACCTTACCAATGGTTCCATCCTTGGTGAGTAATATATCACCCGCAGATAACTGAATATTTTTGTCTTGAGCATACCGCCATTGATCCACAAAATAACACCCACTCCAATTGATGCCGCCATTTTCAAAATCAGTGCCGGTGATAAGGTAATGACCTCCAGAGCTCAGATATTCGTCAGTTCTAAGCCCTTGCCAGCCAATCCTGGCTTTGAGAATTGCATGACGTGACATTGATAATTCAGTCCACTCCCCCTCAAACCCCGGCAGGCGGGTCTGGCCGGTGAGAAGTTGCTGCATGGCGGCCTGTTTGATGGCGCGTTTTTTGGCGATGAGCCGGTCAAGGCCGTCTATCAGGGCATCCGCATCTGACAGGGCGGCGGCGATGGCGTGTTGTTCTTTTAGTTTTGGAAGGGGTATTGGCATGCCAGCGATGGTCTCCATGCGAACTGAATCAACAGAAGACTTTGCTGTCATAGATATGATGCGGCTGTGAAAATTATGACTGAACTGATAAAAAAAATATTTGCCATCAAGCTGTTTCGAGAAATCAGCAATTATATATACACGTTGGTGTACGTCAAATCGGCCATTAATATAGTGAAATACTTTTCCCGTACCCACCCCATCTCCAGCGGTTAATATTGCCTCACCATCGTAAGAATAAGAATTTATACGCTCAACTTGCTGTGAACGAACAAAAAAAGGATAGCTGCCTCCTTCTTTTTTGTCCTGAGTGTCTTTAGAGCCTGTAAAAATGTTTGCATGTTTATCGATTCTTGGGGTCCCCCAATCCTCCGGAATGACCCCTACCTCGGTCCGCTTATACCCCGGCGGAACATCTCTCCGGCCTGACTGATCAGTGCCCTCTTTCCGCATGGCCTGCTTTTGCCTGGCCAATGATTCCTCCCCCTCATACATCAATGCGCACCCCCATTTTCTGAAGGTGGCCGGCGACGCTTTCCGCCAGTTTTTCCACTTCCTGTTCGATATTCGGCAGGGGCTCGGCATAGCGCTCTTCCAGTTCCCGCACCCGGCCGGCCAGACGGTTGATAACGCCTTCCACTTCATTGTTTACAGCCTGTCTCAGACCGGCCAGCCACTTGTCATCTGCCACCAGGGTCTTGATCTCGGTTTCGGTCAGGTCGGCATACCGGGCCAGGACAGTAACGTCCAGCGCGGCCCGGGCGTCCTTGACCGCTCTGGCGGCCCGGGCTTCGGCCTCGATGAGCTGCAGGCAATGGTTGAGCGCGGTCTGCTCCTCCTTGTTTTCCGGGTTGTCCGGTTCTTTTTTGATGGCCTTCAACCGGGCTTGCACCTTGATTTTGGTGACCTGGCCCTTGTCGTTTTTGACCTCGCTGAGCAGGTCCTCCTCGGTGTCCTGTTCCTCTAGGAATTCTTCCAGGGCGCGGGTGGCGGTTTCCTGATCGGCCTGCAAAGATTCCAGTTCGGCCTGCTGTTCGGGAAAAAACCGGGCAATCATCAGGGCCGGTGGGATGAGGTCAATCTTGTACTTCTTGCGCTTGACGATCAGATCGGGCGCCTCCTTGATCTTGCGCTCCTTGTCCTCGATCACGCCCCGCGGCCGGGCCGCTTCCTGCCAGCCCTCGGATGCGATGAGATAGACATCGTCCTGCATGGTCTCGGCCCAAAAGTCCATCAGCCGCTGGTACACGGCATAGGGGTCCAGCAGGGGGGCTTTGGCAAAGCGTTGCAGCAGGTCTTCGGCCAGATCATCAATGACGGTCCGGGGCTTGATGCCCGCATCCAGGGCTTTCAGGTCGGGCCGGTGTCGGGTCTGCCATTTGTCAAATATTTTGGCAATGGTTTTGGCAAAGGCTTCAAACGACGAATGATCCAGGATGGCGGGCTTGACCTGGGCGGTTTCCAGCAGCGGCTCGACATAGCCGGGGCGGCCGTTGTTTTTAAAAAGGGTTTCGCGCAGACCGGGCAGCCTTGACCAGTAGGCCTCCAGGGCATCCACGTCCGGTTCGGGTATGCCGCCGTTGATATGGGCATCCAGGTCGTGCTGGTCTTCGGGCGCACCGGCGTCGATATAGCGGGGAATATTGAGATTGTAGTCGTTGGCCGGATCGGCGATCTCGGCCAGGGGCACCAGGCGGGAATAGCCGGGCATTTCCTGCTGTTGATTAAAGGCTGTCACGATTTTGTGAATGTCCCGGGAGCGCAAGCGGTTTTTGTTGCCGTCCTTGATAAATTCCCGGCTGGCCTCGATCATGAAGATGCCTTTGCGGCTGGCAGCCTCTTTTTTGCCCACCACCAGGATGCAGGCGGGAATGCCGGTGCCGTAAAACAGATTGGCCGGCAGGCCGATAATGCCCCGGATCAGACCGCGGCGAGCCAGGTTGCGGCGGATGTCCGCTTCCTTATGGCCGCGGAACAGCACCCCGTGGGGCAGGATGATAGCGCCCCGGCCGGTGCTTTTCAGGGAGGTGATCAGGTGCAGCAAAAAGGCGTAATCCCCGTTTTTGGCCGGCGGCACGCCATAGGCAAATCGCTCAAATTCGTCGTTGTCCGGGTCCAGGCCGTTGGTCCAGGACTTGGCGGAAAAGGGGGGATTGGCCACGGCAAAGTCAAAGGTTTTCAGCCCGCCGTGGTCGTTTTTAAAATACGGGGCCGAAAGGGTGTTGCCTCGCCACAGCTCGGCCGTGGGATAGTCATGGAGAATCATGTTCATTCGGGCCAGCGCCCAGGTGGCGTTGTCGTTTTCCTGGCCGTAAATGGTCATACCGTTGGGCGCTTCGCAGGCGGCGCGCAATAGCAGGGAGCCTGACCCGCAGGTGGGGTCGTACACGGTCTGGTCCTGGCGGGTGTCCGGGCCGATGCCCACCACCTGGGCGATCACCCGGGAGACCTCGGCCGGGGTATAGAACTGCCCCTTGCTCTTGCCGGACTCGGTGGCAAAGTGGCGCATCAGGTATTCATAGGCATCGCCCAGCAGGTCGTCGCCGTCCGCACGGTTCGCACCAAGATCCAGTTTGTCAAAGATGGCCACCAACCGGGAAAGCCGGTCCTGCATGTCTTTGCCGGACCCGAGTCTGGTTTCGTCGTTAAAGTCGGCCTGGTCAATAACGCCCTTGAGGTCGTTGGCTTCGGCCAGCCTTCCGATGATCTTGTTGATCTTGTCCCCGATCTCCTTGTCGCCGCGCAGGGCCACCATGTCGGCAAAGCTGCCGCCTTCGGGCACGTCAATAAGCGAGTCCCGCTTGTCTGAAACATATTTCATAAACAGCAGGGTCAGGACATAGTCCTTATACTGGGAGGCGTCCATGCCGCCCCGCAGTTCATCGCAGGACTGCCAGAGCGAGCTGTAAAGCTGGGTTTTTTTCAGGGCCATTGTGTTTTTCCCCGGTGATTATGGTAGAACTCGCCAAATGTTTATCTTATGCGGCCGGTATTGTCAAGATGGGCGTAATGGATGAGATCAACGATCCCGGCCCTTTCCCGAGTCGGTGATTTCCACGAGGTTTGTAACGAACCCTAAGGCTGGAGAAAGACCTGGTTTTTGAGGTAGGCGGCGTTGAAGCAGACGGCCTAGGCGTGAAGCAGGTGGGAAAGAAAGTGTTTGCGGATGGAGAAGTTTTTGAGCCGGCCTTCGTCTTCAATGGCGGTGCCGGGAAACAGGGCTTTCAGGCGGCCGCCAAACATGCCGCCGCCCCGTTCGGTGCCGGTGTCCGGCCGGTCCATGTGGTGATAAATCTTCACGTCCCTGATGCCGCAGGAGGGGGAGCGGCTTTTCATGATAAACCCGTCCACGGCGGGCAGGCCGGCCAGAAATTCATGGGTGAACTGTTCCATGGCCTCGGTAAAATCCTCGCCAGTGGCGGGCTGATAAAGACGGGGTTCGCCGTTTACCAGCACGACACGCACAGGGTCCCGGGGAACCCCGAGGCCGATGGCCATTTCCGGGCATACGGGTATCATCTCCACGTGTTCGGCAAGGTTTTCCACAAAGGAGTCCGGAATCATCTGGCCGTTATACCGGCAGTGATCAAATCCCAGGCATTTGCTGACGACAACGGTGGGCTTTTCCATTGGCTTCTCCCTTTCTTCCATGGGAATGGCCCCCTTGCCGCCTGGTGATATGATGGGCTGTACCGGCAGTGGCCTGTTGCAGGCAACATAGGTGCCGTTGCGGTCTTTGTAAAAAACAGGCGAGGGGATGGCATCCAGTAACCCCTGAAGAAGGCGAATTTTTTCGGTCAAAGAAATCATATCGCACTCCGGCTGGCTGCCGGTTTTACCGGTCTTCCGGCCCGGGTCGAAGGCAACAGAATCGCCGTCCATGGGTTCTCTCCGGTGGTTTGCAGTTGATACAAAAAAGTTTCATCACCGTGGTGATACGCGAAAATTGACATTTCACGGGGATTTTGATAAAGGTAACAATATCGGTATGGGTGTTTCAGGTGCTGATTTCAAAATTTATTATACCATATCTGGTTCAATAAATAAACCGGGCCTTCGGGACAAACCTGCCGGGGCATTTTCCATGCAATATTAACATCAGGAGGTATTATGATCGTTGTGGCCAGAATTACCGCCCGGGACGAACACCGGGACCAGGTGGAGACGATTCTCAAGGGGCTGGTGGAGAAGGTGCAGGCGGAAGAGGGCACGCTCGTTTATACGCTGCACCGCCACCAGAACGACCCCAATGTGTTTCTTTTTTATGAAAAATACCGGGACATGGATGCGCTGGTGGTCCACGGTGGCACGGATTATTTCAAGGCCGCCATGAAAGAGATGACGCCCCTGGTGGCGGAAAAACCGGTGATCGAGATGTATGATGAGATCGCGGCTATTTTGTCCTGAGTGGGTCCGGAAGATGTTGACGCCGAGCCGGGTGTACACGTAGAATAATTGGAAAAACCGGAGCCGGCATGGTTTTAATGAACGCGACAACAAGGAGGATTGACCCATGGCAGAAATGACAGAGCGCATGAAAGAGTTGTTTAACAAGGTGCCAACGGCCATACTGGCAACCGCCACACCGGATGGAAATCCCAATGCCGTCCCGGTTGGGGCCAAAAAGATTATTGATGATGAGACCATTCTGATCTCCGATCAGTTTTTCAACAAGACCCTGGCCAACATGCAGGCAAATCCCAACGTGGCGGTCTCGTTCTGGGAAGGCCATGAAGGCTATCAGTTCAAGGGAAATGTCACCATCGAGACCAGCGGCCAGCGGTTTGAAGAGACCGCCAAGTGGATCGACAGCATTGCCGAACAGGCCGGCAAACCATTGAAGTCCAAGGGAGCGGTGATCCTTGCAATTGACGAGATCTACGGTCTGGCGCCCGGACCGGGGGCGGGGAAGAAACTCGCGTAAAACGGATGTTTCAACAGGTAAATCAAATACAATATTAAGGATGGGCCACAGTGAAGCCACAGCCTCATAAAAAACAGGGATTGTTCGTGCTGGTGTGCCTGATGGGCATGCTGGCAATGGCTGCCGGCTGCGTTCCGGCGCTGCTCGATTTCGGAGCGGCCAAAGGGCCTCTGCCGGAAAGCGATCTTTCGCCAGATCCCGCCATGACCACGGGCACCCTGGAGAACGGTATTGATTACGTGCTTCTTGAGAACAACCGGCCCGAGGACCGGGTGCACATGCACCTGATGGTGGATGCGGGGTCGTATCACGAGGCCGAAGACCAGCGGGGGCTCGCCCATTATCTGGAGCACATGTTGTTCTGCGGTACGGAACATTTTCCGCCGGGCGAGCTGATCAAGTATTTTCAGCGCATCGGCATGCGGTTCGGCAACGATGTGAACGCCAGCACCGGATTTTTCCGCACGGTGTATGATCTGCACCTGCCGTCCGGGGATGCGGAGAGACTTGAAGAAGGCCTGGTGGTCATGAAGGATTATGCCGAAGGGGCCCTCCTGCTGCCGGAAGAGGTGGAACGGGAGCGCGGCGTGATTATGGCGGAAAAGCGGACCCGGGACTCGGCCGCCTACCGGACCTTCAAAAAGTCCCTACGGTTCGAGCTTGACAGAACCAGGGTGGCCCGCAGGTTTCCCATCGGAACGGAAAGCGTTATCCGGGCAGCGGACCGGAATGCACTCAAGGCGTTTTACGATGCCTGGTACCGGCCGGAAAACATGACCCTGGTGGCGGTGGGCAATTTTGATACCCCCACCCTTCAATCGTTGATAAAAGATGCCCTTTCCGGGGTGGTCCCGCGGGCCGATGCCCGGCCTGTACCCCCGCCGGGAATCGTAAGCCACGAAGGGGAAAAGGTCTTTTATCATCATGAACAAGAGGCCGGCAACACAGAGGTTTCCATCGAAACCATCCGGCAGCGCCCCGACCCCCCGGATTCCAAGGCCTATAAAACAGAGCGGTTCATTCGGGACATGGCCTTTCGTATTCTTAATTACCGGCTGGAGGCGCTCGCCGCCGGGGATAATCCGTTGTTTACATCCGCTTCGGCAAACAGCGGCCGGGTATTCCGGTATTTCGACTATGCCGCTGTTTCCGCGGACTGTTCGCCGGAAAACTGGGAACGTGCCCTGGGTGTGATTGAAAAAGAAACCCGCCGGGTGTTTGAACATGGTTTTACTGCCGGCGAGGTGGACCGGGTACGCAAGGAGGCGCTGGCGGAAATGGATCGGGCAGTTCAGCAGGCCGCCACCCGGGAAAGCGGACGCCTGGCCCGGCAGATCATGAGAGACCTTGCCAGGGAGCGGGTGTTTCAGTCCCCTGAACAGGAGCGGGATCTTCTGGCGCCGGTGGCCGAGCGTATGACCCCGTCCATGCTTCTTGATGCGTTTACCGAGGCTTGGGGACCGGCGCCATCGGGCAAAAACACCCCGTCAAACCGGCTTGTGCTGGTTACCGGCAACGCCGATCTCGATTCGGACAGCCGTTCGCCGGAAACCCGCATCAGAAATATTTACGAATCCAGCCAAAAGGAGCCGGTGGCAAAACCAGAGGAAAAAGCAGCGGTATCGTTTCCCTATCTGCCGGAACCGGAAACCGCCAAGGCCATTGCCGCGGATAAACAGGTAAAGGATCTGGGCATCCGGCAGGTTGATTTTAAAAACGGGGTGCGGCTGAACATCAAGCAGACCGATTTCAAGGATGACAGCGTGATCGCCAAGGTTGTTTTCGGGGCAGGGGAATCCACCGAGCCGTCAGACAAGCCGGCCCTGGCCGAGCTGGCCGCGGCCGTGATCAATGAAAGCGGTTTCCGACAGATGAAAAAGGAAACCCTGCGACGGGCACTGGCCGGCAAAACCGCGGATATGACCTTCAGCGTTGAAGAGGACAGCTTCAGCCTGAACGGAAGCTGCACTCCAACTGACCTGCGGCTGATGTTTCAGCTGATTTATGCCTTCTACAAAGACTTCGGCTGCAGTAGCGAGGCATATCAGCGGAGCCTGGAACGGTTTGCACAGAAGTACGACAAGCTTGCCCATACCATTGACGGTGCCATGGCCACGAAGGGCCGTCGATTTCTGGCCGGCGGGGATTCCCGGTTTGGCCTGCCGGTGGCATACGAAGCGTTTACCGCCCAGTCGGTGGCGGATATCCGGCAGTGGATCGGTGCGGCGCTTGCCCAGGGGCCGCCCGAAATTTCGGTGGTGGGGGATATCGCGTCCGACGCGGTGGTTGCGGCGGCGGCCACCTATTTCGGAAGCATGGCTTTTCCGGAAACGGCCGGCAGGGAAAACCACCGATCAGCGAATCGGCGGGGGCCTGACTTTCCCGAGGGCGGCAACCTGGTGCTGACGGTGCCCACGAAAATCAAAAAGGCCCGGGCCGAGGTGGCCTGGCCCACGGATGATTACTGGAACATTCACCAGACCCGGCGATTTTTCGTGCTGGCGGATGTGGTGTCAGAGCGCATGCGGAAGCAGATCCGGGAGGCATCGGGCCAGTCTTATTCCCAGTTCGCCTATAACCATGCATCAAAGGCCTACCCGGGCTATGGCGTGTTTCATGCGGTGGTGGAAAGCGCGCCGGAAGAAACCCGCACGGTTATCGGCCAGATCCGGGAGATCGCCGCCGATATCGTGGAAAACGGGGTTTCCGAAGAGGAGCTTCGCCGGGCGCTGGATCCCACTATGACCCACATCAAGGACGTGGTGGAAACCAACGAATACTGGCTCAACAGCGTGCTGGCCGGTTCCCGCGCCCATCCCGAACGGCTTGACTGGAGCCGCAGTTTCCTGGAAGATTATCAATCCATTACCGCCGACGAGATAGCGGCCCTGGCCCGAACGTACCTGGATAACAGCGACAGCACGTCCGTGGTGATCAAACCGGAATCGGGCAATAATGATGAGGATTGACGGCTTTGCAAAAAATCCATATGCTAAGAATCTAAATTTCAGATAAATTTTTTACTTGCAGCTCCGGGTCAAGGAGGTACATCATATGCAGAAAGAGAAAAGCTGGGGATTGTCCACCAAGGCGGTCCATTCCGGGGAAATCCGGTATAACGAATATGGTTCCATAACAACACCCATTGTGCAGACCTCGACCTTTATTTTCAAGGGCGTGGAAGAGGTCAAGGAGCTGGCTGCCAAGGCCGACGGCCGTTTCGAGTATGGCCGGTACGGCCATCCCACCCAGATCGCGGCGGAAAACAAGTTGGCGGATCTGGAAGATGCGGACGATGCGGTGCTGTTTTCATCCGGCATGAGCGCCATAACCACCTCATTGTTTGCGCTGCTGACAACCGGTGATCACATCATTATCACGGATGACGCCTACCGGCGGACCCTGGAATTCTGTAAAACCTGCCTGGACCGCTTCGGCATCGAGTGTACCGTGGTGAAAATGTGCGATTACGAGGCCATGGAGAATGCCATCCGGCCGAACACCCGCATCTTTTTTTCCGAGTCCCCCACCAACCCCTATCTTAACATCATGGACCTTGAGAGGATCGTGGATATCTTCAAGAAGCGGGGTATTCTGATCATCTCGGACAGCACGTTCGCCACCCCTTACAACCAGCGGCCCCTGGAGTATGGTATCGACCTGGTCATGCACAGTGCCACAAAGTACCTTGCCGGCCACAACGACCTGCTGAGCGGCGTGGTCCTTGGAAGCCGGGAGCTGGTGGAGCCCATTCGGGAATACCTGAAAATCACCGGCGGCGTGATTGACCCCAACTCTTCCTACCTGCTGATCCGCGGGCTGAAAACCTTCGAACTCCGCATGGAGCGCTTAAACGTCAATGGTCAGGTCGTGGCCGAGCAGCTGGAAAAACACCCCAAGGTTAACCGGGTCTATTATCCGGGTCTGGAAAGCCATCCTCACCACGATGTGGCTATGCGCCAGATGAAAGGGTTCGGCGCGGTGGTCACCTTCGAGGTGAAGGAAGACATCGACTATGTGCTGGATTTTCTCGGCAAGCTGAAGATCATCAATATCGGCCCCAGCCTGGGCGGCGTGGAATCCCTCATCACCCATCCGGCCACGGTAAGCTACTACGACAAAACCCCCGAAGAGCGCATGGCCCTCGGCATCAAAGACGGCCTGATCCGTCTTGCTGTGGGCGTGGAAAACGCCGATGATATCGTGGATGATATCGATCAGGCGTTGGGGTAGCATAACAGAATACGGAAGGCGACGATGAACGAAAATATTTATGCGTCCCCTGATTCGATAATGGCCTCAATTCATGTAACGGAAGGCTTTAGCCTTCCACGAAAAACAAGTTCCTTGGAAGTTTCCAACCTCGCCGCGGCGTTTTTTTCCAGAAATTAACTTGTTGAGGTTGCATCAAAAGTAGTTACGCGCCTTTGCTCCTCGTTATCGTAATCGTAGTCGTAATCGGCTGAAGTTCGATTACAACAACGATCATGAAAATCCACCAAATTTTGAACTTTTTACTTTGCCGTCTGCAAGCGACTTTTTACGGGTATATCAAGAGATGGGGCCCCAGCGTGGGAACTGCCAACTGAACAGCAACACGTGCCCCGTCCCTGCGAGGGAAGCCGAAGGCCAAGCTGCGGGGCGCCCTTTCTTTTGCATACTTTTCTTTGGGCGAGCAAAGAAAAGTAGGAACAAACAGTTTTATAAAAAACACCTTGTTCCATCAGCACCGCAGGCGGCGTAAAAATGTGCCATCTGCGGCGGTTGTGTCGCCGCAGCGCGGATCTTACCTTGCCACCATGGCCCGCATCATGTCCCCTGTGTTTTCCGCATGATCGGCGATTTCACCGATTTTTTCCGCCAGCATGAAGGTGTGGAAAACGGTCACCGGGTCGTTATTGATGTTGAAAATTTTGTGCTTGAGCATGATTTCCACCTGGTCGGCCTCGTGTTCTTTCTGGCGAAGGTTACGGATGATATCTTTGACTATTGCCCGCTGTTTTTCGGAAAAACTGTTGAAGTATTTGCGGGATTCCTTGACCATGTTATCCAGGTTTTCGATGGGTTCGATCACGCTGTCCACCAGGTTAGCGAAATCTTTTCGAAGGTTCTGGGGGATGCCCGTTTCTTCCCGGTAGGAAACCAGGCTTAATACGTTTTTAGCGGCATCCACCACGCTGTCCTGCTCTCTCAGATACCGGAACAGCTGAAATTTGTCCACCGGCAGAAGGGTCCCCTTTGGCAGGTGCCCCCGAATGCGCCGCTTGATGGCGTCGGCCTCCCGCTCAAGGTCGACCACGTTTTGATGGTGGTTTTCAAAGGTACTGCATTTTTCCGACATATGGCATTCCATGGCCTGTTGAAACGCCCAGGCACACTCCTTGACCTTTTCGGCGTGTTCCTGGAGTCCGGCAAAAGGCGATGTAATAAAAAGGGATACAAGCGGGATACGCATTTTCAGCCTCCTTAGAAAAGAAAATAATGCAGTATTGTAAATAGCAGCATGCTGGTCAGGGCGGCGGCCGGTACGGTTAAAATCCAGTATAGCACAATCTCATAAATAACCCGAAAGTTAACCGCCTCAAAGCCCCTGGCGACCCCAACGCCAATAACGCCCCCCACGGATGCATGAGTGGTGGACACGGGCAATCCCATCTTGGAGGCGGCCATCACCGTGGTAGCCGCGGCAAAGTCCACGGAAAAACCGCGGGTATTGTTCAGATTGGTGATCCGGGAACCGACCGTTTCAATCACCCGCCGGCCGGCCATGGCAATGCCCGTGGCGATGCCGATGCCCCCGAATCCGAGAAGGAAAATGGGAACCGGAACCTGGTTTATGCCGGCCACGCTGCCGGTTTTGAAAATATAATAAATCAGGGCCAGCGGGCCGATGGCATTGGCCACGTCGTTGGCGCCCTGGGCCAGAGCCACATAGCAGGAGGTGCCGATCTGAATGCGCCGGAACACCCGTTCTGTCTCATCGCCTTCATGCCGCATGCCGAATCTGCTGATCAGTTGTTTGCCAATCAATCCGCCCCCGGCGGCAATCACCAGCGCCACCGCAATAGCTGTTGGAACACTGATATTAAGGGAATTGCCAACCGGGGTTTTAAAAAGAAAGGAAAGGGCAATAATGAACATGGCCATGCCCACGAAATAGGGTGAGCGCTTCAGTGCGGTGCCGGAGGAATCCTTTTTGGTGTAAATGGTTTTCAGGATGATTTTAAAGGTAATATAGGCGATCACGAAGCTGAAGAAAGGGGAGATCACCCAGCTGGCCACAACCGCCCCCAGCTTGCTCCAGTCAATCACCGAAAATCCGCCGGCCATGATGCCGAACCCGATCATGGCGCCCACGATGGAGTGGGTGGTGGACACGGGCAGGGATTTCCAGGTGGCAAAAGAAACCCAGATGGCGGCGGCCAGCAATGCGGCCAGGGCGCCAATCAATGCCATGTTGGGGTCGGCCAGTACGTGGGTGGACACAATGCCTTTGCGAATGGTGTTGGTCACATGGGAGCCGAGAAAAATGGCCCCAACGATGTTGAGAATACCGGCGATGAAAATCGCCTGCTTGAGGGTGATGGCCCTGGCCCCCACAGCTGAAGCCATGGAGTTGGCCACATCATTGGCCCCGATGTTCCAGGACATATAAAATCCAAAAATATAACCGAATATGAGAATTCCGTACTCTACGCCCATTTGCTCCTGCTTTCTGCATCCGCCGCACCAGCGGTTTACTGTAGGTTCAGACCCTTAATAAAATCCTAATAAAATCTTAAAATTTGTTTTGTCACTACCATTTTCAGGCGGTCGGCGCAATGGAAAAAAGGATATTTTAAGTGGAGGGCTTCGTCGCTTTGTGGTGTTTTTGCAGAAAGATCAGAGGGCGAACACAAGGTCCGCCCCTACACCGTACGTGACATGACGAGAGCTGCATCGCTTTGCTGCTATTGGACTTCCAAGGAACTTAACGTGGTACTCGCGTAAGTTACTTGCCGCAAAAACGCCGCGGCGGGGTTGGAAGCTTTTTACGAAGCCGTCATAGAAAAGTGTGCAAAAGAAAGGACGCCCCGCAACTTCGGCTTCCCGAGCAGGAACGGTTTTACGGGAAAATTTGTGAGGATTCGTGCCGATTCCTGGGCGGATAAAGAGCAATGAGCGCCCAAGAATTAGCACCAATTGAAGCGAATAGGCAGGGCTTGTTAAACAATATAGGTGGTTTTCGAATTTAAAGCTTTTGATGAGAGATAAAAGTAAGGGGTTTGGGGCGGTTTAACGGATTGGTCGGGGCGGCAGGATTTGAACCCGCCTTTTCATTAAAATCCTCAATGATTTCAGTACTCCCGTAAACCACTACACCACTTCAACACCACCTTAATTTTTTTACTTGTTAAATTTTTCATAGATTTTCATATTAATTTTTTTTATTATATATGAAATAGCAAAACAAACCCTTATTTCATCTTTTTTCATATTACTTCCAATTAAAATTATAAGCAAAATTAAGAATTTTTCATCCTTTTTCATATTTAAAAATCTAAATACATATGAAGGCATTATTTTAATAATTATACTGAAAACAATACAAAGGAGAATATAAAATGACAAAACAAAACCACCTTCAGAATTTGATTGATTGAGTTACCGACTTGCTCATAGATAACCCCGGCATATTGACTGAAGACATATCAAACAAAGAAGCTAGACACGAGTCACAGCTAATAGAGGCATTCCAAGATAGAAAAGACTACAACACCCTATCAACATTGCTTCAAGGATGGATAGACCGCTTGAATTTACGTCATTCAAAGTATTATGAAGAATGTAAGGATTGGAAACAGGAAATAAAAGACCTAGCAGAAGGTAGAAAGCTAAATGAGAATATACTGCAAACTTGGATATCAAATATTAAAAATGGGGGTAACCAGTAATATGACAAATCTATATTTATGACATGTTGAATACGCAAACGCTAGACGATTGGACAAACAGGGAAGGCCAAAGAGATACAACGCAAATATTATTGGTACTGACGAAACAGATTGTTTTTATTATCTTGAAGCCAAAGTAGGTAAAGGCGCTATTACTGGTATCTCATATGATAAGACCGCTATACATGCCTTAACACCAAGCATTTGTGAAGATATAATAATTCAGAATATGAAATTATATGATAAAATAAAACAAACCAAAGATAAAAGTGAATCTTTTGAAAAAAAAACACAGGAAAAAGTGATACAAAGAGCAAAACAAGATGATATCGAAATTGAAAAAGCATTAGATGGCAACTGTTTTCAAAAAAATAATAAAATAAATTCATCTGAAATATGAGGTTAAAATATGAAAAATAATAAAAATAAAAAACGAGTTACAATTAATCTATATGATAGTGATTATGCTTACCTGATTAAGTTCTGTAATTATCAGGATATTACAATCACAAATCAAATCAGGATAATATTAAAAAGGTGATGTGATTATCAAAGGGAAAATGAGAATAGAGATTAATGGGACAACAGGATTCTATGTTATATATATATATAATTTTCCCCCTCCATAGAACCCACTTAATAGTTTAACATTTTTTTTTAAAAAACCTAACAAAAAATAAAAAAAAAACTTGACAAAGGAAAAAAATATGCATGTGAATATAGATATAGATGATAATTTAGCTCTATTGTTGCTTGAAGTGTTCGAATCACAAGAGGTTATAAATGAGAGCTTTGAAGAATGGCTTGAAATGCTGTTTTATGGTGGTATATTCTCTCAATACCCTATAATCGGTATTGCATATCAAGAGGACTATTGAGTTGAACTTGATGATAAACGGCAAAAATTCACCGCAAATCGGAATTTTTCTTTTGATGGGCTAAAAATGAAAAATTTAAGAAAAAGATCAAAAAAGTAGATATATCGTTGTAAATCCATGTATCATAGGTAATTATAAACGGTCTGTCTGGAGATATTGAATTGACGGGCTATTTCAGATACATTGATATTATTTTTTTTTAATTTTTGTATTTGTTTGACTTGATCGTCGGTTAATTGCCGGTGTCTACCAAGGTGTTTCCCTTTTAATTTAGCCGACTGAATACCCTCTAATTGCCTTTCTTTGATTAATGACCGCTCAAACTCACCAACCGCGCCCATTACATGCAACAACAGATTGTCCATGGGGCTGTTGTCACCCCTGAAGGTCAGATTTTCTTTGAAGAATCTAATAATAACCCCTCTATCAACCAGACTGTCCACAATGGCCTTAAGGTCTTTAAGATTCCTTGCTAGACGGTCCATGCTATGTATATGCAGGGTATCCCCTGACCTCACATAATCCAGACATTCCTTTAATTTTGGCCTGTCAATATTCTTCCCTGTTATTTTGTCTTCAAATTTTATATCAAGGTCAATACAGCTTAATTGCCGTTCTGTGTTTTGGCCAGCACTGCTAACCCTTATATATCCCACCTGCTGACCATTTTCATTTGATTTTTCCATTTTTAATTTTCCTTTTTTTAATTTCAAATGTCAATAAATCCTAAAGACCTTTTTTGATTTTGTCAAGAAAAAAATGATTTAACCTTTTTTGACACAACAGAATTTCAGATAATCTATTGATTTTAAAAATAAAAGAGTGGTATATCAGGTGAATAGTGTTATATGTCAATCAAGGTATACCTTTTTTTACAGGGTAATACCAGGTTAATATCAGTGGAATAGATAATATCAGGTGAATAGATAATATCAGGTGAATAGATAATATCAGGTGAATATAGCCTAATATCAGGTGAATAAGTTTAACTCTTCTGAAATAATAACGTAGTGAATCGGTTATTATTTGTGTTTATTTGTTTAGTTTATTTGTTTAGTTTATTTGTTGCTTATTTGGGTATCTGTGAGCCCTTGGTATTCAACCGTCTATAGAGAAAAATACCATCAAATTGACGGTCTTTTACCATCAAATTGACGGTATACTACCATCAAATTGACGGTATACTACCATCAAATTGACGGTATACTACCATCAAATTGACGGTACCCCCTCTCAGAATTCCAAAAACCATAAACTTTAACATAACTATTTGTTTTTTTTCATCTTTTTGTCGAAATTCTTAATTGCTTTTTTTGTTGATTTTAAATCAATAAAATTCTCAAGTCCCTGTTGGCACTCACAGTCTCACGTTGTAATGTCAGAATTAAACACAATCCCGGTGTTTTGCTTTATGATAATATTTTTGATTTGTAAACTTTTAATCGGCTTGTATATGTTTTTTGACTCGATTCCGGTTGCTTTAATAATCTTCTTAGTTGGGATTTTTGCTTTTAGATGGAAACCCATACCCACTGTTTGCTTTATTATGTATAATAATATCTTGATTTCCCGTGTTGATAAGTTGCTGTTGATAATGGCATAAAGATACCTGTCCGGCAAGGCTGTGAATCCATCCTTATTGCATAGGTTTTTTCAATTTTGGGGTGTCATGCCGAAATACCGGGCTTTGATAGCATCCCTTGCGGGCAGCTCTTCATTGTTTGTATTTTCATCCTTATCTTCCCCTTCATTTTCTATTTCCGTCCAACCTGTGGCCTCTGGTGAAGTCTGTGGTATCTCTGGATTCTCTGGTGTCTGTGGATTCTCTGGTGTCTGTGGATTCTCTGGTGTCTGTGGTGTCTCTGGTGTCTGTGGATTCTGTGGTGTCTGTGGTGTCTGTGGGTCGTCGAGCTGCGCTAGCATATAATCCCAATCAACCTCACCATCTACTGTATATTTTCAATCAGCGTTCATAATAAATCCTCCTGAATTTTTTTTTATTTTTGAAACATCAGAAGGAGAACAAAAAAGTATAAATAATATTACAATTTAATATATTTTTTCTTTATTCCCCTTTTTTTTGTGGCCTTATACTTGATATATAAGGCCACTTTTTTTTGATAAACTAAACAAAAAAATATAAATAAACATAGAAAGGCAATTAAATCTTTTTTGCTTTTCTATTTAAATATTTTTTCTATTTGTTTTCTTTTTTCATTTTGAAAACATCTCCTCTTCAACACCCGGAACTCCTAGAGCGCCGGGTGTTTTCTTTTTTTAATCTGCTAGTCTTTTCATTTGATTGAATATTTTAATACATTCACTTTTTTTTACTTCATCTGCTAAAGCAGCACATAACATAAGACCCATTGCCATCTGTAATATTTTACTTGATAGATCACTTTCTTTCCCCATTAAGTTGCGTAGCTTATTGAAATGACTAATCAAACTAGTATTGGCATCGCTTGTATCTTGCTTGTCCCTCTCGACTGCTTCATATATCAGCTCAATTATATTTCCCAGGGAATTTATGAAATACTCTGGCTTTTTATCTTCTTGTAGCTTCTTATAATGTTCTGTAAATGCTAGATAATTTTCAATTCTGTCAAGTAAATCCTCATCTGATTCATTTGACTTACCAACCTTGTTTAAATTCAACTTTTTTAATTCTGGCAAATCACCTTCAATATAATCACCTGATATTGTTGGTGTTTCTGTCATTTTGTCCCATAAATTTGCTTCATCTATGCTTTTAATCATTTGTATCCTCCATTCCATTTAAATTCAACTCTTCACATTCATTGTCATTTGAAAACATAGACTCCCGTAGTCTTTGCAATGAGTTATCGAATGCAATCGTAAGCAGGCCCCGTAGTGCAGTTGATTTATTAACGTCAAACTCGAAGCAAAACATGTTAAGAAGTAGTTGAAGTTCCGGGTTGAGCTTCAAGCCTGTAACATTCGTTATTTTCCAATCTCCTGACTCATCAAACCATTTTTCTTTAAATTCATCTGATAACCCAGTATTTTCTTTGAGGTATTTGTCAATTTTTCTGCTGATTTTTGTTGATTTTTCGATTTCGTAACCCATAATTTCCTCCTGTGTTGTTTTAAATTTGTTTCATTTATTTTAACGCTTTCTATATTTATTTATATTTTTTATAAATTCTGCTGAAAACCCCATATATACCTGTTTTCCTTCTGTATTCTGGTGTTTCTGGAAATGTTAAGAAAAAATAATAATATCCAACTATAGGCCAGTGTCTAATCGTCCAGTCAGCGGCCGTACACTTCGCCTGATGGGATAATTTCAAGAAGGATAAAATGAAAAGGGAATTACAAAAAGGCAAGAATAAAATATGAAAAATGTAAAATATGAATTAGGAAAATTAAATTAATCGGTTATAATTTAAAGGTATTTGATTTTTTTTAATTTATCTGATAAGAAAGGAGCATTTATGTCACCCAACCCACAATGAGGTAACTGTATGAGAGGCAGCATATATACCAGGATCAAATGCCCCAAATGCGGGAAATCTTTAAAATTCAACCCCAAAGCAGACACCCTAAACTGCCCTCAACACCCCGGGATTGAACACTATGGGGCTTGTTTTGTCCGCTTTGGGCAGAATATCAACAAGTCCTTCCCGTCAGTCAGTCAGGCAGTCAGATTTTTAAATGGTGTTCGCTTTGAAGTTGATAGAAATGTATATGATGAAAAAGATTATTCACAGGTTAATTATTATTCATTTTCCCATCTAGCTGATAAGTATTTAAAATCAAAAGAAAAATTAAATTCATATAAAAACATAAAAAACTATATTAATAAAGCAAAAAATTATTTCGGTGATAAAAATGTCAAAGAATTCAAAAAGATAGATTTTATAAATTTCCTTGATACATTGGATGTTACTCCCAAAACCAAACACAACTATATCACACAGATAAGGAATTTTTTTAATTTCCTGACAGAAGACCTTGAAATTATTGAAGAATCTCAAAAACCAAGATTCCCTAAAATTAAATTCGATAGCAAATATAGAAACATAGTTGATTATGACACACAGCAAGCAATTATAGAGAAAGTTAAAGAAATGAGCTGGCATATCAACCCAAAAATCTATCTGGGTATCAGGATATTGAGTTATTCTGTCAATATCCGGCCGGGTGACCTGTTAAAAATCAAAGAAGGCGATATAGATATAAATGGTAAACGGATTGTAATTGAGAATCCAACAAAATCACAGTTATTAAAACAAAAATGGAGAATTGTCTTCTTGTTGGATGAAGAGGTGGAATTGATACAAGACTTGATGGGACAATATCCAGCACATCCAGACATGCCCTTTTTCCGGCATCACAGCCCATATAATAACCTGAAGGTCAACGACGTGTTTGGGGCCGCCTATTTCAGGAAGTGGTGGACACGGGCTTGTGGTGAAATTGGTATAGATAAAACAGTAGAATTATATGCTGGCACTCGACACAGCACTGTTACAGCTATTGCCAACAAATTCGGAACAGATACTGCAAGAAAATCAACACAACACCGCACCAATACAGCATTTGATAGGTATTGTCAGGCGATAGATCAAACCGGGATTGAATTAGCAAGGAGAATGGAAGACGAAAAAGAAAGTAAAAAAGTTATACCATTACATAAAATATCAGGAAAGTAAATATTTACACCACTTTTACACCACCTTAATTACCCTTTAAAATTTGATAACTATTTGAATTTTAAGGTATAAGTTGGTCGGGGCGGCAGGATTTGAACCTGCGACTCCTTGCACCCCATGCAAGTGCGCTTCCAGACTGCGCCACGCCCCGATTCGGTACCGTAATGATATCTGAGTTAGACACAATTATCACTTCCTTCCGGATTGTGTCAAGCGAATAATTTGTTTTATTTTTCTTGACACCGACGGCAGGTTTGATTATAAATGCCGTTTGAACGAAATTTTACAAAAATAAAAAATTTATCCTATTTAAGATACGCATTTAACGATATATATGGATCTTTACAAGCTCATCGCCGATAACAAAAAAACCATTATCAAACAGTGGTTTAACTGTGTGGCAGAGTCTTATGCCAAACAGACCGAGGCCTTTCTGGCCCGGGAAAAGGATCAATTTGCCAACCCAGTTTCCGGTGCTGTGTCCGAGAGTCTGGAAAAGGTGATTGACGGCCTTTGCAATGGGGCCGAATGGGAAACATTGAAGGATGCTTTGGATGCTGTAATCCGGGTAAGAGCGGTTCAGCGGTTTTCACCATCGGAGTCTGTGGCCTTTATTTTTTCGCTGAAACCCATCCTTCGCCAGCTCCTTGAAAAAAACGGGGCGGATGACAAGGAAACACAGGCCCGGCTGGATGCACTGGTTCAGGGCCTGGCACTGGCCGGTTTTGATAAGTATATGGAATGCCGACAAAAAATATACGAATTGCGGGCCTTTGAGATCAGAAGCAGGACGTTCAAGGCATTTGAGCGGGCCGGGCTGGTTGAAAACTACGGCGCCGAACCGACGCTGTAGTTGTGATACATAATTTGATGTTTGCTGTTGTCTTTTTGTATTGACAGGTAATGATAATATAAAATGAGGTAGCGTCGATGAATGTAAGTTATCTATTTTCTTTTGCGGCAGTTGTCATTTTATTTCTGCTGGCGTGGATGGGGATCGACGCATGGGGGTTAAAGACCTTTTTCGGTGTGTTCATCCCTTATGTGGCCGTCCTTGTTTTTTTGATCGGATTTGGAAGAAAGATTCTGAACTGGGCCAGCTCGACCGTGCCTTTCCGCATTCCTACCACCTGCGGTCAGCAGGCGTCCCTTCCATGGATCAGGCAGAACAAGGTGGACAATCCCAACACCAGGACCGGCGTGGTGATTCGAATGCTGTTCGAGATCCTGCTGTTCCGGTCCCTTTTCAGAAATACCGCAACCACCTTCAAGGACGGCTATAAGCTGGCCTATCGCTGGGAGCTTTTTCTCTGGGTGGCGGCCCTGGCGTTCCATTACGCGTTTGCCGTAGTTATACTCCGGCACCTGCGGTTTTTCTTTGAACCGGTGCCGGTGGTGATTCAGTTTCTGGAAAACGCCGATTCTTTTTTCCGGCTGGAATTCTTCTCTCCGTATTTTGAGGTCGGCCTGCCGGGTGTTTTCATGTCCGGGCTGGTGCTGCTGGCCGCCCTGCTTTTTCTCCTGGCACGGCGCATATTCCTGTCCCAGGTCCGATACGTGTCCCTGGCCGCCGACTTCTTCCCGTTGTTTCTGATTATCGGCATCGCGGCTTCAGGAATTCTGATGCGTTATTTTGCAAAGGTGGATGTGCTGGCCATCAAGGAGTTTGCCATGGGGCTGGTAACTTTCAGTCCTCATGCCCCTGACGTGGGCTCGATTTTTTATGTTCACCTGTTTCTTGTAAGCATGCTGGTGGCATACTTTCCATTCAGCAAGCTCATGCACGCAGGCGGTATATTCCTCTCCCCTACGCGAAATATGGCCAATACGACCCGTGCCCAGCGTCATGTGAACCCGTGGAACTATTCCGTGCCGACACATACATATGATGAATATGAGGAAGAGTTCAGAGAAAAGATGATAGAAGCTGGATTACCAGTGGAAAAGGAGTCATAGATGGGAAACGATATAAAACCTGAAGAGTTGCTGGAACGGACCGATCATCGGCCGCCTTCAACAAACTGGATGGATACCCCGGTTGAGATCCGTGAGGGGATGTATTGTTACTCTGCCAACCCCAAAAGTGTGGAGTACGTAGGGCTCCCTCATGCCCGTAAGTGGGATCCGCTTGAAGATGACTGGCAACTGCCGGAGAACTGGCAGCAGATTCTTCACGAAGGCTTCAAGCAGCGCCTTGAAAGATTCAGAACATTCAAGTTGTTCATGGATATCTGTGTGCGTTGCGGCGCCTGTGCCGATAAGTGTCACTTCTTCCTGGGCACCGGCGATCCCAAGAACATGCCTGTGCTGAGAGCGGAGCTGCTGAGGTCGGTTTATCGAAACGACTTTACAACGGCCGGCAGAATCATCAGAAAGGTGTTCGGCAGAAACATATCCGGTGCCCGGGACCTGACCTTTGATGTGCTCAGGGAATGGTGGTATTACTTTTTTCAGTGCACGGAGTGTCGGCGCTGTTCGGTTTACTGCCCTTACGGCATTGACACGGCTGAAATCACCATAATGGGCCGGGAACTGCTGAATCTTCTCGGGCTCAACATTGACTGGATCGCCACGCCGGTGGCCAACTGTTACCGTACGGGCAACCATCTGGGAATTCAGCCCCATGCCTTCAAGGACATGCTCGATTTTTTTGTGGAGGACATCGAGGAGTTCACCGGCATCGCCATTGATCCACCCCAGTTGAATAAAAAGGGCGCGGATATTCTCTTTATTACGCCTTCGGGTGACGTTTTCGCCGATCCCGGAACGTATACCTGCATGGGGTATATGATGCTGTTCGACTACCTGAAAAAGGTATACGGACTGGATGTGACCTGGAGCACCTACGCCTCCGAAGGCGGGAACTTCGGCTTTTTCACCTCCCATGAGACCATGAAGCGGCTGAACTCAAAGATGTACGCCGAGGCCAAACGGCTGGGTGTCAAGTGGATTATCGGGGGGGAATGCGGTCATATGTGGCGGGTTATTCATCAGTACATGGATACCATGAACGGGCCGGCGGATTTTATGGAAGAGCCGGTCAACCCCATCACCGGCACGAAGTTCGAAAACGCCAAATCCACAAAGATGGTCCATATCGCTGAATTCACGGCGGACCTGATCAAACACGACAAGCTCAACCTGGATCCCTCCCGCAACGACCACATCAAACTGACATATCATGATTCCTGCAACCCGGCCCGGGGCATGGGGCTTCTGGATGAACCCCGGTACGTCATCAACAACGTCTGCAACTACTTTTATGAAATGCCCACGAACACGATCCGGGAACAGACCTTCTGCTGCGGCAGCGGTGCCGGACTCAACGCGGGAGAGGACATGGAACTGCGGATGTCCGGCGGTCTGCCGCGGGCCAATGCCGTGAAGCATGTTCACGAGAAATTCGGCGTCAATATGCTGGGCTGCGTATGCGCCATTGACAGGGCCGTCTTCCCCGCCCTGATGGAATACTGGGTTCCCGAAGTCGGAGTAACGGGACTTCACGAGCTGGTCGCCAATGCGCTGGTGTTCCCCGACGAACCAGAGCGCGAGATGGACCTGCGCGGGGAACCACTCTTAGGAACGGAGGAGGAAGAGGAGGACGTTGATGAATAATAAAGGGTTGATTATAACCGGACTGATTATCTTTTTTGTGATTGTGACGATTCCTTTCTGGTACAATCTCGGGGCGGATGCCGAGGTGCCCGAGCCTGAACTGACCGAGAAAGCGAAAGCCGCGGAGAAATGCGTGGAATCGACCGAGTTCATGAAAACCGAGCATATGCAGATCCTGGATTTGTGGCGGGAGTCGGTCGTGCGAGATGCCAAACGAACCTATATCAACAGTAACGGCAAGGCGTTTGACATGAGCCTCACAAATACCTGCCTGGATTGCCATTCCAATAAGGAAAAGTTTTGTGACAGATGCCATAATTACGCATCGGTAAGGCCTTACTGCTGGGACTGCCATAATACGAAGGAGAGTGAGTAATGGAAAGCAGCAGGAGAAAGTTTCTCAAACTGGCCGGAATTACAGCGGCCGGCATATCTGCCGCGCCGGCACTGACATCGTTTGCCAAATCCCATGCAAATGAGGAAAGTCACGGCGGGACTCCGGAAGGCAGAATTGTCGACAGCAAGAACGCCCTTACCGCCGCTCATTGGGGAATGGTGATCGATACCAGAAAGCTGAAAACATCCCGCGATCTGAGGCCGCTCATTGAGGCCTGCCACAGCATTCACAATGTTCCGGAGTTTGATAATGAAGATCACGAGATCAAGTGGATATGGGAAGAGGGATACGAGCATGTTTTTCCTACCCGTGAAAACAAGTATCTGTCGGAAAAGATGGAGCGACTCCCGTTTCTCACCCTCTGCAATCACTGTGAAAACCCGCCCTGCGTGCGAGCATGCCCCACCAAGGCCACGTTTCAGCGGGAAGATGGGATTGTGATGATGGATTTTCACCGGTGTATCGGCTGCCGGTTCTGCATGGCGGCTTGTCCGTATGGCTCCAGAAGCTTCAACTTCCGAGATCCCCGGCCCGGGCTGGAGGAAATAAACGAGGAGTTCCCCACCCGCATGAAAGGCGTAGTGGAAAAATGCAACTTCTGCGCGGAGCGGCTGGCCAAGGGACAGATGCCGGCTTGTGTGGAAGCCGCCGATGGCGCCATTCTGTTCGGCGACCTGGGCGATCCGGCTTCGGATGTTCGCAAGGCATTGAGGGAGAATTACACGATTCGCCGGAACCCGTCACTGGGTACCGAGCCGTCAGTTTACTATATCGTATAAGGATGAGGTGATTATGCTTGAGACAGCGCTGAAAGGAGATAAAAGATACTGGGCACTGATCGTGGTGCTGCTTGGCATTACCGGCCTGGGCTTTCTCTTCTACTTAAAACAGTTTGATTTCGGGTTGGGCATTACCGGCATGAGCCGGGATGTCTCATGGGGTTTTTATATTGCCCAGTTTACGTTTCTCGTCGGTGTTGCGGCCGGAGGCGTGATGCTTGTGCTGCCGTATTACCTGCATAACTACAAGGTATTCGGCAAGATAACCATTCTTGGGGAATTTCTGGCCATATCGGCTGTGGCCATGTGCCTGATGTTTATCATCGCCGACCTGGGCCAGCCCATGCGGGCGCTGAACGTGATTATTCACCCCACCCCCAATTCCATGCTTTTCTGGGACATGATCGTGCTTAACGGTTATCTGTTCCTGAACATCATCATCGGGTGGAATGTGCTGGAAGCCGAAAGAAATGCCGTTGCCCCGCCCCGCTGGGTAAAACCGCTGATTTACCTCTCCGTTCCCTGGGCCTTCGGCATTCATACGGTAACGGCCTACCTGTACTGCGGGCTTCCCGGTCGTCATTTCTGGCTGACCGCCATTCTGGCCCCCCGGTTTCTGGCATCGGCCTTTGCCGCCGGTCCGGCCCTGATTATTCTGCTTGCTTTCATCATGCGGAAGTTTACCAATTTTGACGCCGGCCGCCAGGCCATTCAGGCCATGGCCAAGATCGTGACCTATGCCCTGATCGCCAACGTATTTTTCTTTGCCTGCGAGGTGTTTGTGGCGCTGTACAGCAACATTCCCGGCCACATTCAGCATTTGCAGTACCTCTTCTTCGGCCTTCACGGCCACGGGGTGCTGGTGCCCTTTATGTGGACCTCCCTTGCCCTGATGCTGCTGGCCATTGTGCTGCTGCTCAATCCCGCCACCCGGCAGAAGGACTCTTATCTGGGGTTTTCCTGTATTATCCTGTTCGTCGGGATATGGATCGACAAGGGCCTGGGCATGATTTCCGGCGGGTTTGTACCGTCTCCCCTGCATCACGTGAATGAGTATACGCCCACATTTCCCGAGATCATGATCACCATTGGCATCTACGGCGCGGGGTTTCTGATTCTGACCGTTCTTTACAAGATCGCCCTTTCCGTAAAAAAGGAGGCGGGCAACGCGTAACGGTTTTTAGGGATGCGAAAAAAACCAATATACCTGAATTGTGCCGGATTTTGATTCGTATTCAAGGCGCATCAAAGGGAGCATATCAGGATATATGACCTTTGATGCAACAAAGAATACGGATCAAAAGACAAGCAAGGCGGGTATATTCGTTTTTTCCGCTTCCCTTAATGAGCCCCTTGAAAAGCGCTGAAATAAAAAAAGGGCGCCGACATCGCGTGTCGGCGCCCTTTTTGATTTTTTGCAGCAAGGGGAAGGCTAGCTTACGACAACATTAACCGCCGAAGGCCCTTTGGGGCCATCTTCGATATCAAAAGTCACCCTGTCGCCTTCATTCAGTGAACGAAAACCCATTGCGTTGATTTTTGAGTGGTGAACAAACACATCCTGACCGGCGTCCTGTTCGATGAACCCGAATCCCTTGTGATCATTAAACCATTTAACAATTCCATCAGCCATAACAACATCCTCCTTTCTTTGATAAATTCTCAATCTCATGTACTGAAGGGGAAGCCATCTGACCCATGGGTAACCAATGGATTTGCCTGCAGAATGAAGGGTTTTACAACACCTGCGCTGTAAAACATATTTGAGTGTTGTTTATTTTAAGGCCCTCAATTTAAGAATGCAAGAACTTTTTTAAATTTTTCAGGCATAGGGCAGGTAACTTTTCAATAGTTCCCGGCAAGAGACAAAACGGGTCCAGTTTATAAGCAAAGTTTTCTATTTTATGATTCTTCAGGCGGTCCCCCTCGCGTACAATAATTTTATCGCCCCCGTGGGGCCAGTTGGCTAACATCATCGCCCTTTTTGAAAACGTCCGGATCGTAAATAAACAGGCGGATAAGGCACCGGATGTTTCGAGAATCAGCATTGATACAAAAGCGACGATCAATGTGGTAGAATATTCCAGACACGGTCGTTCACGCGGTCTTGAGCCAGTCAAGACATGGGATCATGATATGCGCCCCAAAGAAAAGCTTGTGCCCGGCGGCATTCTGGAGCCTGTAGACGGAAAGGCGCTTCTTTTTTTTACCGGTAGCTTCAAGACCAGCGACTTTATGGTTGATAACGCCTTTTGAAAAAAGGCTGCGGCGGTGTTGGGGACTTTTTCCGAAGCCGTCAAATTCTATTAATCTGAGAAAAGGAGGGGCGATGACCGCATCTTCCTTTTGACGCCTGCTTTATGGAACTTGAAATAAAAACATCTGCGAATCATGCTATATGATGGACAACCGTACGCCCCTTAAAATACTTCACGTCCTCAGTCAACGGCCCGATTCAACCGGAAGCGGCATCTATCTCCAGGCGATGCTTCGAGAGGCGGCCGGGCGGGGCCATACAAATTATCTTGTTGCCGGCATTCAGGGCGACAGTGCCGTGGCGCTGGACAAAATCGAACCGGATTGCTGCCGCTATCTTACCTTTGGTCGGGCCGAAGGGTTGCCGTTTCCCATCACCGGCATGAGCGATGTGATGCCCTATGAAAGCTCACGATTCTGCGCCCTGTCCGACGAAGAACTGGATGCCTATGAAGCGGCCTTTTGCCGCCGGATCCTCGAAGCGGTGGAAACCTTCGGACCGGATATTATTCACAGTCATCACCTGTGGATTGTGACGTCCCTTACCCGTCGTCTGTTGCCGGCCATTCCCATGGTCACGAACTGCCATGGCTCTGACCTGCGGCAGTTTCAAAACTGCCCCCATTTGAGAGAGCGGGTGCTCTCCGGCTGCCGCGGTCTGGACGCGGTGATGGCCCTGAGCCGGGCGCAGAAGCAGGAGATCCGGACGCTTTACGGTATTACGCCTGAATCCATTCATGTGGCCGGGGCGGGGTATGATGACCGCCTGTTCTTCCAGACGGAAAAGGACAGGGGCCGGACGGTTCAACTCGTGTATGTCGGGAAATTGAGTCATGCCAAGGGGGTGCCGTGGATGCTGCGGGCCCTCGCCGGGATCGACGCCGGGCCGTGGCGCCTTCATCTGGTGGGCGGCGGCAGCGGTGC
The DNA here is from genome assembly GCA_034189225.1 of Thermodesulfobacteriota bacterium. GTDB lineage: Bacteria > Desulfobacterota > Desulfobacteria > Desulfobacterales > Desulfosudaceae > JAXHTY01. The sequence continues at coordinate 37,490 of JAXHVL010000025.1, forward strand.
GGAGATGGCTGAATGTCTGGAACTGGCCGGGCAGATGGCCGGCCGCATCACTTCTTACGGTGCGGTTTCCCAGGAGATACTCGCCGGCATAATGCGACGGTCGCATGTGTTCGTGCTGCCGTCTTTGTTTGAAGGGCTTCCGCTGGTACTGCTGGAGGCTTTGGCGAGCGGCTGCCGGGTCGTTGCCACGGCGCTGCCCGGGGTAAAGGAGCTTGTCGGCGATATGCCTGCTGCCGGGTTGATCGATCTGGTACCTGTGCCGCGGCTGGTGAATGTGGACGAGCCGGTGGCGGAAGACCGGGATGTGTTCGAGAAAAACCTTCAGGATGCCCTTTGCCGCCAGATCACCACTGCAAGGCAGCGGCCTGATATCGATCTTGCGCCCATCAAAAATCAACTGGCCGCCCTTTCCTGGCAGGGGGTTTTTGACAAGGTTGAAAAGGTTTATTATAGTCTATAAACTTGGTCCTCTGGGCCAGGTCAGCGATAAAAGGCTATGCCGGTAGGGCGAAAAGCACGAAATTCGAAATTCGAAACAAATCCGAATGTCAAATGTTCCAAAAATTTGATTCCTGATGACATGGCAATCGTGACGGCTTCGTAAAAAGCTTCCAATCCCGCCGCGGCGTTTTTGCAGTACCTTCGCTCGGCTCCGCTGCAAAGGGCGGGGCAGGTGTTGCTGTTCAGTTGTTTCGGCGGCCGGCTGATGTGCATCAACCCGGTATGGATGGGGCCTTTTCTGGGCATGATGGCGCGCCATCCCATGCCCCGATCGGCCGTTGCGGGCCGCCAGTTCCAGGCCGCCATGCCGCTGCTGGCAACCGGCCGGTCCAGGGCGCGGTTGCGAATGACCTCTTACCGCGGCAAATCCAGCGCCACCATGATCTACGACCAGCTTCCCATCAATGACGTGTTCCGGAAAATCGACGATAACGCTGTGCTGGAGGCCATGGATTGCAAGGCCATGCCAACGCCGTTCTTTTTCATCCTTCGACGGGCGGTTGGTTGAGGGGCTGTTTTACCCATCCATATCCACATCGTTTTCGGATACCTCAAGGGGAGCATCGTGGACCTGCGTGATCTCCTGTACCATGGCCGGGGTATAGCCCCTGGTGAAGAAATGGATCAGCCGGAACTCGACACGATCTTCCTCGAGTTCTTTCCAGCCGTCTTTGAAATCAAACCCGATGCCCGGACTTTCACCGGGGGTATCTTCCAGTTCGTCCTCGGCGGTCATGTCGTCATTAAAATATTGAGCTGCCGCGACCGTACAGTCTTCGGGCGTCTTCCACCGGGACCAGAAGCTGTGCGTTCCGTCTGAAAGAACGCTCCAGTCCCACGGGGATCGATCCAGGTTTTTGTCCGCCGGTCCCGTTTCACCGTCGATCATTAGTCCTTCGGGATTGTTTGAGTTGTAAAAGGTCCACCCGATGGCATCCTTGAAGTCGTCAATGATCTCCACACGGAACATGCCCGGTTTCAGAGGGAAAGAGACGGCAAAGCCGAAATCGGCATTCATGGGATAATAATAGGTATACTGTTTTGTTGAGCTGGCAGGGATGCCCAGAAACAGCGGCGTTGTGGTCTGATTATACACCACCACCCGCACAGGCCCGTCTATGTAACCGATCTCTTTTACTTTTATGTCTTCCTCGTTGCGGTGAAGGGTGATCCCCATGGACCGCATGGCGACGCGAATCTTGGCACGATCGAGAAAGTCCTCTCCACTGCCGTTAAGTGCTTTCATAAATGAGTAATCAGACGGTGCCGCGGGGTGGTCGGGATTAAAGCCGGCGGCATAATAGGGCGTGGAGATGGTCTGGTGCGTGGGTTTATAGGATACATAATCGGTTTCCAGAGGTTCCTGCGGGAAGTTAAAGGAGATGAGATAGGCCCAGGCGGTGTCGCCGGTCACGGGATCGCTTATTTCAAGTTCCGCAACGGCCTCGATGTTGTCCGGAAGCATGTCCTGGGCCGCGAGCTTGTCGCCCGTGTCCCGGGCCATGAAGACCAGTTCATCGTTTTTATCGAAAATTCCTTCGTCCTCGTCCGTGGTTGGATTTTCTCCTCCGGTGAGCACGAACTCACCGTTTTGGTGGCGTTCGTCAATCTGAAACGGTATCGGCTGCATCCGACCGTCTTTGATGGCATACAGCCGGTAATTGGATATGGGTGCGCTGCAGAGATCTGTCTGATCCCCCGTTGCAATGACCGGGTACAGCGTTCGGGTCAGTGATTTGCGGGCGGTTTCCGTGGCAAATAAACCCCCTGCAAGGAGTATAAGGATGACGGATGCCGTGATAAGGGTTGCTGCTTTTTTCATTCGTCGTTGTCTCCCTTCAGTATATTTGTTGGTGTTTCGATTTTTTTAAGGCGTATTATACGTGGATTTTTTTATAATTCAAGCGAGGAAAAACCGCCGTCATGGGGATCAGGTGAACATTTCCAGGAGTGTCTGCCGGTGGCGGTCGATGAATTGGTCAACGTCATCCTGCCAGTTCTGCATCTGGTTGATGCCCTGTTCCGAAAGCCGGTGGTTGGCGAGGATGGAGTTGGCCGGGCGCGGGGCCGGCGTAGGATACTCCGCGTTGGTGCAGGGGGTGATGGCATGGAGCACGTCCATTTTTTTCAGAAAGTAGGCGGCCAGGTCGTGCCATGAGCAATAGCCTTCGCCCGTGGCGTGGTAAATGCCGCTGCCGCCGGACGTAATCAGTATCTTTATCTGGCGGGCCAGGGTATAAGACCAGGTGGGCGAACCGAACTGGTCCGCCACCACGGTGATCTGCTTGCAGGGATTGTTCAGTGCCAGCCGAAGTATTGTTTTTAAGAAATTTTTTCCGCTGATGCCATAGAGCCATGCCGTCCGGAGCACGATGTTTTGCGTATCGGCCGCCAGAACGGCTTTTTCGCCGGCGGCCTTGGACTTTCCGTAAACCGAGACGGGATTGACGGGGTCGGTTTCGGTCCAGGCTTCGGGAACGGCCCTGTCGCCATTGAACACGTAGTCCGTGGAAATGTGTAAAAGGGTGGCACCCACGGCGCGGGCGGCGTCAGCCAGGTTTGCCGGGCCGTCGGCATTGACGGCAAAAGCCGTTTCCCGATTAATTTCGCAGCCGTCCACGTCGGTATAGGCAGCACAATTGATGATAACACCGGGCCGGGCGGCTTCTACAACCGCATGTACCGATGCCGGAGCCGCGATATCCAATTCGTCTATATCCACGGCGGTGATCGCGTGGTCATCTGACAGCACGGCGATACAGTCGGTTCCCAGCTGCCCTTTTGCACCGCATAAAAGAATGTTCATCAGCGGTGATCCTCCGCCCGGTGGCCGTCACGAAGCAGGTCGAAAACCGTTTTGACGGGGTTAAAGGCCGCCGACGGGATCTCCACGAATACGGTATTCCAGTGAGCCATGGCCCCGTTCCACAATCCCGGGTGTTCAAGCGCCTTCAGGGTACGGCCGTTGTAGGATTTTTCCGTTATGATGCCCGCCTGCGGGTCGGAGAATCGTTTCAGATCAAAGGGGTTGCCGTCCCCATCCCGGACGCCGCAGGCGATAATCACCGGATTGAAGTGGGTGGCGCTTTCCCAGATATTTTTCTGGGCCGGATCGTTCATGTCCACCTGGGCGGATTCGATGATCTGGCCGGATATCATGCCGTTTTCATCTTTTACGAAAAAGGGACCGCCACCGGGCTCGCCTTCGTTTTTAACCACGCCGCAGACCCGTGTGGGCCGGTTGAGAACCGACAGCAGAAAAGCGCGGCGGTCGTCCGCGGGGCCGGTCTCTATGGATTCGGAAAGGGTGATTTCCAGCCTCAGCGTGATAAAGTCCATCGCGGCCTGAATGTCGGTATCGCTGCATGACCGGATGCGCAGCCGGTGTAAATGCTCGGTGATCCCCTCTTGCAGGTTCGCAAGCATGCCGCATATGGCTTTCAGTGCCCAGGCGGTATCCTGCCGAAGGGCGGGCCTGGCCACGTTGTCGATGTTTTTAATCAGAAGAATGTCGCCGTCCAGGGCGTTGAGGTTGTCCAGGAGCGCGCCATGGCCACCCGGGCGGAACACCAGCCGGCCGTTTTCGTCACGAAAAGGCTTGTTGTCCATGTCTGCCGCGACGGTATCCGTAGAGGGAGCCTGGATGGAAAAGGTGGTCATGACCGTTTTTCCGGCCTGGCGGTATTGTTCGCAGGATTGCCGGACAAGATCCTCGATGCGCTGCCGGTGCGTTTCGGGAACCGTGAAATGAAGACGGCAGGTATCGTGTTGGTCCATGAAGCAGGCCACGGATTCGGCGATGTGTTCTTCAAATGCCGTAAACACGCCCGTTTCACCGGTGCCGGTGATGTACCGGTGAAACGGGATCATGCCCTTGGGCCGGTCGGCAAGGGCCAGGCCATTGTCAGTGAGCAGGTATTCCAGCACGGTCTGAAAACCGCCGTCGGCCACATGCCGGTCGCAATCCAGGCCGTCTTCCGCCATGGCAGTTTTCAGGGATGTATAAAAGGCGTATTCGGTCAGATGGTCCATGAGATCGAGCAGGGCCGCGTGGTTCTCATCGCCTTTTTCCGCCTTCTGCAAAGCGGTTTCCCTGTCGGTGGGGGCATCCCCGTAATAGACCGCCAGCAGGGCCTTGAACATTCGGGTGGCGGCCCCGGATGCGGGAATGAATTTCGTGATCCGGCCGTGGGCGGCCGCTTCATTGCACCGGTCAATAAGGCGGTCAATGACAGCATCGTCATCCAGGCGTTTCACGCCGTTGCCCGCCGTGCATGGAGCGACGAGACCGGGAACGGCGACCCCCTTTTTAAACATGGCCAGCTGGTTTTCCACGATTTCCATGGACAGGCCATGAGCCTGAATCTGCTCAATGTCGGTGTCGGTGAATTCTTTTTCCATCATAAGGTTGTTTTTCTCCCCCCTTGGTTGATGTTTATCAGTTAATAAAACCTGGTCTTCTGGCCCAGGTCAGAGATAAAAGGCTACGCCGGTGAGGTGCAAAGCACGAAATTTGAAATTCGAAACAAATCCGAATGTCAGATGTTCCAATGACCAAAACATACACCCTTGCAATCAGTTATGGGGATTCCGGCTATACCCCTTGAAGAAAAAGAGAGCTTTCATTTCTTCCGGGGTAAGCGAGGGCACGTAAAGGTATACCTCGTGTTGACGAATGAGCTGCATGGTATAGTAGTAAAGAAATTTCTCCTCGATATCCATTCCCTTTTTTACAAGATTCAAAAACCAGTAGACCCGGGACGGCCCGATCAGGCGAAGAATTTTTTTCACAATTCCCAGCGGCAGCGGCGATGGTTTGGGCATGGGAATATCATCCAGACCCTTATCCGCCTGCAAGAAGCCCATGACCGCGCCGCCCGGTTTGAGGGCCGGCAGGGAATTGCCCACGCATTTCATGGTGTTTGCCGATGGTTTCCGCCGATGCCAGACCGGGGAGAATGTTCTTCATGCCCCCGCCGAAGCCGGCCATGAAGTGCGGTTCAATCAGTCCGATCAGGACCACATAATCGGCGTCCTTCAGGTGCCTGTTCAGGTAAACCGGGGTGCCGCGGCCGGTTTCCCCGAAAAAGGCGTTAACTGATTCGTCAAAGGCGTCATGGTTTTCCCAGAAGAGGCCGGAGAGATTGTGGGCGCCGATTTTTTCCGCCATGTCCGTCTCGGTCATCGGGGTATGGATCCCCAGGGCTGACACCACCACGATATTTTCCATGGCGGCGCCGGCGGCGATCAGGGCCTCCATTACAAGATGGAAAAACTTATGGGCCTGCGTGGGCCGCGTATTGTCATCCACCACGATCACAATTTTTTTGCCGGTGAGCTGGTTTGTGCGGATGGGCTTTCCGCCATGAGGATTTCGCATGGCGTCCTCAACAATAGCATCCTCGGTTTTTTCTTTGCGGAGCGGTTCAATGGCAGGTTCCGGGGTCACCAGTAGCCATGTGTCCGGGACTTCCAGCTCCAGAGATGTTTCTTTCCATGGCAGCTTGACTTGCATTGAAAATTCCTTGGCATGTGGTGAAAAAGTAGTATATTAACCGTCATTTATGCACTCTCATGTCGCGGTGCAGTGTACAGTTACGAAAAATCGATAATACCATGGAGCCGGTTGGATTTCAATTGCAGACCATCAAAAGCCCACGGCTAATTTGTTCTAAGCCGTTAACATTCTATTGACGGGCGGCCCGGAAATTTTTTGTCATTTTCAGATAGTCCAGCACCGCTCTGGTGTTCCTGAACAGTTCTCATTTTCTGTGCCACACCATCCGTTCCGTTATCTGGATGTGTAAAGCGTCGGCAGTTATGTTTTTGCCATCTATGTCGAGAGCCTCGAGCAGAGGTATGGCTATCTTGATCTCGTTGGTTTGTTTTTGTTCTTCCGAATCTTCGCCGACAGGCAGCGTACCTACTTTTTTTGGGGTGTAGCAAATATTGCTGTCATGGCCGACGGCGTTCATGGCGTGTATCTGCCTGTCGTCTTCGTCGACAGCGTTGCACATGACTTTGCCATCGATCGCCAAGCCGGCGTCTTGCGCACCGAAGGCTTCGTTCCACTTTCGAAGTGCATAATCGAGATCGTCGGGGTTCAGGCACACCAAAACATCCCTGATGATCGATTCGCTTGGTACGACGTATCGGCCTTTTTCCCTTCTGCAACCAAAACGCAAGTGGTCGGCTTTGAGATTCATTTTTCCTCCCGCTTTTTGATGTTCGTCTTCAAGAAAAGGCCGAGATAAAATCCGTCTCGCATTTTTGACCAACGGTTTTACAAAGATCAGTTTCGAAGTTCCTAGCGTCTCCGTATAGCCGTTGTTTTGCCTGGCGAAACCTCGCGTCCGACCGACGAGCAACCAGTTCGAAGCCTTGTAGAAGGCGCCCGAAAACAACTCCGGATCGACGAATGTTTCCACCAAAACGATTCTGTATCCGAATAACTTTGGGAACAAATCCCAAATAATGATGCCTCTGCATCAGGTCGCGAAATCTGGCTTCCTCGCTTTTAAGAACTGGCCGGACGATCAATTTTTGCAAATACATGAATTTCTCCTCGATTCTTGCAATTCGCCAACAATATACACCCAAACTGATCGCTTTATCCGAAATTTCTTTAACTTTTTTATTTTATAGTGTTTATTTCAAAGAACGAATTGACCCTGCCAACATCAGAGATATGATTGACAAAACCGGCAGGAGTGACTATAATCATATTAAACATGTTCTTTGGGGGCGAAACGGCTTCGACGGGGATAAAGAAGTTCAGGTTGCATGCCGAGTCCCGTCTACTCGTAAAACGGCGGACCTAAACATAATCGCAGACGATTATAATTACGCTGTAGCCGCTTAAGACGGCTTCCGTCCTGCGGATTCTTTCCTGCAGATTCCGTAAGGGCGTCGACGAAGCAGGATAGTAACCTTCCGATGCCTGTAAGAAGGTTACGAAATGCCTCAGGCTATCCATGTGAGTCTCTCGCCTGATAGAAACTCATATTGGAGAAATTTAAAAAAATCAGGCTAAGCATGTAGATGCCTGTGCGGAATATTTTCGGACGCGGGTTCGACTCCCGCCGCCTCCACCAGGAACTTGTTTTAATTTCAGTAAGTTGTATTTCATCATTCAGTCAGCAGGCAGTAAACCGGAGGTCATTTATGGCTTCTGGTTTTTTATTTTTAAGCCCCGCATTGTTCGCCCTCCCCCCGAGTCCCTACCCGCCCCGCACACAAAAGCGGGCAAAGGGGCAACAAATGGCAATCCCCCGGGCAATTCTTACCGGCACCATCGCCCGAAGGGCGATAGAGCGAGGCATAAAACGACTAATACCTTTTGAGCGTAACCCAAACGCGGAGGATGTTCTTGTGATTCAATGTCATTAACTTAACGAAGGGGTTTATAACATAGATGAAAGCGTCCGCTTCGATTATTAAAACTTCTTGGATACTTTCTGCCGGGTCTAACCGGTTCAATAGTTTTGATAATCACCGCCTGTACGTCTGATAACGAATTATCTTCAGCAAGTCCGTCGAATTCGCCTTGCTTTCTGTTCAAAAAGAAGCCTGTATGTGTGTGAACACAACGCAGAAACCCTTGCGATACAGGGCTTACGAACAGCAAGGAGAAACCATGGACTTACGCCAAATCAACTTCGGAATCGAGATCGAGACCGTCAAACGGACACGCGAGCGTGTGGCCCGCGCCGTCCAGTCGGTGGTGGGCGGCGAGGTCCGCCACGTCGGGAGCCCGGCCAGTTTCGACCCCTGGGAGATCACCGATGAACAGGGCCGGA